>NZ_CP110395.1:2562878-2883238 GCF_029910215.1 Paraburkholderia sp. D15 | reverse complement strand
GGTGGGGCGGCGCGCGCGAGGTCGTCGATCCGTACTTCGGCGGCGCGGAGGGCTTCGAGCAGGTGCTGGATCAATGCGAGACGGCGTGCCGCGCGCTTATCGCGACGTTGCGTCCCCAGTTGCTCGACTAAGGCGAGCCGTCGCGAGCAGGCCGCGCGACCCCGCCCGACAAGGCGCCGCGCCATTTTCAGCAATTAAGCAAATGACCCAAATCACGATAGGGATACTTGACTAAATCGCTCATGTATTTATACTTGACAAAACTTGTCGAGAATTGCGGTCCCCACACCATATGAGACTCACCACGAAAGGCCGTTTCGCCGTCACGGCGATGATTGACCTGGCGCTGCGCCAGGAGCAGGGCCCGGTGACGCTTGCGGGTATCAGCCAGCGCCAACATATCTCCCTGTCCTACCTCGAGCAGCTGTTTGGCAAGCTGCGTCGTCATGAAATCGTCGAGTCCGTACGCGGGCCGGGCGGCGGCTACAATCTGGCCCGCCGCGCCGAAGACGTGACCGTGGCGGACATCATCATCGCGGTCGACGAGCCGCTCGACGCCACCCAGTGCGGCGGCAAGGGCTCGTGCGAGGGCACCAAGCAGCACGACGGCCACTGCATGACGCATGAATTGTGGTCGACGCTGAACCAGAAGATGGTCGAGTACCTGGATTCGGTCTCGCTCAAGGATCTGGTCGATCAGCAGCGTTCGCGCGAAGGCGCGCCGGCGGTGCTGCGCGACCGGCGCAACGAAGCGCCCGCGGCGGAACCCGTCCGCGTCGCGCCGAAAGGGCCCAACTCAGTTTTCAACATGGCCGGTTCGTAGCGCGGCGCCGTGCCGTATCACGAAGATGACGCGCCACGAAGCGCAGCCGCCACGCAGAACGAACCCAAGAAGCCAGAGCACATGACGTCCCCGGAGCAATTGATGAACAACGACTCTCTCCATCTGCCCATCTACATGGATTACAGCGCGACGACGCCGATCGATCCGCGCGTGGTGGACAAGATGATTCCTTACCTGCGCGAGCAGTTCGGCAATCCCGCATCGCGCAGCCACTCGTATGGCTGGGACGCGGAGCGTGCGGTCGAGGAAGCGCGTGAGAACGTCGCCGCGCTGGTGAACGCCGATCCGCGCGAAATCATCTGGACGTCGGGCGCGACGGAGTCGGACAACCTGGCCATCAAGGGCGCCGCGCACTTCTACAAGAGCAAGGGCAAGCACATCATCACGGTGAAGACCGAGCACAAGGCCGTGCTGGATACCTGCCGCGAACTCGAACGTGAAGGTTTCGAGCTCACGTATCTGGATGTGAAGGACGACGGTTTGATCGACCTCGACGCGTTCAAGGCGGCGATCCGCCCGGACACGATTCTGGTGTCGGTCATGTCGGTGAACAATGAAATCGGCGTGATTCAGGACGTCGAGGCGATCGGCGAAATCACCCGCGAAAAGGGCATCATTTTTCACGTCGACGCGGCCCAGGCCACCGGCAAGATCGCGATCGACCTGCAGAAGTTGAAGGTCGACCTGATGTCGTTCTCCGCACACAAGACTTACGGTCCGAAGGGCATCGGCGCGTTGTACGTGCGTCGCAAGCCGCGTATCCGCATCGAGGCGCAGATGCACGGCGGCGGTCACGAGCGCGGCATGCGTTCGGGCACGCTGGCCACGCACCAGATCGTCGGCATGGGCGAGGCGTTCCGCATCGCGCGCGAGGAAATGGCCACGGAAAACGAACGCATCCGCATGCTGCGCGACCGTCTGCTGCGCGGCCTGTCGGAAATGGAAGAAACCTACGTGAACGGCGACATGGAAAAGCGTGTGCCGCACAACCTGAACATCAGCTTCAATTTCGTCGAAGGCGAGTCGCTGATCATGGCGGTCAAGGACGTCGCGGTGTCGTCGGGTTCGGCGTGCACGTCGGCTTCGCTGGAGCCGTCGTACGTGCTGCGCGCGCTGGGTCGCAACGACGAGCTGGCGCACAGCTCGATCCGCTTCACGGTGGGCCGCTTCACGACGGAGCAGGACGTCGACTACGTGATCAACCTGCTGAAGACCAAGATTTCCAAGCTGCGCGATTTGTCGCCGCTGTGGGAAATGCACAAGGACGGGATCGATATTTCGACGATCCAGTGGGCCGCGCACTGACGCGCCATCGGCTGGAAAACGTCGGCTTTATCGAATTGCAAATTGCAGGTTGAAACGGATCAAGGAGTGTAATCATGGCTTATAGCGAAAAGGTGCTGGACCATTACGAAAACCCGCGCAACGTCGGTTCGTTCGCGAAAGACGACGACGCGGTCGGCACCGGCATGGTTGGCGCGCCGGCCTGCGGCGACGTGATGAAGCTGCAGATTCGCGTGGGTGCGGACGGCATCATCGAAGACGCGAAGTTCAAGACCTACGGCTGCGGTTCGGCGATCGCGTCGAGCTCGCTCGTCACCGAATGGGTGAAGGGCAAGACGCTCGACGAAGCGATGTCGATCAAGAACACCCAGATCGCCGAGGAACTGGCGTTGCCGCCGGTGAAGATCCACTGCTCAATCCTCGCGGAAGACGCGATCAAGGCAGCGGTCGCCGACTACAAGCAGCGTCACGGCGAAGCGGCGGTCGCGGGCGACCAGCAACACGCCTAATGGCCGACCGGCGCGGGCGCAGTCCAGCTGTCCGCGCCGACGATGTGAATCGAAGAGAAAAGCGATGGCAATTACGTTGACCGACAAAGCAGCACAGCACGTCCAGAAGTATCTGACCCGGCGCGGTAAGGGCGTCGGTTTGCGCGTGGGCGTGCGCACCACCGGTTGCTCGGGGCTCGCCTACAAGCTCGAGTACGTGGATGAGCTCGCGCCTGAAGACGCCGTGTTCGAATGCAACGGCGTGAAAGTCGTTGTCGATCCGAAGAGCCTCGCTTATATCGACGGCACGGAACTCGACTTCGCGCGCGAAGGGTTGAACGAAGGCTTCAAGTTCAACAACCCGAACGTGAAGGACGAATGCGGTTGCGGCGAGTCGTTCCGGGTGTAAATCCGGGCATTGCCGCGTGCAGCGGACTAAAGGCGGCGCGTGCCGCCTTTTTAGTTTGCCTGGCGGCTGCTGTGTCGCAAGCGCGGCGTTGTTATGTTCGGCGTGCCCGGTTTTCGAGCGCAGTCGTACGGCTCCTTCGAACCGCTTTTTATAGACCGCGCCGCGGTGCGCTTTCCTGAACGGATTCCCTCTACCTGATGGCCTCGCTGAACGACAGCCACTTCGCCCTGTTCGATCTTCCGGCGCGCTTCGCGCTCGACGCGAACGCACTCGATCACGCGTACCGCACCGTGCAGGCGCAGGTGCATCCGGACCGCTTCGCCGCGGCCGGCGACGCGCAGAAGCGCATCGCGATGCAATGGGCGACGCGCACGAACGAGGCGTATCAGACGCTGCGCGATCCGCTGAAGCGCGCCACGTATCTGCTGTCGTTGCGCGGCGTCGATGTCGGCGCTGAGAACAACACGGCGATGGAGCCGGCGTTCCTGATGCAGCAGATGGAATGGCGCGAGGGGATCGAGGACGCGGCCGCGGCGAGGAACGTCGACGCGCTCGACGCGTTGCTCACCGAGCTGCGCGACGAGGAACGCGTACGTTTCACGAAGCTCGGCGCGCTGCTCGACAGCGGCGCGGACCAGGCGGCGGGCGAGGCGGTGCGGCAGTTGATGTTCATCGAGCGGGTGGCGTCGGAAATCGGCACGCAGATCGAGCGGCTCGACAACTAGCCGCCGGCGCGCGCGCCGGCATCGCATGGCCGCGCAGTCGCAGCGTCGTTCGGTCGTTCAGTCGTTCAGTCGTTTAGCCGCGGCAACACATGCGGCACCACGCGCGGCACCACATTCAGTAACGCGAAAAAATTCAGGACGGGGCGAAACGGCCCCGAGAAGATCCAGATGGCCCTACTGCAAATCTCCGAACCCGGCATGGCGCCGGCGCCCCATCAGCGGCGTCTCGCGGTCGGCATCGACCTCGGCACCACCAACTCCCTCGTCGCCGCGGTGCGCAGCGGCGTGCCCGACGTGCTGCCCGACGAGGACGGCCATGCGCTGCTGCCGTCGGTGGTGCGCTATCTGGCCAGGGGCGGCCGCCGGATCGGCCGCGCCGCGAAAGCCGAGGCGGCGAGCGATCCGCGCAACACGATCGTCTCCGTCAAGCGCTTCATGGGCCGCGGCAAGGCGGAAGTGGAGGGCGCCGAAAACGCGCCCTACGATTTCGTCGATGCGCCCGGCATGGTGCAGATCCGTACCATCGACGGCGTGAAAAGCCCGGTCGAAGTGTCGGCGGAAATTCTCGCGACGCTGCGTCAGCGCGCCGAGGACACGCTCGGCGACGAGCTGGTCGGGGCGGTCATCACGGTGCCCGCGTACTTCGACGAAGCGCAGCGCCAGGCGACCAAGGACGCCGCGCGGCTCGCCGGTCTGAACGTGCTGCGTCTGCTGAACGAGCCGACCGCGGCCGCGATCGCGTATGGCCTCGACAACGGCTCGGAAGGCCTGTTCGCCGTGTACGACCTCGGCGGCGGCACCTTCGACCTGTCCATTCTCAAGCTCACCAAGGGCGTGTTCGAAGTGCTGGCGGCCGGCGGCGATTCCGCGCTCGGCGGCGATGATTTCGATCACGCGCTGTACCGCCACGTGCTGGAGCAGGCGGGCATCGCGCCGCAAACGCTCGCGCCCGAAGACGTGCGGCTGCTGCTGGACAGCGTACGCGAGGCCAAGGAGGCGCTGTCGAGCGCGTCCTATGCAACCCTCGCGGTCACGCTCGCGAGCGGCGCACGCATCGATCTGACGATCGACGAAGCCACCTTCGAGTCGATCACCCAGGCGCTCGTGCAACGCACGTTCGGCCCGACGAAAAAGGCGCTGCGCGACGCCCGGGTCACGACCAAAGAGATCAACGGCGTGGTGCTGGTCGGCGGCGCGACGCGCATGCCGGTGATCCGCCGCGCGGTCGAGTCGTTTTTCGGCCAGCCGCCGCTCGTCAATCTCGACCCGGATCAGGTGGTCGCGCTCGGCGCGGCGATCCAGGCCGATCTGCTGGCCGGCAACCGCGGTGAGGACGGCGACGAGTGGCTGCTGCTCGACGTGATTCCGCTGTCGCTCGGCGTCGAGACGATGGGCGGGCTGACCGAGAAGATCATTCCGCGCAACTCGACGATTCCGGTCGCGCGCGCGCAGGACTTCACCACCTTCAAGGACGGCCAGACGGCGATGGCGATCCACGTCGTGCAAGGCGAGCGCGAGCTCGTCAGCGACTGCCGTTCGCTCGCGCGTTTCGAGCTGCGCGGCATTCCGCCGATGGCGGCCGGCGCGGCGCGCATCCGCGTCACGTATCAGGTCGACGCCGATGGTCTGCTGTCCGTGTTCGCGCGCGAGCAGGGTTCGGGCGTGGAAGCGTCGGTGGTGGTCAAGCCGTCGTACGGTCTCGCCGATGACGACATCGCCCGCATGCTCGAAGACAGTTTCTCGACCGCCGAAGTCGACATGCGCGCACGTGCGTTGCGCGAGGCGCAGGTCGAGGCGCGCCGCCTCGTCGAGGCGACGGACGCCGCGCTCGCCGCCGACGCCGAATTGCTCGACGAAGCCGAGCGCGCCGAACTCGACACGCTGCTGAACGCGCTGCGCGATCTGCAGCAAAGCGATGACGCCGACGCGATCGAAGCCGCCACGAAAACGCTCGCCGAAGGCACCGACGAATTCGCGGCCCGCCGCATGAACAAGGGCATTCGCCGCGCGCTCGCGGGCCGCAAGCTCGACGAGATCTGAGCGGGGCGCCGGGCGCCCAGGGCCGGCACGGATCGGTCCGCCGGCGTTCCACGCGTCGTAACACGCGTCGTTCATCACTCGTCGAAAACCGATGCGCGTCGCGCGGACTTAAAAACCCCGCGCGACGCCAGTAAAATGGCACGGAGCCTGTCGGCCGCCGCCGTGCCGCAGAACCAAACGGAAAATGTATGCCTCAAATCGTTGTGCTGCCTCACGTCGAACTGTGCCCGGAAGGCGCGGTGATCGATGCCGAGCCCGGCAAGAGCATCTGTGACAGCCTGCTCGAACACGGCATTGAAATCGAGCACGCGTGCGAGAAGTCCTGTGCGTGCACGACCTGCCACGTGATCGTGCGTGAGGGTTTCGCCGCCTTGACGCCGTCCGGGGAAGACGAGGACGATCTGCTGGACAAGGCGTGGGGGCTCGAACCGGCCTCGCGTCTGTCGTGCCAGGCGATGGTGCCGGCCGAGCAGGATCTGGTCGTCGAGATCCCGCGCTACACGATCAATCACGCGAAGGAAAACCACTAACAGGAGGTTGCAGCCATGAAGTGGACCGATACGCAAGACATCGCGATGGCCCTGACTGACAAGCACCAGGACATCGATCCGCAGCAGGTGCGCTTCACCGACCTGCACCGCTGGATAACCGAGCTGGAAGGTTTCGACGACGACCCCGAGCGGTCGAACGAAAAGATCCTCGAGGCGATTCAGGCTGCATGGATCGAAGACGCGGATTATTGATCGTGGTTCGTGGTCATGGCGTTCGCGCCACTGGCGGCAGCGAAGCGATGTGAACGATGTGGCGCGGCAACCGTGTCACGCCGTACCGCCGGCCAGCCGCCGCCAAAAATGCAAAAGGCGATTCCATCCGGAATCGCCTTTTTTATCGCCCGCGAAAAAGCGGGGCAGAGATGCCGGGCGCCTAGCCCGCGACGAGCGTGCCGTTCTCGATCCGCACGCGTTCGCCTTGCTGGAACGGCGGCGCTTCGTGGTAAGTGAAATAGCGCGTCTTGCCGCTTTCCATGTGCACGCGCACCGAGTAAGCCGTGGTGCTGCGGATGTGCTTCTCGACCGAGTTGCCGGCCAGGCCGCCGCCGAGCGCGCCGAGCACCGTCATTGCCGCACGGCCGCCGCCGGCGCCGAACTGGTTACCGACCAGACCGCCCGCCACCGCACCGCCGACCGCGCCGATCCCGGTGCCGTGACCTTCCTGACGCACGGCGGAAATCCCCACGACCGTACCGCATGTCGAGCAGTAAGCCGGTTGGGCCGGCGCTTGCTGCGCGTATTGCGGCGCGGGTTGAGCTTGCGCCTGGGCTTGCTGTTGTTGAGCGTATTGCTGCTGTTGCGCGGCCGACATCGTTGCCTGTTGCTGCTGTGCCGCTTGCTGCTGCGTGGCTTCGGTCTGAGCCTGCTGCTGGGCAGCCTGCTGGGCGCTCGCCGAATTCGGCGTGGGGCTGGCAGGCGCGGCCGAATCGACGACGTTCGGCTGCGCCGTCACCTGCGCGCTCTGCGTCTGATCGTTTTGCGCGCCGCTGCTCGACGCTTTCGGAAATACGCCCGTCACCGCCGCGGTGGCGACCAGACTGGCGATGATGACGGCGCCCGCCGCGGTCGCGACGAGCGGGTGAATACGGCGTGATTGCGTGGTTGGGTTCGGGTTGTCCATATTGGCCTCCGTCTCAAGCAGAGTCGACTGTTATTGAGACTCAGTGTCGGGCAAATCGATTCCGTCAGGGTTTCAATTTGTAACCAACTGGCAGCAATCTTCGTACCCAAAAGACGTCGAAGCCGGGCGCGACCGGCGCGGCGCCTTGATTGTTCAGCGTCCGCAGGATTTGCGCGAAAGAGCGGCGGGGCGGGCGTTATGCAGCTTTTACCGATCGTTACAACAAAGCGCGGCGCGTCGCGCCGGCCAGCCATCCTCTCCGGGAGCGACGGGAAAAAAAATGCCCGGCATCGAGCCGGGCATCGTGTCTAGCGCAAAACCGCGCGCGCGATCGGATCAGTCTTCGCGGCGCAGATGCGGGAACAGGATCACGTCGCGGATGCTCGGGCTGTCGGTCAGCATCATCACCAGACGGTCGATGCCGATCCCGCAGCCGCCCGCCGGCGGCATCCCGTATTCGAGCGCGCGGATGTAGTCGGCGTCGTAGAACATCGCTTCTTCGTCGCCGGCATCTTTCTGGTCGACCTGCTTCTTGAAGCGGGCCGCCTGGTCTTCGGGGTCGTTCAGTTCCGAGAAGCCGTTGGCGATTTCGCGGCCGGTGATGAACAGCTCGAAACGCTCGGTGATGCCCGGCGCCGAATCCGACGCGCGCGCGAGCGGCG
Organism: Paraburkholderia sp. D15; assembly: GCF_029910215.1. Lineage (NCBI taxonomy): Bacteria > Pseudomonadati > Pseudomonadota > Betaproteobacteria > Burkholderiales > Burkholderiaceae > Paraburkholderia > Paraburkholderia sp. D15. Next base: position 2,875,115 of record NZ_CP110395.1, on the reverse strand, counting down.
ACACTTCGACCGGGTAGTCGATGATGTACGTCGGCTCCCATAATTGCGACTCGGCGGTTTCCTCGAACAGCGCGAGTTGCAGCGAGCCCACGCCGGCGTTCAGGAACTGCGGCTGCGACGCGTCCACGCCGAACTTCTTCAGCTCGGTGCGCAGGAACGCGCCGTCGGCCAGTTGCTCGTTCGTGTATTGCGGCGCGTACTTCTGGATCGCCTGGGTGATCGTCAGACGGTGGAACGGCTTGGCCAGATCCAGTTCGCGACCCTGATAGGTGATCGTGGCGGTGCCGAGCGAATCGATCGCCGCCTGGCGGATCAGTTGCTCGACGAAGTCCATCAGCCACTTGTAGTCGGTGTAGGCCGCGTAGAACTCGATCATCGTGAATTCCGGGTTGTGGCGGACCGACACGCCCTCGTTGCGGAAGTTACGGTTGATCTCGAACACGCGCTCGAAGCCGCCGACCACGAGGCGCTTCAGGTACAGCTCCGGCGCGATGCGCAGGAACATCTGCATGTCCAGCGCGTTGTGGTGCGTGGTGAACGGCTTGGCCGCCGCGCCGCCCGGGATCGGGTGCAGCATCGGCGTTTCGACTTCCATGAAGTCGGCGTCGGCCATGAACTTGCGGATCGACGAAATCGCCTTGGTGCGCGCGACGAAAGTCTTGCGCGTTTCCGGCGTGACGATCAGGTCGACGTAGCGCTGGCGGTACTTCATTTCCTGGTCGGCGAGGCCGTGGAACTTGTCCGGCAGCGGACGCAGCGACTTGGACAGCAGACGCAGTTCGGTACAGCGCACCGACAGCTCGCCCTTGTTGGTGCGGAACAGCACGCCGCGCGCCGCGACGATGTCGCCCATGTCCCACTTCTTGAATGCGTCGTAGGTTTCCTGACCGACGTCGGCGGGCGTGATGAAGAACTGGATCTGACCCGAACCGTCGCGCACGGTCGCGAAGCTGGCCTTGCCCATCACGCGCTTGAGCATCATGCGGCCGGCGAGGGCGACGTCGAGCGGATTCGCTTCGAGCGCTTCCTTGTCGGTGTCGGCGAACTGCGTTTGCAGATCGGCCGCGTGATGCGTGGGACGGAAGTCGTTCGGATAGGCGACGCCATGCTCGCGCAGCTCGCGCAGCTTCTCGCGGCGCTCGGTCATGATCTTGTTGTCGTCCACCTCGGGGGCGGTGGTCGGCTGGGCCGCATTAGGCTGAGCCGCGTTCGGCTGGGTCGGTTCGGTCATGGTGATGTGGTGTTCGGTAGCCCGCGGGGACGACCCCGGTGCGGGTGGCCAGTCGGTGTAAAAACCTCAGGCGGTGAAAAACAGGCGGCGCGGCCGTGAAAAACACGCCGCGCCGATGGTGCTCCGCAACGTTCGTCGCACCCGATTCTGCCCGCGCCGAGCCCGGGGCCCAGGCGCGCGCCGCGCTTAAACGCCCTGTTTCAGGCTGGCGCTGATGAACGGATCGAGGTCGCCGTCGAGCACGCTCTTGGTATTGCTGATTTCGACGTTCGTGCGCAAATCCTTGATACGGCTGTTGTCCAGCACGTACGAACGGATTTGATGACCCCAGCCCACGTCGGTTTTGCCGGCTTCGAGCTTGTCCTGTTCTTCCTGACGCTTGCGGATTTCCGCTTCGTACAGACGCGATTTCAGCATGGCCATCGCTTCGGCGCGGTTACGGTGCTGCGAACGGTCGTTCTGGCACTGCACGACGATGCCCGACGGCATGTGCGTGATCCGCACCGCGGAGTCGGTCTTGTTGATGTGCTGACCGCCCGCGCCGGACGCGCGGTACGTGTCGATGCGCAGATCGGCCGGGTTGATGTCCACTTCGATCGAATCGTCGATTTCCGGGTACACGAACACCGACGAGAACGACGTATGACGGCCGCCCGACGAGTCGAACGGCGACTTGCGCACCAGCCGGTGCACGCCCGTTTCGGTGCGCAGGAAGCCGTACGCGTATTCGCCTTCGATCTTGATCGTGGCGTTCTTGATGCCCGCGACGTCGCCGTCGGTCTGTTCCAGCACCTCGGTCTTGAAGCCCTTGCGTTCGCAGTAGCGCAGGTACTGGCGCAGCAGCATGGACGCCCAGTCGCACGCCTCGGTGCCGCCGGCGCCGGCCTGGATGTCGAGAAACGCGTTGTTCGGATCCGCCGGGTTCGCGAACATGCGGCGGAATTCCATGTCGGCGACGCGCGATTCGAGGCCTTGCGCGTCGCTCTCGCAGGCGATCAGCGTGTCGTCGTCGTTTTCCTCACGGGCCATTTCCAGCAGATCCAGCGCGTCGCGCAGATCGTCGTGCAGTGCCGTGAGCTTGCCGACCGTGTCGTCGAGCAGTTTCTTTTCCCGGCCGAGGGCCTGGGCGTGTTTCGAGTCGTTCCAGACGTTCGGGTCTTCGAGTTCCCGGTTGACTTCGATTAGACGCAGTGCTTTGTCGTCGTAGTCAAAGATACCCCCGTAGGTCGGCCGCGCGCGTGCGCAGGTCCACCAGAGAGGCTTCGATCGCGTTGAGACGTTCCGCTTCCATGTCGATCTTTTATAGCTTCGTAAAAAGGGGAAATTATAGCCGATCGAGGCTGCGCGCCCGGCGTTCTAGCTCGCTGCGTGCTCGACGATCAACTGCACGCGCGACACCCCGTTCCACGTATCGCTCGCGAGCCGGTAGGCGACCGTGGTGCGCGCGGGCAGCGTGTCGGTGTGGTTGAACCAGATCGCGTTGAAACGCTGGCGGCCGCGGATCAATTGCAGCTTCAGGTGCTTGTCCTTCACCAGCGCCTGCGACGCGACCTCGAATTCGCCGGAAAACACCGGCGCCGGGAAGCCCTGGCCCCACACGGCCGCGTCGAGCATTTCGACGAACTGCGGCGTGAAATACGCGTCCTCCAGTTCGCCGTCGGTTTCGACGGTGCGCGACAGCGCTTCGGCGGATAGCCATTCGCGGCCCACCGCCTCGAACGCGGCCGTGAAGCGCGGCACGTCGGCGGCGGCGAGCGTCAGGCCGGCGGCCATCGCATGGCCGCCGAATTTGACGATCAGGCCGGGGTCGCGCTTCGAGATCAGATCGAGCGCGTCGCGTAGATGGAACCCCGCGATCGAGCGGCCCGAGCCCTTGACGGTCGCGCCGCTGTCGTCGGCCAGCGCGAAGGTGAACGAGGGCCGGTGGAATTTCTCCTTCAGACGTCCGGCGACGATGCCGATCACGCCCTGATGCCAGCTCGGGTTGAACAGCGTGATGGTGGTCGCGCCGGCCGGGTCGATCGTCGACAGATCGTCGAGCGCCTGTTGCTGCATGCCGGCTTCGATCTCGCGGCGCTCGCGGTTCATCGTGTCCAGTTGCTGCGCGAGTTCCCATGCGCGGCCGATGTCGTCGGTGGTCAGGCATTCGATCCCGAGCGACATGTCGGACAGCCGGCCCGCCGCGTTCAGCCGCGGACCGAGCGCGAAGCCGAGATCGAAGCCGGACGCGCTGCGGGCCTCGCGCGCGGCGGCGCGAAACAGCGCGGCGATGCCCGGCTGCATCTTGCCCTTGCGGATGCGCTGCAGGCCTTGCGCGACCAGCACGCGGTTGTTGCCGTCGAGCTTGACGACATCGGCGACCGTGCCGAGCGCGACGAGATCGAGCAGGCCGTCCAGGCGCGGTTCCGGAAAGTCGTCGCCGAACGCGCCGCGGCGGCGCAATTCCGCGCGCAACGCGAGCAGCACATAAAACATCACGCCGACCCCGGCGATGCACTTGCTCGGAAACGTGCAGCCGGGCTGGTTCGGATTGACGATCGCGCGGGCCGCCGGCAGTTCGTCGCCCGGCAGGTGGTGGTCCGTGACGAGCACGTCGATGCCGAGCGCATTGGCGGCTTCCACGCCGTCGACGCTGGCGATGCCGTTGTCGACCGTGATCAGCAGGTCCGGCTTGCCCGCCGCGCCGCGCGCGGCCAGCGCGACGATCTCCGGCGTGAGGCCGTAGCCGTATTCGAAGCGGTTCGGCACCAGGTAATCGATCTGGCCGCCGAACATGCGCAGGCCGCGCACCGCGACCGCGCAGGCGGTGGCGCCGTCGCAGTCGTAGTCGGCGACCACCAGCATGCGGCGGTTCTGCTGGATCGCGTCGGCGAGCAGCGCGGCGGCGTCCTCGCAGCCCTTGAGACCGGCGGGCGGCACGAGCCGCGCGAGGCCGGTTTCGATTTCATCGGGCAGGCATACGCCGCGCGCCGCGTAGAGCCGCGCGAGCACCGGATGCAGGCCGTGGCGGGTGAGCACTTCGGCGTCGACGGGAGAGCACGCGCGGGTAACGATTCGAGTCATTCGGAAAGGCCGTGAATCTTGCAATCAATCATTCGATGAACAGCGACGCGAGCACTCGCCGCCGCCAGAATTTGCGCAGATCGCCGCGCGTGATGTCGAGGGTGACCGAGCCGGTGTCGCCGCATAGCGTGAGGCCGAGTTCGGCGAGTTCGCCGCTTTGCAGCGCGGCGAGCGCGGGTGCGAACCAGTCGGTTTGCAGCGCGGCGAACGCGTCGTTCCAGCGCGCCCAGTCCTGCTCGATGTAGGGGGCGGAGAACGGATCGAGTTCGATCAGGGTGAGGTCGGTTGCGCTGTTGCCGTTGCGCGGGGAGGGCGCTGAGGTTGACGAGGCGCGGGTTGCGGCCGTTCCGCCGGCGCTCGCCGGTGGGTCCGCCGCTGGCGCGCCGGCCACAGCCATGCGCCGCAGCGCGTCGAACGAAGCCGGCGGCGCGCCGGTCGCGACGCCCGCCGTGATCGCAAGGCCACGCGTGGCCGCCGCGTCCGACAGCACTGTGGCGAACGGACTGCGCACGGCCTGCGCCGCGCCTTGCGCATGAAACCAGATCGAGTTGACGGCCGGCAGTCCGCGCGCTTCGCGGGCCTCGTTGACCGGATGCTCGAACCACGCCATCTGCACTTCGTTCTGCAGCTTCATCCACGCGCGCGAACGTTCGCCGGAATGCGCCTCGTGCGGCAGCCAGATTTCGATGTTGCGGCCGCTCGCGCGCAAGGGCGACGCGCCGGCAAGCGTGCCGAAACCCTCGCCGGACAGATACCAGCGCGTCGGCCGCGGCGCCTCGATGCGCACGCCGAGTTCCTCGATCAGCGGCCGCGCGACGGCCAGCAGCGCGCCGGCTTCGTCGTCGGAGAGTTCGAGCGAGGCCGGGTCGATCAGCACCAGATGATCATGCGCGATGCGCACGTGCACCGGCTGCACGCAGGCCCACGTCGCGGCGCCGGGTTCGCCGCCGTCGGCGCGCAGCATGTACGGCGCGAGCGGCGCTTCGTCGGCGGCGGAGCTGCCGCCCGGCAACGCGCCGAACTGGCGCGCGACCCAGCGCTCGTGCGGCAGCGTGCGCTGGAAGTCCTCGCCGATCACGCGTTCCACCAGGGTGGCGCGGGCGATCAGCCGGTCGAGGGCGGGACTCTGGATGCCGTGGAGTGCGGTGGAGGCGTCCGCCGCGGCGGGCAGCGCGAAGGGCAGGAGCAGGTGGAGACGGTTGGCGTGCATGATGCTGCGCATTGTATGGCAAACTTCGCGCTTGATCGGGGGTGACGACCGTCACGGCGAGGCCGTAACGACATCGGCAGCGATACCGGCGGCGGACTCGCGGCTGGACTGGCGGCGGAACCATCGGCATCGCCGCGACACCAACGATCACGACGCTCGGGCCGCACGACAGGCGCTTCACGCCTTCGTGCGCGGCACATAGCCGAAGAACGCAGAAAAGGATTCGCTTGAAATTTCCCTACGAATGGCAGATTGGCTGGCGCTACACCCGCGCCGGCAAACGCACGACCGGTAACGGCTTCATTTCCTTCATCGCGCTGGTGTCGATGTCCGGCATCGCGCTCGGCGTCGCCGCGCTGATCGTCGTGCTGTCGGTGATGAACGGGTTCCAGAAGGAAGTGCGCGACCGCATGCTGTCGGTGCTCGCGCACGTCGAGATTTTTTCGCCGACCGGCTCGATGCCCAACTGGCAGCTCACCGCCCAGGAAGCCCGCCAGAACAAGGAAGTGATCGGCGCGGCGCCGTATGTCGAGGCGCAGGCGCTGCTCACGCGTCAGGACGCGGTCAGCGGCGTGGCGCTGCGCGGCGTCGAACCGTCGCTCGAACCGCAGGTGTCCGACATCGGTAAGGAAATGAAAGGCGGCAGTCTGAACGCGCTGGTGCCGGGTGACTTCGGCATCGTGCTCGGCGCGGATCTCGCTACCAATCTCGGCGTGCAGGTCAACGACAAGATCACCCTGGTCGCGCCCGAAGGCACCATCACGCCGGCCGGCATGTTGCCGCGGCTCAAGCAGTTCACGGTGGTGGGCATCTTCGAGTCGGGCCATTACGAATACGACAGCACGCTCGCGCTGATCAACATCAAGGACGCGCAGGCGCTGTTCCGGCTGCCCGCGCCCACCGGCGTGCGGCTGCGCCTGACCGACATGCAGCGCGCGCCCGAGGTCGCGCATCAGCTCGCGCGCACCTTGTCCGGCGACCTCTACATCCGCGACTGGACCCAGCAGAACAAGACGTGGTTCTCGGCGGTGCAGATCGAGAAACGCATGATGTTCATCATCCTCACGCTGATCATCGCGGTGGCGGCGTTCAACCTGGTGTCGTCGCTGGTGATGACGGTGACCAACAAGCAGGCGGATATCGCGATTCTGCGCACGCTCGGCGCGCAGCCCGGCTCGATCATGAAGATCTTCGTGGTGCAGGGCGTGACGATCGGCTTCGTCGGCACCGCGACCGGCGTCGCGCTCGGCTGCCTGATCGCGTGGAGCATTCCGTGGCTCGTGCCGATGATCGAGCATCTGATCGGCGTGCAATTCCTGCCGCCGTCCATCTACTTCATCAACGAATTGCCGTCCGAGCTGATTCCCGCCGACGTCGCGCGGATCGGCGTGATCGCATTCCTGATGTCGGCGCTGGCCACGCTGTACCCGAGCTGGCGCGGGGCGAAAGTCCGGCCCGCGGAGGCGCTGCGCTATGAATGACCGTTCCGCGACTTTACCCATGACCCCTCAGGACAGCGCGCCGTATCCGTACGTGCTCGAAGCAAGCGGCATTTCCAAATCGTTCGTGCAGGGCGGTTTGAACGTGCAGGTACTCAACAACACGCAACTCACCGTGCGGCGCGGCGAGAAGCTGGCGATCGTCGGCGCGTCGGGCTCGGGCAAGAGCACGCTGCTGCACGTGCTCGGCGGTCTGGACGATCCGAGCGCCGGCCATGTGTCGGTGATGGGCAAGCCGTTCACGCAACTCTCCGAGCGCGAGCGCAACGATCTGCGCAATCGCGCATTGGGTTTCGTCTATCAGTTCCACCATCTGCTGCCGGAATTCACCGCGCTCGACAACGTCGCGATGCCGCTGCGGATTCGCCGCGTGACGACCGAGGTGGCGCGGCGCGAAGCGCTCGCGGTGCTGGAGCAGGTCGGCATGGGGCATCGCGCGAAGCATCGGCCGGGCGAGTTGTCGGGCGGCGAGCGTCAGCGCGTCGCGATTGCGCGCGCGCTGGTCACGAAGCCGGCCTGCGTGCTCGCCGATGAACCGACCGGCAACCTCGACGGCGGCACCGCCGATACCGTCTTCAACCTGATGCTCGAACTGTCGCGCACGATGGAAACCAGCTTCGTGATCGTCACGCACGATCCGGAACTGGCCGCGCGTTGCGATCGCATCATGCGGCTGCGCGAAGGCGTGCTGCATGAAGAGGTTCATCCGGCGGCTTGAGGGGCGAGCGATCCCGGCGGCTAAGCGGTTGAACAGCCAAGCAGTCGAACGGCTAAGCGGTCGAACGGCTAAGCGGTCGAACGGCTAAGCCGCCTGGCGATTGAGCGGCCCGCGCGCGGCGGCGGGTGAGCGGTTTGCTTCTTCACGCCACGCTATCTGCAGGTAGGACACGTTACGCGATGTGGATCGACACCCACTGCCATCTCGATGCCGCCGAATTCGACGCCGACCGCGATGCGGTCGCCGCCGCCGCACGGCGCGCGGGCGTCGGGCGGATCGTGATTCCGGCGATCGGCCGCGACAATTTCGCGACGGTGCGCGAGTTGGCGCATCGTGTGGCCGGCGGCGCGTACGCGCTCGGTATTCATCCGCTGTTCACCCCCGCCGCGCAGGACAGCGATCTCGACCTGCTGCGCATGGAGATCGAGGCGAGTCTCGACGATCCGCTTTTCGTCGGCATCGGCGAAATCGGGCTCGATTATTTCGTCGATGGTCTCGACGATGCGCGTCAACAATTCTTCTACAACGGCCAGTTGCAGCTCGCGCGCGAATTCGATCTGCCGGTGATCTGCCACGTGCGCAAATCGCAGGACCAGGTGATCAAGGGGCTGCGGCGGCATCAGATTCATCGCGGCATCGCGCACGCGTTCAACGGCAGTTTCCAGCAGGCTCAGGCCTATCTCGACCAGGGGCTGCATCTCGGCTTCGGCGGCAATCTCACCTTCGAGCGCGCGCGGCAGATTCGCCGTCTCGCCGAGCAATTGCCGTTCGATGCGCTGGTCGTCGAAACCGACGCGCCGGACATCGCGCCGTCGTGGATCTATAAACAGCGCAACTCGCCGGACCAGATTCCGGCCATCGGCGCCGGCCTCGCGCAACTGCGCGGCATCGATGCCGACGCAGCCGCCCTAGGCACAACGGCTAACGCGCTCGCGGCGCTGCCGCGGCTGGCACTTTCCTCTGCATAATCGCTCGCTTGTTCGGCTTGTTCGGCTTGTTCGGCTTGTTCGGCTTGTTCGGCCGATTGGGCCGGTTCGTCCGGGTCGTAGCGTTCACGCCGGGCGCACGATCGCGTCCGGCGGGTTGGCTTGCGCCGGTGCGCAGACGCGTCGCGCGTGGCGAACACGTGTCGCGCGTCGCCTGGCCATCGCGGGACGGAGGAGGTATGCGGGCGTGGTGGTGTGGATTTGCGCTGGGCGTGGCGATGCTGCAGCGGCAGGCGGCTTTGCCGGGACAGTGGGCGTGGGTTGGGCTCGCGATGCTCGGCGGCGCGGCGATGGGCGCGGCGGTGTGGGGTGCGTATAACGACGGCAGCGACGGCAGCGACGACAGCGACGACAGCGACGACAGCGACGACAGCGACGACAGCGACGACAGCGACGATGACGGTTTTTCGGCGCGGCGCTCGCGGCGCTTCGCGTTGTGGATCGGCGTCTGGTGTACGGCGCTGTGCGTCGGCTTCGGCTATGCCGCATGGCGCGCGGAAATACGACTCGCGATGAGTCTGCCGCACGAGTGGGAAGGGCGGGACATCGTGGTAACCGGCAGCGTCAAAGGTCTGCCGTCGCGCGACGAAAACAGCGCGCGCTTTCTGTTCGACGTCGAGTCGGTCGATGCACCGATCGCGACATTCCCGCGCGTGATTCAACTGTCGTGGATCGCGGAAGATACGCCGCCGCCGCAACTCGTCCCCGGCCAGCGATGGCGGCTCACCGCGCGACTCAAGCGCCCGCACGGCAACGCGAATTTCGGCGTGCGCGATGCCGAGGCGTCGCTGCTCGCACGCAACGTCCGCGCGACCGGTTACGTCAGTGCGCCGGCCTTCGCCACGCGGCTACCGGGCGGCGCGCAGGGCGTCGGCGTGACCGTCGATCGCTGGCGCGCGGCCTTGCGGGCGCGTATCGACGATGTGCTCGCCCAGGCGCCGCATCGCGGCGTCGTGACGGCGCTCGCGATCGGCGCGCAGGATGCCGTGAGCGCCGCCGACTGGCTGCTGATGCGCGGCACCGGCACGAGTCACCTGGTCGCGATTTCGGGTCTGCATATCGGTTTCGTCGCGGGACTCGCGGGCTGGCTCGCGGGCGCGATCTGGCGGCGCTCGGCGTGGATCGGCCGCGACTGGCCGCTGCGGTTGCCTGCGCAGTTCGTCGCGGTGGCGGCCGGTGCGCTATGCGCGGTCTTGCACGCGGCGCTGGCCGGCTTCAACGTGCCCGCGCAGCGCGCGCTGTGGATGGCCGGCGTGCTGGCACTCGCTTTTGTCGGCGGCCGCCAGATCGCGCGTTCGAGCGTGCTGGCGTGGGCCTTGGGTCTCGTGCTGCTGATCGATCCGTGGGCGGTGCTGGCGGCGGGATTCTGGCTGTCGTTCTGCGCGGTCGCGGCGATTCTGTTCGCGATGTCGGGGCAGCCGCGCGTCGTCGATCACGAACAGCGGCGCGAGGCGGAGGGCGATGACGGCGATGATGGCGACGCGCCGTCGCGTGTGGCGCGGCTGTGGGCTGTGTTGCGTGCCGGATTGCATCGCCTTGCCGGGCAGTTGGCCGAACGGCTGCGCAGTGGCGCCCATGTGCAGTTCGCGGTGACGGTCGCGCTCGCGCCGCTTACCGTCTACTGGTTCGCGCAGATTCCGCTGATCGGACCGCTGGCCAATGCGTTTGCGATTCCGTGGGTGAGCGTGCTCGTCACGCCGGCGGTGCTGGCCGGCGTCGTCCTGCCTGCACCGCTCGATGCGTATTCGTTCCACGCCGCGCACGCATTGCTCGATCTGCTGATGCGCGCGCTGACGATGCTGGCCGGTCCCGCTTGGACCGTATGGCATCTGCCGCGGCCGGACGCCTGGGCGCTCGGCGCGGCGGCATCCGGCGTGCTCTGGTGTCTCGCGCCGCGCGGCTGGCCGCTGCGCTGGGCCGCGCCGCTCACGTGGTTGCCGCTGCTATGGCCGCCGCCCGCCGGACCCGCGCCCGGCAACTTTCGCCTGACCGCGCTGGATGTCGGGCAGGGCACCTCGGTGCTGATCGAAACGGCCCGGCACGCGTTGCTGTTCGATGCGGGGCCCGGTCCCGAATCGACGCATGCCGGCGAGCGCGTGGTCGTGCCGTTTCTGCAGGCGCACGGTGTCGATGTGCTCGACACGTTGATCGTCAGTCACGCGGATTCGGATCATGCGGGCGGGGTGCCGGCCGTGCTCGATGCGTTGCCGGTGCGACAGATGGTGGCGTCGCTGGCGCCCGATCATCCGCTGTGGACGAACGCGAGCGGGCATGGCGCGGATACCTTGCGCTGCGCCGCCGGACAACGCTGGCAATGGGACGGCGTCGCGTTCGCGATGTTGTGGCCGGATGCGGGACCGTTGCAGGGCAAACCGAATGCGCATAGCTGCGTGTTGAGGGTGAGCGCGCCGGCGGCGGTCGGGGAGGTCGCGGCGGCGATGACGACGGATCGGTCCATGCCGCCTATCTCGCCGGCATCGCCCGGGCAATCGCCGCCGGCATCGCCGCACGTTCAGGAAGCGGTTCAAACGCCGCCGCCCCGCATCGCGGCCTTGCTGACCGCGGACATCGAGGCGCCGGTCGAACGGCTGCTGCTCGCGCGTGCACCCGATGCGCTGCGCGCGCAGGTGCTGGTCGTCCCGCATCACGGCAGCAAGACCTCGTCGACCGAGCCGTTCCTCGACTCTATCGAGCCGCTGGTCGCGCTATTTCAGGTAGGCTATCGCAACCGTTTTCATCATCCGAATGCGGGCGTGTTCGAGCGCTACCGCGCGCGGCGGATCGAGCTGGGACGCAGCGACACGGACGGCGCGGTGCGGGTCGAAGCGCAAGCGCGTGGCGATCGGCAAATGGCGGCAGCCGAAACGCGAGACGGGCAAAGTGCGCAAGGGGGCGCCACGCTGACGCTCGAACGCTATCGCGACGTCGAACGCCGCTACTGGATGGACCGCTGACAATCCGGCGCGCGCGAGTCAGTCCAGATGCGCCCGAGCACGCGAACGCACGAGCACGAGCACGAGCACGAGCACGCACGAACACACGCCGCCGTGGCCGCACGCAATACAGAACGGAGACAGCCGCACTTGAAGGACATCATTCATTTCTCGCACGCGAACGGTTTTCCGGCGTCGACCTACCGGACCATCTTCGCCGAACTCTCCGACGACTACGAACTGCGTTCCATCGAGCGCATCGGCCACGACGCGCGTTACCCGGTCACTCAGGACTGGCCGCATCTGGTCGAGCAACTGCTCGACGACATCGGCCGCGCGTACGAACGGCCGGTGTGGCTGGTGGGGCATTCGCTCGGCGGTTATCTGTCGCTGATGGCCGCGCTGAAAAAACCGCAGTGGGTGAAGGGCGTGGTGATGCTCGATTCGCCGGTGATCGCCGGTTGGCGCAGCAGCATGCTGCGGGTGTCGCAATGGACCGGTCTCGACGAGCGCCTGTCGCCTGCCGCCGCGACCCGCACGCGGCGCACCGAGTGGACGAGCCGCGAGGAAGCATGGCGCCACTTCCATTCGAAGCCTGCGTTCGCGCGCTGGGACGAGCGCATGCTGTCCGATTACATCGACTTCGGCATTCCGCAAAGTTCCGCCGACGGCGCCCGCTCGCTCGCGTTCGACCGCCGCACCGAGTACCGGATCTACAAGACCTTGCCGCACACGCTGGGCTCGCGGCTCGCGCGCGGCGCGCCGGTGCCGGTGGGTTTCATCGCCGGCACGCGCTCGAAGGAGATTCGTCAGGCCGGTCTCGACGCGACCCGCCGCGCGACCGGCGGCCACCTCGAATGGATCGAAGGCAGCCATCTGTATCCGATGGAAAAACCGCTCGAAACCGCGCGCGCGGTGCAGCGGATGTTGCGCGAACTGGAACGGCGCGTCTGATGGAACAGATGCTCGCCGGCCGCCGCTGGCATCCGGCCATGCAGCGCGCAGCCTGCGATACGACGTGCAGTGCGACTACCGCACTTGCGCGGCGCGCGCCGGAAATCGGTGCATGATCGGCGCGACGCGCGCGTCGTCGCGGTAACACCCTTGACGTTGGAAGTCGCCAGGAATTTGCTGGGTTGAGACCCTGCTTTACGGTATAATCCGTTTTTCCCGCGAGCATCCAGCGATGACCAAATATGTTTTCGTCACCGGCGGCGTAGTTTCTTCCCTCGGCAAGGGTATTGCCGCCGCTTCCCTCGCCGCGATCCTCGAATCGCGCGGTCTTAAAGTCACCCTCCTCAAGCTCGATCCGTACATCAATGTCGACCCCGGCACGATGAGCCCGTTCCAGCACGGCGAAGTGTTCGTGACGGAAGACGGCGCGGAGACCGATCTCGACCTTGGCCACTACGAGCGCTTCATCAGCACGAAGATGCGCAAGGCCAATAACTTCACCACAGGCCAGATTTACGAATCGGTAATCCGCAAGGAACGCCGCGGCGATTATCTCGGCAAGACGGTGCAGGTCATTCCGCACATCACGAATGAAATCCAGGCGTTCGTCGAACGTGGCGCGGCGTCGGCCACCTGCGGCGAGCCGGACGTCGCGATCGTCGAAGTGGGCGGTACCGTCGGCGATATCGAATCGCTGCCGTTCCTCGAAGCCGCCCGTCAGATGAGCCTGCGCATGGGCCGCAACAGCGCGTGCTTCGTGCATCTCACGCTGGTGCCCTGGGTCGCCACGGCCGGCGAACTGAAGACCAAGCCCACCCAGCACAGCGTGCAGAAGCTGCGCGAAATCGGTATTTCGCCGCACGTGCTGCTGTGCCGCGCCGACCGCCGCATTCCGGACGACGAGCGCGCGAAGATCTCGATGTTCTCGAACGTGCCGGAAGACGCGGTGATTTCCGTGTGGGACGCCGACAGCATCTACAAGATTCCGCAAATGCTGCACGACCAGGGCCTGGACGCGATCATCTGCGAAGAGCTCAAGCTCTCGCCGAAGGCCGCGGATCTCGCCATGTGGTCCGACCTCGTCGACAAGCTGCAGAATCCGCGCCACGAAGTCACGATCGGCATGGTCGGCAAGTACGTGGATCTGACGGAGTCGTACAAGTCGCTGATCGAAGCGCTGCGTCATGCGTCCATGCATACGTCGACCAAGGTCAACATCGAGTACATCGACTCGGAAGAGATCGAGACGCAGGGCGTCGAGAGCCTGAAGCATCTGGACGCGGTGCTCGTGCCGGGCGGTTTCGGCCGTCGCGGCACCGAAGGCAAGATCGCCGCGATCCGCTATGCGCGTGAAGCGAAGGTGCCGTATCTCGGCATCTGCCTCGGCATGCAGCTGGCCGTGATCGAATTCGCGCGCGACGTGGTCGGTCTGAAAAACGCGAACAGTACCGAGTTCGATCCGGAAACGGAAAACCGCGTGGTCGCGTTGATCACCGAGTGGTACGACCGCGAAGGCAAGGTCGAGAAGCGCACCGAGGAATCGGATCTGGGCGGCACCATGCGTCTCGGTTCGCAACGTTGCCCGATCAAGCCCGGCACGATGGCCGAGGAGATCTATGGCAAGGACGTGAACGAACGCCACCGCCACCGTTATGAAGTCAATAACCGCTTCGTGCCCCAGCTGGAAGCGGGCGGCCTTATCATCAGCGCCCGTACCCCGAGTGAAGACCTGCCGGAAATGATGGAATTGCCGCGCAGCATGCACCCGTGGTTCGTCGGCGTGCAGTTCCACCCGGAATTCACGTCCACGCCGCGCGACGGCCATCCGCTGTTCAAGTCGTTCGTCGAGGCAGCGCTTGCGCATCAGCAGTCGCGCGCGACGGCCGCAGTCGGGGAGAAAGCATGAAGCTGGGCGATTTCGAAATCGGGCTCGACAAGCCGTTTTTCCTGATCGCGGGTACCTGTGTCGTCGAATCCGAACAGATGACGATCGACACGGCAGGCCGCCTGAAGGAAATCTGCGCGAAGCTGAACATTCCGTTCATCTACAAATCGTCGTACGACAAAGCCAATCGCAGCAGCGGCAAGTCGTTCCGCGGTCTGGGCATGGACGAAGGTTTGCGGATTCTGTCGGAAGTCAAGCGCCAGCTCGGTCTGCCGGTGCTGACCGACGTGCACGCCGAGCACGAAATCGAGCAGGTCGCGTCGGTGGTCGACGTGCTGCAAACGCCCGCTTTCCTGTGCCGTCAAACGGACTTCATTCATGCGTGCGCGCGTTCGGGCAAACCGGTCAACATCAAGAAAGGCCAGTTTCTCGCACCGGGCGACATGAAGAACGTGATCGACAAGGCGCGTGACGCCGCGCGCGAAGCGGGGCTCTCGGAAGACCGTTTCATGGCGTGCGAGCGCGGCGTGTCGTTCGGGTATAACAACCTCGTGTCGGACATGCGTTCGCTCGCGATCATGCGCGAAACCAACGCGCCGGTCGTGTTCGACGCAACCCACTCGGTGCAGTTGCCGGGCGGGCAGGGTACGAGCTCGGGCGGTCAGCGCGAGTTCGTGCCGGTATTGGCGCGTGCCGCGGTGGCGGTCGGCGTGTCGGGCCTCTTCATGGAGACGCATCCGGATCCGGCGCAAGCCAAATCGGATGGTCCGAACGCCGTGCCGCTGCATCGCATGGGCGATCTGCTCGAGACGCTCGTCACGCTCGATCAGGCCGTCAAGCGCGCGCCGTTCCTCGAAAGCAATTTCAACTGATTCAGGCATTCGCCGCGGGTGGCGGGAAGCGTCACGATCGGGCTGCATAATGAGCCCGGTCGGCGATCCGCGGAGAATGTGCGCAATGGTCGTCGAACGTATCGGCGTGCAGGCGGTGGGCTGGGGAGACCGGCTCGCGGCAGGGATCTGGAGCCAGCGCGACAGCGCGAATTCCCGATCGGCGACTGCGCCCGGTGCGGTGTCACAGTAAAGAATTCAACGTCATTTCTTGAGGAAACCATGAGTGCTATCGTAGATATCATCGGTCGAGAGATTCTCGATTCGCGAGGCAACCCCACCGTCGAATGCGACGTGCTGCTCGAGTCGGGCACGATGGGCCGCGCCGCGGTGCCGTCGGGCGCGTCGACCGGTTCGCGCGAAGCGATCGAACTGCGTGACGGCGAAGCCGGCCGCTACGGCGGCAAGGGCGTGCTGAAGGCCGTCGAGCACATCAACACCGAAATCTCCGAAGCGATCATGGGCCTCGACGCTTCCGAGCAGGCTTTCCTCGACAAGACCCTGCTGGAACTCGACGGCACCGACAACAAGTCGCGCCTGGGCGCGAACGCGATGCTGGCCGTGTCGATGGCCGTCGCGAAGGCCGCCGCTGAAGAAGCCGGCCTGCCGCTGTACCGCTACTTCGGCGGTTCGGGCGCGATGCAACTGCCGGTGCCGATGATGAACATCGTCAACGGCGGCGCGCACGCCAACAACAGCCTGGACATCCAGGAATTCATGATCGTGCCGGTCAGCCAGCCGACCTTCCGCGAAGCACTGCGCTGCGGCGCCGAAGTGTTCCACGCGCTGAAGAAGATCCTGTCGGATCGTGGCATGAGCACGGCAGTGGGCGACGAAGGCGGCTTCGCGCCGAACTTCGGCAGCAACGACGAATGCCTGTCCACCATCCTGCAAGCGATCGAGAAAGCAGGCTACCGCGCTGGTGAAGACGTGCTGCTCGCGCTGGACTGCGCGGCGAGCGAGTTCTACCACGACGGCAAGTACCAGCTGGCCGGCGAAGGCCTGCAACTGTCGTCGACGGAATTCGCGGACTACCTCGCGAACCTGGCCGACAAGTTCCCGATCGTGTCGATCGAAGACGGCATGCACGAAGGCGACTGGGCGGGCTGGAAGACGCTGACCGAGAAGCTGGGCAAGAAGGTGCAGCTGGTCGGCGACGATCTGTTCGTCACCAACACGCGCATCCTGAAGGAAGGCATCGACAAGGGCATCGCCAACTCGATCCTGATCAAGATCAACCAGATCGGTACGCTGACGGAAACTTTCGCGGCTATCGAAATGGCGAAGCGCGCCGGCTACACGGCCGTGATCTCGCACCGCTCGGGCGAAACCGAAGATTCGACGATCGCGGACATCGCGGTCGGCCTGAATGCCGGTCAGATCAAGACGGGTTCGTTGTCGCGTTCGGACCGTATCTCGAAGTACAACCAGTTGCTGCGTATCGAGGAAGATCTCGGCGATATCGCAAGCTACCCGGGCAAGTCGGCGTTCTACAATCTGCGCTAACGTGCCGGTTTCCCTTCGTTTCTGATTGACCTCGCCGCCCTGCGTATAGCGCAGGGCGGCGCGTATTTATTGTGCTTACTTCATGCGGCTTGTCACTGCTGTCCTGATCGTTCTGCTGGCGCTGATCCAGTACCCGCTCTGGTGGGGACACGGCGGCTGGTTGCGCGTGCACGAGTTGCAGCAGCAACTGGCGCAGCAACTCCAGAAGAACGCCGATTCGAAGTTGCGTAACGAACGGATTCAGGGCGAAGTGCAGGATCTGCAGAACGGCACCGCTGCGGTGGAAGAGCGGGCGCGCTACGAAATGGGCATGGTCAAGGACGGCGAAGTGTTCGTGCAGTTCGTGTCGCCGAACGCGCCGTTGCCGGCTGCGAATACGCCGTCTGTGACGACGTCCACGCGCGGCGAGGTATCCGCCGCGCCGCTGCATGTGGTGCCGAATCCGGAGTCGCGCGCGAAGCCGGATCGCAAGCATGGCGGCAAGGGTGCGGGGAAGGAGAAGAAGCCCGCGCATTGAGCCCGGATGATCGCGGTGCGCATGCCTCGGCCCGTTCGACAACACTCAACGATGCTTACCAGCCCCAATACGGCGCATACCCGACGCCGACGCCCGTCCCCCAGCCTCGTCCCCAGCCACCGCCGTAATAGCTGCCGTACACCGTGACCGGTTGCGGCGACGCGTAGTAACGCGACCACGCCTGCGCCGCATTCTCGGCCGCGATCGCCTGATTCTGCTCGGCCATCACCTGCTGGTCGATCGCGTCGTAGCGTTGACGCTCTTCAGGTGTGAGCGGCTGGGCGGTGGCCGCCACGCCCGACTGGCCGGGCGGCAGACGGCTGTATATCGGCGACGGACCCGGCGGGTCCATCACGCAGCCACTCAGCGCGGCCACGCCGGCGACGACGCCCAGCAATGCGAACGTGCGCGCGGACGTGCAGGCAATCGTGCACCTATCGCGGACCAACGAAACAGTTCGATTCATGTTCTCTCTCCATCAGCCGGATGCCGCCGGGTCAGGGCATTTGAAGACCCACGTACACACAGCCGGCCTGCCGTTGCGCCACTGGCGCGCGAGGAAAAAACCTGAAAACCGCGCGCCCCAGCCGGACTCAGTGCCGCTGCTCCGCCGCCGGCGTCACGCCTTCCGAGAGCCCGCTGGCGACAAAAAGTTGCGCGACGTCGACCGGATCGAACTCATAGCGCTGGTTGCAGAACTCGCAATGAATCTCGACGTGGCCGCGCTCTTCGATCACGCCGTCCACTTCCTCGCGGCCCAGCATCTTCAGCATCGCGCCAACTTTTTCGCGCGAGCAGGTGCATTCGAAACGCGCCTGCGCCGGCTCGAAATGCGCCACGTTTTCCTGCCAGAAGAGGCGGCGGAACACGGTCTCCGGTTCTTCCTTCAGCAACTCGTCCTGCGACAGCGTCCCGCCGAGCGTGCAGACGCGCTCCCACGTGTCGGCGTCGAGCTCGCCCGGATGCGGGACGATGCCGCCGTCGCCCGGCAGCTTCTGCAACAGCATGCCGACCGCGCGCTCCGCGTTCGCCGCGAGCCACAGACGCGTATCGAGCTGCTCGGAGTGGTGCATGTAGTGTTCGAGCACTTCGGCCATCGATTTCAGCGGGCCGTCCACGCCCGACAGCGGCACGATACTTTGATACGGCTGCTGGCCCGGCTGCTTGTCGGCCGGATCGAGCGTGATCACGCAGCGGCCATGGCCGCTCGCGTTGATCAGGTCGATCATGCTGGTGGTGTCGCCGATCGTGTCGCCGGTTTCGCCGGACAGCTTGGCGGTGGCGCGCAGCGACAGGTCCGAGCTGCATTGGACCACCAGCATCTTGACCGGGCCGTCGCCGAAAATCTGCATGATGAGCGTGCCGTCGAACTTGAGGTTCGCCGACAGCAACGCGCACGCGGCCATCATTTCGCCCAGCATCGTGCGCACCGGCGCCGGATAATCGCGGCGCGTCAGCACTTCCTGCCACGTATTGCGCAGCGAAACGATTTCGCCGCGCACCGGCGCCGCGCTGAACATGAATTTTTGCAACTGATCGCTCACAACTTTTCCTCGGTCTAATGACGCGGCCTGATGCCGCGCCTCGCGCGCCGCGCGCTCCGGCTGGTCAGCCGATGCGCACGAGCTGCGCCTTGAAATACTCGCGGCGCTCGGCGTACATTGCCGTGCCGCCTTGCATGCTGGCGATGTCCGCCTCGCTCAACTGGCGCACCACCCTGGCGGGCGCGCCGAGAATCAGCGAATTGTCCGGAAACACCTTGCCTTCGGTCACGATGGCGCCGGCGCCGACCAGACAATTGCGGCCGATGACCGCGCCATTCAAGACCACCGCCTGAATTCCGATCAGCGAGCCTTCGTGGATCGTGCAGCCGTGCAGCATGACCTGGTGGCCGACCGTGACGTTTTGCCCGATCGTCAGCGGGAAGCCGGGGTCGGTGTGCAGCACCGCGTTTTCCTGCACGTTGCTGCCCGCGCCGATCGTGATCGGCTCGTTGTCGCCGCGGATCGTCGCGCCGAACCAGACGCTGGCGTTTTCCTCCAGCGTCACGTTGCCGATGATGTTCGCCGAATCCGCGACGAACACGCTTTTATGGATGGTCGGGGCGGCTTCGCCCAGCTTGTAAATGGTCACGGTGTCTCCTTCTGGTCGGTCGCCGCGCGCGCTGAATGGGCCGCGAACTGTCCGGCACGCCTGAAGTGTCCGCTCGATGCCGCCGCGCCGGTGGGGTAGGCCCGCCGGATAGTCGAATCGAGTATTGTAAACGGTTGTGTGGTTGCGGCGCTGGCGTGTGCGCGAGGCGAGGTACCGGCGGACGCGCCAGGCCAGGGGCGGTTGTCGGAGGCGTCGCCCTGGCGGACCTTTGTCATGACGTCGCCGTGACGTGATGCTGACGCGCATCGCGGCGTTCAAGCTGCTGCCCGTCGCCGTTTCGATTTCTCCATCCGCTTGCCGCGCCGATCGACTCGCTGGATTTGCCCGATTTGTTTGCCATGATTTTTGCCGCTTCATCCATGTCGCCTGTCACGGCTGTTTCGCCCATGTCCACCGTTGCGGCGCTTTCGACGGTTTCGGCGCTTTCGTCGGCACCGTACTGCGCCCGCGCCGCGGCGCTCGCCGCCTTAATCGAAGCCGACCCGGCCGCCAAGGCGTCGGCCGCCCGTGCGCTGCATGCCGACGTGCTCGAAGGCCGCGCGACCTTCACCGCCGATCTGGCGCTGGCCGAACCCGCCGGCTTGCCGGGCCGTCCCGTTCAACCCGAACTCGTGGACCCGCGCCAGTTGAAGCGGCGCGGGATGCAGTCCCCGCAAGGCCGTGCCGTGCTGCTGCACGCACTCGCGCACATCGAATTCAACGCCATCAACCTCGCGCTCGACGCCGTCTGGCGCTTCTCCGGCATGCCGGCCGCGTTTTACCTCGACTGGCTCAAAGTCGCCGCCGAGGAGGCCTATCACTTCACGTTGCTCACCACCCGTCTCGCCGAATACGGCCATGCATACGGCGATTTCCCGGCGCACGACGGCCTGTGGGACATGTGCGAGCGCACGCGCGGCGACGTGCTGGCGCGCATGGCGCTGGTCCCGCGCACGCTCGAAGCGCGTGGCCTCGACGCGTCGCCTCCGATCCGCGCGCGACTGCAGCAGGCGGGCGATCACGCGTCCGCGGCGATCCTCGACGTGATCCTGCGCGACGAAATCGGCCACGTGCTGATCGGCAACCGCTGGTTCCGTCATCTCTGCGACGCGAACGGCGCCGATCCGCACGAAACTTACACGCGTCTGGCCGACCAGTATCACGCGCCGAAATTGCGCGGCCCGTTCAATTTCGAGGCACGCCGCGCAGCCGGCTTCGACGAGGCGGAACTGGCCGAACTGACCGCGCTGGCGGGACTTTAGCGGCTGATTAAAGGAGAAGGGGAAGGGGCGCGCGCCTGCCGGATGCGTGTTAGCCATCACGCATCGACCCGCTATCTCGTTATAATCGAACGACCATTCTTTTTTCAGGCAAATCCACCGATGAACACCTCCCGGTCCGAATTCGTCGCCGTGCGCGGCATCCGTCTGCACGTGCGCCGCTGGGGCAACCCGGACGCGCCGGTGCTGTTCATGCTGCATGGCTGGATGGACGTGGCGGCGTCGTTCCAGTTCGTCGTCGATGCGCTCGGCGGCGACTGGCAGGTGATCGCGCCGGACATGCGCGGTTTCGGCCTGTCGGACTGGCCGGTCGCGGAACGCGGCGGCGGCAACTACTGGGTGCAGGATTATCTGGCCGATCTCGACGCGCTGCTCGATCACTATGCGCCGGAGGGCGAGGTCAATCTGGTCGGTCACAGCATGGGCGCGAACATCGTCAGCCTGTACGCCGGCATCCGGCCGGAGCGGGTGCGGCGGGTGGTCGATCTGGAAGGGTTCGGGCTCGCGCCGTCGCATGCCGCGCAGGCGCCGAAGCGGCTGCGCAACTGGCTCGACGACCTGCGCGATCCGCCGCAACTGAAGCGCTACGCGTCGCTCGACGACGTCGCCGCGCGCCTGATCAAGACCAATCCGCGTCTCGCGCCGCAGCGCGCGCAGTTTCTCGCGCAACACTGGTCGAAGCCGGACGGCGAAGGGCGCTTCATGCTGCTCGCCGATCCGGCCCACAAGCTGCACGGCCCGACCCTGTACCGTCTCGACGAGGTGATGGCGGTGTGGCGCAAGGTGAGCGCGAAGGTGTTGCACGTGGAGGCGGTCAATTCGCCGACGCTCGCGCAGATCGCCGGCGAGATCCCGCTCGACGAGTTCAAGGCCCGCTTTCAGGCGTTTCCGAACTGGCGGGAAAAGATCATCGACGAAGCGGGGCACATGGTGCATCACGATCAGCCGGAGCAGGTCGCGGCGCTGATCGAGGGATTCTGCGCCTAGGAATTCTGCACGTAACTGCACGTAACCGCACTCAAGGCAAGGTCGCGTCAGACCTGCGGCCGACCCACGGCCAGGCCGCGCTGCCGCCGCCCGGGAGATACCTCTGCGCCCGCTTACTGCGTTGCAGTAAAATGGCCACAGACCTTTTTCCTGACGACGATGAACGCCGACCTCCACTGTCACTCCACCGTTTCCGACGGCCAGTTCGCGCCGGCCGACGTCGCGCGTCGCGCGCACGCGGGCGGCGTGACGCTGTGGGCGCTCACCGATCACGACGAAGTCGGCGGCCAGCAGGAAGCGCGCAGCGCCGCCGAGGCGCTCGGCATGGCCTACCTGAGCGGCGTCGAGATTTCGGTGACGTGGGCGTCGCGCACCGTGCATATCGTCGGGCTCGGCATCGACCCGGCCAGCCCGGTCCTGATCGAAGGGCTCGAACGCACCCGCAACGGCCGCGCGGCGCGCGCCGAAGCGATCGGTGAGCAGCTGGCCACGCTCGGCATCCCGGACGCCTACGAGGGCGCGCTCAAATACGTGTCGAACCCGGACATGATCTCGCGCACGCATTTCGCGCGTTTCATGGTGGAAAGCGGCTTCTGCAGTTCCACCCAGGACGTGTTCACCCGCTATCTCGGCGACGGCAAGGCTGGCTACGTGGCCCACCGCTGGGCCAGGCTGGCCGATGCGGTGCGCTGGATCCAGGCTTCCGGCGGCGAGGCGATCATTGCGCATCCGGGCCGGTACGACTACACGCAGACCGAGTTCGACGCGTTCTTCGCCGAATTCATCGACCTTGGCGGCAAGGCGATCGAGGTGGTCACGGGCAGTCATACGCCGGATCAATACCGCGAGTATGCGGACGTCGCGCGACGCTTCGGCTTCGAGGCATCGCGCGGTTCCGACTTTCACGCGCCGGGCGAGGGCCGCGTCGACCTCGGCACGCTGCCGCCGTTGCCCACCGATCTCAAGCCTGTCTGGGAACGCTGGCTGTGATCGCGCGCCGCGTGTTGCGCGCCGCGCCCGCAGGTTCTCACGCCGTCCCGAAGCATCGCCAGACACAGCAGTGCAGCGGCCGGGCCGTCGCCGCTGATCCCGCGTGTGTCACCGCTTATCTGCTCGCGTGTATCCCTGGTACTCACCGTTAGCGACCATGTCCCAATACTTCCGGCTTCATCCCGACAATCCGCAGCCGCGCCTCGTCAAACAGGCGGTGCAGATCATCAACGACGGCGGCGTGGTCGCGCTGCCGACCGACTCCAGCTACGCGCTCGCCTGCCATCTCGACGACAAGAACGCGGTCGAACGTCTGCGGCGCATTCGCGGCCTCGACGAGAAGCAGTTGCTGTCGCTGCTGGTGCGCGATCTGTCGGAACTCGCGAACTTCGCGATGGTGGACAACCGCCAGTACCGGCTGATCAAGTCGGTCACGCCCGGTCCTTACGTGTTCGTGCTGCAGGCCACCAAGGAAGTGCCGCGGCGCCTGTCGCATCCGTCGCGCAAGACCATCGGCCTGCGGGTGCCGGATCACGCGATCACGCTGGCGATCCTCGAGGAACTGGGCCAGCCGCTGCTCGGCTCCACGCTGATCATGCCGGGCGACACCGAGCCGCTGAACGATCCGGAGGAAATCCGCGAGCGTCTGGAAAAGCAACTGGATCTGGTGATCGACGGCGGACCATGTCTCTGCGAGCCGTCGACGGTGATCGATCTGACCGGCGCGGCGCCGGTGCTGGTGCGCCCGGGGCGCGGTTCGCTCGCGCCGTTCGGGCTCGAGGAAACGGCATGATGGAAAGCGGACAGACGCCCGCCAGCGCGTTGTTACAATAGCGAGTTATGGATTCTTCCCTGATACAAACCATTGCGGTGTACGCGCTGCCGGTGATTTTCGCGATCACGTTGCATGAGGCCGCGCATGGTTACGTCGCGCGCTGGCTCGGCGACAACACCGCTTACGTGCTCGGCCGCGTGTCCCTCAATCCGATGCGGCATATCGATCCGCTCGGCACCATCGCGATTCCCTTGCTGCTGTATTTCGCCACCAGCGGCGCGTTCATGTTCGGCTACGCGAAGCCGGTGCCGGTCGCCTTCGGCAATCTGCGCAATCCGCGCTGGGGCAGCCTGTGGGTCGCGGCGGCGGGGCCGGCCTGCAATTTCGTGCAGGCGCTCGTGTGGTACATCGTGTTCGTCGCGCTGCTCGGCATGAATATCGACGAAGCGTTTTTCATCGGCATGGCGAAGGCGGGCGTCTACTTCAATCTCGTGCTCGGCGTGCTGAACCTGTTTCCGCTGCCCCCGCTCGACGGCGGGCGCGTGCTGATGGCGCTGTTGCCGCCGCGCCAGTCGATCGCGTTGTCGCGAATCGAGCCGTACGGCTTCTTCATCGTGATGGCGCTGGTGATGACCGGCACGCTGTCGCGCTACTGGCTGAATCCGCTCGTGAATATCGGCTACGGTGCGATCACGGCCATACTGTCCCCACTCGTTTCGCTTTTCTAAGACACCATGTTCCCAGACCGTATCTTTTCCGGCATGCGGCCTACCGGCTCGCTGCACCTCGGCCACTATCACGGCGTGCTGAAGAACTGGGTACGGCTGCAATCGGAATATCCGTGTTTCTTCTGCGTGGTCGACTGGCATGCGCTGACCACGCACTACGAAACGCCCGAGGTGATCGAAAAGAACGTGTGGGACGTGCTGATCGACTGGCTCGCTTCCGGTATCGATCCCGCGCAGGCCACGCTGTTCATCCAGAGCAAGGTGCCGGAGCACGCGGAACTCGCGCTGCTGCTCGGCATGAGCACACCGCTCGGCTGGCTCGAGCGCGTGCCGACCTACAAGGAGCAGCAGGAAAAGCTGAAGGACAAGGACCTGTCCACGTACGGCTTTCTCGGCTATCCGGTGCTGATGGCGGCGGACATTCTGCTGTATCGCGGCTCGCTGGTGCCGGTCGGCGAAGACCAGGTGCCGCACGTCGAAATGACGCGCGAAATCGCCCGCCGCTTCAACTACCTGTATGGCCGCGAGCCGGGTTTCGAGCAGAAAGCCACCGACGCCGCCAAAAAGCTCGGCGGCAAGCGCGCGAAGCTCTACCACGAACTGCGTAACGCCTATCAGCAGGAAGGCGACGACGAAGCGCTCGAGCAGGCCCGCGCGATGTTGCAGGAGTCGCAGAGTCTGTCGCTGAGCGACCGCGAGCGGCTGTTCGGCTATCTGGAGGGGTCGCGCAAGATCATTCTGGTCGAGCCGCAGGCCATGCTGACGGAAGCGGCACGCATGCCGGGCCTCGATGGTCAGAAGATGTCGAAGTCGTACGGCAACACGATCGGTCTGCGCGAAGACGCGGAGACCATCACGAAAAAAGTCCGCACCATGCCGACCGATCCGGCCCGCGTGCGCCGCACCGACCCGGGCGACCCGGACAAATGTCCGGTGTGGCAACTGCATCAGGTGTATACGGACGAAGCCACTCACCAGTGGGCGGAGCAGGGTTGCCGGACGGCGGGCATCGGGTGTCTCGAATGCAAGCAGCCGGTGATCGAAGGCATTCTGCGCGAGCAGCAGCCGATGCTGGAGCGTGCGCAGAAGTACATGGACGACCCGTCGCTGTTGCGCGCGATCGTCGCCGACGGCTGCGACAAGGCGCGACGTTTCGCCACGGAAACCATGCGCGACGTTCGCGAGGCGATGGGGCTGTCGTATAACTGAGCGCTTGATGCGGAGCGCTCGTTGCGCTTCAATCGAGCGCCGGACTGACGCCAGGTGAACGCCCGAGATTGCTGGTCGCTCACTGAACCTCCCACCCGCCGCATGGATTTCGAACCGATGACCACTTCCGCCGCTGCAATGCATGGATTGGGCGAACCCTCCCGCTGGGTGCGTCATTGGGCGCATCTCATCGCGCCGGGCGGCGCGGTGCTCGATGTCGCGTCGGGAGCAGGGCGGCATGCGCGCTATCTTGCATCGCTCGGGCATCCGGTGACGGCGGTCGACCGTGACGCCGCCGCGCTCGACACGCTGCGCGACGTGCCGCACGTCACGCCGCTGGCCGCGGACATCGAAAACGCCGCCTGGCCGTTGCCCGCCGACGCGAAATTCGCCGCGGTCGTGGTCACGAACTACCTGCATCGCCCGCTTTTCCCGCATTTGCTGGACGCGCTCGCGCCCGGCGGCGTACTGGTTTACGAGACCTTCGCGCAAGGCAACGAAACCGTCGGCAAGCCCTCTAATCCCGCGTTCCTGCTCGCGCCCGGCGAGCTGCTCGAGCTTGTGCGCGGGCGCTTGCGGGTCGTCGCTTTTCAGGATGGTTTTCTCGCGCAGCCGCGCCCGGCTTACGTCCAGCGCATCTGTGCGATTCTGGAGGCGGAGCGCTCGGCTGACACCGCGCAGGCGGCACCCCCGCCTTGTTACGAGTTGGCTGGCTAATCCGCTACAATCGCGGTTTACCTGATCAAATTCATGGCGTTTCATGACTAACGGCACCCAAAGCGGCAACCAGAGCGGCACCCACGGCAGCGTGCAGATTCGCGGCAGCATTCCTGCCATCATTACCCCGATGCTCGAAGACGGCGGTCTCGATCTGCCGGCGTTTCGCAAACTGATCGACTGGCACGTCGAAGAGGGCACGAATGCGCTCGTCGTGGTCGGCACGAGCGGCGAGTCGGCCACGCTGTCGGTCGAAGAACACATCCTGATGGTCAAGACCGCAGTCGAGCACACGGCGGGCCGGATTCCGGTGATCGCGGGCTCGGGCGGCAATTCGACCACCGAGGCCATCGAGCTGACGAAGGAAGCCAAAGCGGTCGGCGCGGACGCCACGCTGCAGGTCGTGCCGTACTACAACAAGCCGACCCAGGAAGGCATCTACCGCCATTTCAGGACGATTGCCGAAACCGTCGATCTGCCGGTGATCCTGTACAACGTGCCGGGCCGCACCGTCGCGGACATGAGCAACGAAACCATTCTGCGTTGCGCGCAGGTGCCGGGCATCATCGGCGTGAAGGAAGCGACCGGCAACATCGACCGCGCCGCGCATCTGATCAAGTCGGCGCCCGCGCATTTCGGCATCTACAGCGGCGACGATCCGACCGCGATCGCGTTGATGCTGCTCGGCGGCCACGGCAATATCTCGGTTACCGCGAACGTCGCGCCGCGCGCGATGAGCGAACTGTGCAAGGCCGCGCTCGCCGCCGACGCGAAAACCGCACGTGAGATTCATCTGAAGCTCCTGTCGCTGCATAAGAACCTGTTCATCGAATCGAATCCGATTCCGGCGAAATGGGCGTTGCAGCAATTGGGTCGTGTGCAGGGCGGTATCCGCCTGCCGCTCACGCCGCTCGACGCGCAATACCACGACGTGGTGCGCGGCGCGTTGCGCGAAGCGGGTCTGCTGGGCTAAGCGGGCTGACCGCGGCACCCATCAGCGCCAACGAAAGCCTGCCACCGGCATTCCCTTAACCGACGTCGATCCAGCCACGTTCCCGCACACAGAACCGGCACCGCGTTCCAGCATCACGAAGGACCTCATGAAACGTTCCGCACTTTCCCTCCACGCAACCCGCATGGCGGCGCTGGCGCTTGCCCTGACGACGCTCGCCGGCTGTGACACGCTGAACGACTGGTTCGCTTCCGACCGCGTCAACTACAAGGGTGCCGGCAGCGCGCCGCCGCTCGCCGTGCCGAGCGATCTGAGCACCACCAAGACCGACGAGCGCTACGTCGCACCGCCCACCAATCTGGCGCTGGGCGGCGCGCCGACACGCGCGATCACGGCGGCGGGCAACGCCACCGAAGGTCAGCCGAACGCGCAGGATCCGCTCGGCATGCACATCGAACGCGACGGCGATCGCCGCTGGCTGGTGGTCGACGGCCGCTCGCCGGAACAACTGTGGCCGCAGCTGCAGGAGTTCTGGCAGGAAAACGGCTTCGCGCTGAAAACGGACGCGGCGGCTACCGGCATCATGACGACCGACTGGGCGGAAAACCGCGCCAACATTCCGGACGACTGGTTCCGCCGCACGGTCGGCAAGGTGATCGACATCGCCTATTCGTCGGGTACGCGCGACAGTTTCCGCACATTGGTGTCGCGCGGACCGTCGGACACCACGGACATTTCGATCACGCATAACGCGATGGAAGAAGTGATGACGGGGCAGGACAAAGTGTCGTCGCGTTGGGTCGAGCGTCCGCGCGATCCGGCGCTCGAGGCGCTGTTCCTGACCAAGCTGATGCAGAAATTCGGTCTGACCGAGGCGCAATCGAAGCAACTGCTGACCGACGCGCGTCCGGCCGTCGCGCCGGCCACGATCGACCAGACCGCGGGTGCGTCGACGCTGGATCTGCAGGAGTCGTTCGACCGTGCATGGCTGCGCGTGGGCCTCGCGCTCGACCGCACCAACTTCACCGTCGACAACCGCGATCGCGCGAAGGGCATCTACTACGTGCGTTACGCCGACTCGATGCAGGAACTGAAGAAGGACGGCCTGTTCGGCAAGCTGTTCTACAGCGGCAATTCGGCGAAGAAGCCGGGCCAGGAATTCCTCGTCAATGTGCGTTCGAAGGGCGACGCCGTGACGCAGGTGGCCGTGGTGGATCCGAGCGGGCAGGTGGACAATTCGTCCGATGCGCAGCGTATCGTGACGCTGCTCCACGCGCAGCTGAACTAGGCGGGCCGTGAGGTTCGCGAGTCTCGGCAGCGGTAGTGAAGGCAATGCGCTGCTGGTGGAAGCGCAAAGCGGCGCGACCACCACACGCGTGCTGCTCGACTGCGGTTTTTCCGCGAAGGAAGTCGAGCGGCGTCTGAACCGGCTCGGCGCGAGCGCCGAAGGTCTCGACGCGATTCTGATCACGCATGAACATAGCGATCACATCGGCAGCGCGCTAACGCTGGCGCGCAAGTGGTCGATTCCGCTGTACATGAGCTGGGGCACGGCCCGCGCAGTCGGCGCCGACGAAGCCGACGTCGATCTGCAGGTGCTGTGGGGCGACGAAGCGGTCGCGATCGGCGATCTCAGCATTCTTCCCTACACCGTTCCCCACGACGCTCGCGAGCCCTTGCAATACGTGCTGTCCAACGGCGCGAGCCGGCTCGGCGTGCTGACCGATGTCGGCACGTCCACGCCGCACATCAGCGCGGTGCTGAGCGGCTGCGATGCGCTGGTGCTCGAATGCAACCATGACGTGCAGATGCTTGCCGGCAGCCGTTATCCGCAGTCGCTGAAGGCGCGCATCGGCGGCAATCATGGGCATTTGAACAACGAGGCGGCGGCCGACATCCTGGCGTCGCTGGACCGGTCGCGTTTGCGGCATCTGGTGGCGGCGCATCTGAGCCAGCAGAACAACACGCCGGACCTGGCGCGCGCGGCAATGGCCGGCGTGCTGGGCGCGGCGCTCACCGAGGTGGTCGTCGCGTCGCAGGAGGAAGGCTTTGCGTGGTTGAGTTTGTAGGCTGCGTCTGGCGTGGGCGTGCCGCTGACGGAAGTTGTCGATTTCGTCGGTTGCGGTCGCGGCGGTTAGGCCTGGTCACCGAGACAAAGAAAAAGAAAAAGCCCGTCACGAGTTGATCGTGACGGGCTTTTTTGCAGGCGGGACGCTTTACGCGCCTCGCCCGAAGTCAGACTTAATTGCGGTTGCCGCCGAAGATGCCCAGCAGCGCGAGCAGGTTGACGAACACGTTGTACAGATCCAGATAGATCGCGAGCGTGGCGGTGATGTAGTTCGTTTCGCCGCCGTTCACGACGCGCTGAACGTCGAACAGCATGTACGCCGAGAAGATCACGATGGCCATGACCGACACGGTGAGCATTAGCGCCGGCAGGTGCAGGAAGATGTTCGCGACCGAAGCCAGCAGCAGCACGATCACGCCCATGAACAGCCACTTGCCGAGACCCGAGAAGTCGCGCTTGCTGACCGTGGCGATGGTCGCCATGGCCGCGAAGATCACGCCGGTGCCGCCGAAGGCGAGCATGATCAGCGACGGTCCGTTCGAAAAGCCGAGCACGAAGCTCAGAATGCGCGACAGCATCAGGCCCATGAAGAACGTGAAGCCGAGCAGCACGAACACGCCAGCGGCGCTGTCCTTGGTCTTCTGGATCGCGAACATGAAGCCGAAGGCGATCGCGAAGAACGCCAGCATGCTCATGGCGGGACTGGTGGCGGCGAACAGCGAGAAGCCGGTGGCGAGGCCCACCCACGCGCCGAGCACCGTGGGAATCATGGATAGCGCCAGCAGCCAGTAGGTGTTCCGTAGCACGCGATTACGCGTTTCGACCGTGCTGACTGCGCCATTGCGGCCAAAGCTATACGGATGATCGTTCATGGTCTCTCCTTACCTCGAAAGCGTGTTGCGTATGGTGGTGAAGCGGTGATGAAGCGGGTAGTAGCAGGCTCTGTAGCAGGCTCTAAAGCAGGCTCCAAAGCGAGCCGGTTGCGAAGCGGTTTTCGACGCGATTGTCACATCACTTGAAGCGGTCGCATCGTACAGTACCCATCCCTAAGATTGGCGCGGTGGCGGGGAGTTTCAATGCCCTCGAAATACCGCGCGACCTACGCTACCAGCTTCCCGAAACTCCTGCTTGGAGTCTTTCAATGCTGTAAGGGTTCAATCGCAATCATACACGGGAACATGCTACAATAGCGGATTCATTTGAATCTGTAACCTCTTAATTTTTTGGAGTTTTTATGGCGATCGAACGCACCCTGTCCATTATCAAGCCGGACGCAGTGGCCAAGAACGTGATCGGCCAGATCTACAGCCGTTTCGAAAACGCAGGTCTGAAGATCGTGGCATCGCGCATGGTTCATCTGTCGCGCGCCGACGCTGAGAAGTTCTACGCTGTTCACGCGGCACGTCCTTTCTTCAAGGACCTCGTCGAATTCATGATCTCGGGCCCGGTGGTCGTGCAAGCGCTGGAAGGCGAAAACGCAATCCTGAAGCACCGTGACCTGATGGGCGCAACGGATCCGAAGAAGGCGGAGAAGGGCACGATTCGCGCCGACTTCGCCGACAGCATCGACGCTAACGCAGTGCACGGTTCGGACGCTCCGGAAACGGCTGCGGTCGAAATCGCATTTTTCTTCCCGCAAGTTAACGTTTACTCGCGTTAAGACCCGCGTTATCGCCTGATTTTGCCGGTAGTTCGTGCAGCCGAATCTGATTTATCGCACGAATCGTCCGGCAAAGTACTAAGGTAAAAGCAGCAGGAATGGGCGCGAACGGCATTGCGTTCATGCAGCTTGTTGCATGAACGCAGTCTCGCACTGAAATGGCAGGATTCGATATGACGAGCAGTTCCACCGTCAACCTTCTCGACCTCGACGCCCAAGGGCTCGTCGCCTACTGCGACAGCCTGGGCGAGAAACCGTTTCGCGCCAAGCAATTGCAGCGCTGGATTCACCAGTACAACGCTGCCGACTTCGACGGCATGACCGATCTCGCGAAGTCCTTGCGCGAAAAGCTCAAGGGGCGTGCCGCGATCACGATGCCGGGCATCGTCAGCGACCATATTTCGACCGACGGCACACGCAAGTGGCTGATCGACGTCGGCAACGGCAACGCAGTTGAGACCGTCTATATCCCGGAAGAAACGCGCGGCACGTTGTGCGTGTCGTCGCAGGCCGGCTGTGCGGTCAACTGCCGTTTCTGTTCGACCGGCAAACAGGGGTTCTCCCGCAATCTTTCCACCGGTGAAATCATCGGCCAGCTGCGAATGGCCGAGTTCGCGCTGCGCGCCACGCGCGGCGGCGACGGTGGCCGCGCCACGGGTGGCGACGGCAAGGGCGACCGGGTCGTCACGAACGTCGTGATGATGGGCATGGGCGAGCCGCTGCTGAACTACGACGCGGTGGTGCCCGCCATGCGCCTGATGCTCGACGACAACGCGTATGGCCTGTCGCGCCGGCGCGTCACGCTGTCCACCTCGGGCGTCGTGCCGATGATGGACCGTCTCGGCGCGGACCTGCCGGTGGCGCTCGCGGTGTCGCTGCATGCGCCGAGCGATCCGCTGCGCGACATGCTGGTGCCGCTGAACAAGAAGTATCCGCTGCGCGAACTGATGGCCGCTTGCCAGCGCTATCTGAAAGTCGCGCCGCGCGATTTCATTACCTTCGAATATTGCATGCTCGACGGCGTGAACGACAGCGAGGCGCAGGCGCGCGAACTGCTCGCCGTGACGCGCGACGTGCCGTGCAAGTTCAATCTGATTCCGTTCAATCCGTTCCCCGAATCGGGCCTCATCCGCTCGAAGCCGGAACAGATCAAGCGGTTTGCACAGGTGCTGATGGACGCGGGCGTCGTCACCACCGTGCGTAAAACCCGCGGCGATGATATCGACGCTGCCTGTGGTCAGCTGGCTGGTGCGGTGCAGGACCGCACGCGTCTTGCTGAGCGCACCGGGAAGGCGGCGAAGATTATCGAGGTTCGCGCCGTGTAACCGTCGGGTGGCCTGGGAGCCGATGGCCTCGGCAAGCGCTCGGCAAACTCGCTGCCGGGCGTGCGAAAAGACGGCTTTGCCACCCACGGTTGAAAAGAAAGTTTGCAGAAGCGATCGGAAGCGGCACACAAGGCCGCGCATTTTGTTATAAACGGTCTGCGATTCGGGCGTGAGGCGTGAGCCCGTCCGGGTGGCACGAGTTAAAAAGAATCGACGCGAAAGGATTTGGGATGAGTGAGCCGCAGCACCCGCAGCCGCAGGACACAGACACGAACGAAGGCCATCCGGCGCCGGTCGCCCGGGCGGTAGTGCAGCCCGTTGCACAGCAGGGCATGGATTCGTTGGCGGCAGTTGGCGCGCGCTTGACCCAGTTGCGTGAATCGAAGGGTTGGTCGATCGAGGACGTTTCCGCGCGTCTGAAGGTGTCCGCCGTCAAGTTGCGCGCGCTCGAGTCGGGCGACATCAGCCACTTGCCGGACACCACCTTCGCGCTCGGCGTGGTGCGCAGCTACGCGAAGATGCTGGGCGCCGATCCCACGCCGTTTACCCAGGCCTTGCGCCGCGAGAAGGGCGTGCCGGCGCCGGATCTTTCGATGCCAGCGTCGTCAGGTAAAGATTTGCCGCGCGGCAAGGTGTCGCTGTCGCTGGGCGGCAGCGGACAGAAAAGCCGCTCATGGTTGTGGGGCGTGGCGGCGGTAATCGTCGCGGTGATCGCGCTGGGCATGTGGCATACCAATGGTGGCGATTCGTCGGCGTGGCTCGCGCGTCTGAAGGCGAGCGCGAACGGCGCCACGGGCAACGCGACCGGTGCATCGGGCGCGGTGGCGCAGGCACCGGCCGCGGGTTCCGAAGCCACGGCCGAAGAAGCGGCGTCCACGCCGGAAACGCAGGCTGCGACGGATAGCGCGGCATCGGGTACGCCGATGCCGGCGCCGCTCGCCACCGGCAACGGTGCAGCGCCGGCCGTGACCGCAAGCGCGGCTGCGCCGAAGGCGGTTTCGCAAGCGCAGGCCGCGGTGGCCATGACGGCACCGGCCGCGAGCGCGCCGGCGGCGGTTGTCGCCGACGCCTCGGCAGCAACGGCCGAGCCGGCCGCCGGCCAATCGACCGTCGCGCTGCGCGTGACGCAGGACAGCTGGTTCAGTGTGCGTGGCAAGGACGGCAAGGAAGTGTTCTCCGGCCTCGTGCATGCGGGCGACGCCAAGGAAGTGACGGGTGTCGCGCCGTTCAAGGTGACGGTCGGCAACAAAGCCGGTCTCGAGTCGGTGACGCTCGACGGCCAGCCGGTCGACGCGGCCAAATATTCGGCAGCAAAAGGCAACGTGGCGCGCTTCTCGCTGCCTTGACAGATACGGTATGCGCCGCGGCCGGACCGGTCCGCGGCGCTTTTTCAATTCAGGCGCCACGTCTTGATGTGGCGCGTGCGGCGTAAACGGGTTTTCCGATGCAATCCGAAGCTCAATCCCAATCCACAAGCAAGATCGTTTCGACCGAACCGGTGTTCGGCGGCCATGCGGCGCGGCGCAAGTCGCACGCGGTCGACGTCCGTTGGGGCGGCCAGCTCGTCACGATCGGCGGCGACGCACCGGTGCGCGTGCAGTCCATGACGAACACGGACACCGCGGACGCGATCGGCACCGCGATCCAGATCAAGGAGCTGGCGCAAGCCGGTTCGGAACTGGTGCGGATCACGGTGAACACGCCGGAAGCGGCCGCGGCCGTGCCGGCTGTGCGCGAGCAGCTCGACCGCATGGGCGTGTCGGTGCCGCTGGTCGGCGATTTCCACTACAACGGCCATCTGTTGCTGCGCGACTATCCGGGCTGCGCGGAGTCGCTGTCCAAGTACCGGATCAACCCGGGCAACGTCGGACACGGTGCGAAGCGCGACACGCAGTTCGCGCAGATGATCGAAGCGGCCGCGAAGTACGACAAGCCGGTGCGCATCGGCGTGAACTGGGGCAGCCTCGACCAGGATCTGCTCGCAAAAATGATGGATGAAAACGCGGCGCGTTCCACGCCGTGGGAAGCGCAGAGCGTGATGTACGAAGCGCTGATCCAGTCGGCGATCGGCTCGGCCGAACGCGCGGTCGAAATCGGCCTGCCGCGCAACAAGATCATCCTGTCGTGCAAGGTCAGCGGCGTGCAGGACCTGATAGCCGTGTACAAGGAGCTTGCGCGGCGCTGCGATTTTGCGCTGCATCTCGGCTTGACCGAAGCGGGCATGGGGTCGAAGGGGATCGTCGCGTCCACGGCGGCGTTGTCGGTGCTGCTTCAGCAAGGCATCGGCGACACGATCCGGATTTCGCTGACGCCGGAACCGGGTGCGTCGCGCACGGGCGAAGTGATCGTCGGTCAGGAAATTCTGCAGACCATGGGTCTGCGTTCGTTCACGCCGATGGTGATCGCGTGTCCGGGGTGCGGCCGTACCACCAGCACGCTGTTCCAGGAGCTCGCATCGCAGATCCAGACCTATCTGCGCACGCAGATGCCGGTGTGGCGCGATACGTATCCTGGCGTCGAAAAGATGCACGTCGCGGTGATGGGCTGCATCGTCAATGGTCCGGGCGAGTCGAAGCAGGCCAACATCGGCATCAGCTTGCCGGGGTCGGGCGAGAATCCGGCGGCGCCGGTGTTCATCGACGGCGAAAAGGTCAAGACGCTGCGCGGCGAGAACATCGCGCAGGAATTCCAGCAAATCGTGAGTGACTACGTCGAGCGCACTTATGGCCGCACGGAAGCAGCCAGCGCCGCGGCACTCAACTAAATACCGGCTATCGGATACAGATGACTGAACAGAAGAAAAAGCTCGAGAAGTTGTCCGGCGTGAAGGGCATGAACGACATCCTTCCGCAGGAAGCCGGGCTGTGGGAATTTTTCGAAGCGACCGTCAAGTCGATGCTGCGTTCGTACGGATACCAGAATATCCGCACGCCGATCGTCGAGCATACGCAGCTGTTCAAGCGCGGCATCGGCGAAGTGACCGATATCGTCGAGAAAGAGATGTACAGCTTCACCGACGCGTTGAACGGTGAAAACCTGACCATGCGTCCGGAAAACACCGCCGCCGTGGTGCGCGCGGCGATCGAGCACAACATGCTGTACGACGGCCCGAAGCGCCTGTGGTACATCGGTCCGATGTTCCGCCACGAGCGTCCGCAGCGCGGCCGTTACCGCCAGTTCCATCAGGTGGGCGTGGAAGCGCTGGGCTTCGCCGGTCCGGACGCGGACGCTGAAATCATCATGATGTGCCAGCGTCTGTGGGACGACCTCGGTCTGATGGGCATCAAGCTCGAACTGAATTCGCTGGGTCTCGCGCACGAACGCGCGGCGCATCGCGTCGAGCTGATCGCCTACCTCGAAAAGCACATGGACGTGCTCGACGAGGAAGCGAAGCGCCGTCTCTACACGAACCCGCTGCGCGTGCTGGACACGAAGAATCCGGCCATGCAGGAAGTCGCGCAGAACGCGCCGAAGCTGATCGATTTTCTCGGCGAGGAATCGCGCGCGCACTTCGAGGGGCTGCAACGCATCCTGAAGGCGAACAACATTCCGTTCACGATCAATCCGCGTCTCGTGCGCGGTCTCGATTATTACAATCTGACCGTGTTCGAATGGGTGACCGACAAGCTCGGCGCGCAGGGCACGGTGGCCGCCGGCGGCCGCTACGATCCGCTCATCGAACAGCTGGGCGGTAAGCCGACCGGCGCGTGCGGCTGGGCGATGGGCGTCGAGCGCATTCTCGAATTGCTGAAGGAAGACCAGCTCGTGCCGGAAGACGAGGGTTGCGACGTGTATGTCGTCCATCAGGGCGAGGCGGCGCGCGAACAGGCTTTCATCATCGCCGAGCGGCTGCGCGATACGGGTCTCGACGTGATCCTGCATTGCAGCGCCGACGGTCAGACCGCCAGCTTCAAGTCGCAGATGAAGCGTGCCGACGCGAGCGGCGCCGCCTTCGCGGTGGTGCTCGGCGAGGACGAGATCGCGAACGGCACGGTCGGCGTCAAGCCGCTGCGCGCGGCGGGCGATGACGCGGCGAGCGGTGGTAAGAGCGAGCAACAGAACGTGCCCGCCGAAAACTTGACCGAATATCTAATCAATGCGATGGTTGCATCCGCCGAAGACGGCGACGACTGATCGCGATGTCGGCGAGCCTCGACGGGCGACCGGATTGATCCAGTCAGGGCTCGACAAACACACGTATCAAGAAACAGGAAAAACGCCGGGCGATGAGTTACCACGACGAACAAGAATCGATTGAAAGTCTGAAGGCATGGTGGACGCAGTGGGGCAATGCAACCACGTGGATCGTGCTGGTGGTGCTGGTGGCGGCCGCGGGCTGGAACGGCTGGAATTTCTGGCAGCGGCGCCAGGCGGCGGAAGCCGCCGTGCTGTATGACCAGGTCCAGCAGGCGGAGGCGTCGGGCGACAAGGCGAAAGTCACGCGCGTCGCGACCGACATGGAAGACAAGTTCAGCGGCACCGCGTACGCGCAGATGACCGCGCTGGGCGCGGCCAAGGCGCTGTACGCGGCCGGCGACGAAGCCGGTGCGAAGGCCCAGTTGCAATGGACCATCGATCACGCGAAGGACGACGAGTTCAAGCAGATCGCCAAACTGCGCCTCGCCTCGCTGCTGCTCGACGACAAGGCCTACGATCAGGGTCTCGCGCTGCTCGCCGAACCGCAATCCGACGCGTTCAAGGGTCTCGTGGCGAATGGCCGCGGCGACCTGCTGGCCGCGCAAGGCAAGCGGGACGATGCACGCACGGCCTACAAGCTCGCGCTCGACTCGCTGTCGAAAAACGATAGCTCCGCACGTCAGCTGATCCAGTTCAAGCTGGACGCGCTGGGCGGCTGATCGCCGCACGTGGCGCGTTATGTCGCGCCGCATGCAACGACCAACCGGTCTCTTTTAAATCATTTCCTGAATGCTTCGTCCACCGATGAATCTGCTGAAACGTTACGCTGTGCCCGTTGCCTGCGCGATGACCGTGCTCACCCTGGCGGCTTGCTCATCCGCGAAAGACGACCGCCGCGTGCCGACGCCGCTCACCGAGTTCAAACCCGTGCTCGACGTGCAGCAGGCGTGGAAGGCGAGCGTCGGCAAGGCCGGCCGTTATCTGTTCTCGCCGGTCGCGGTCGGCAACGCGGTGTATGCGGCGGGCGCGAACGGCTCGGTTGCGAAGATCGACGCGCAAACCGGCAAGGACATCTGGCGCGTGAAGCTGCACGACGACCTGTCGGCCGGTGTCGGCAGCGACGGTACGCTGACCGCGGTCGGCGGCCTGAAGGGCGACGTCTACGTGCTCGGCGCGGACGGCAAGCAACTGTGGACCGCGAAGGCGCCGGGCGAAATCATCTCGCCGCCGCTGGTCGGCAATGGCCTCGTGGTGGTGCGTACGGTCGACGGTCAGATCGTCGCGTTCAACTCGCAGACCGGCGAGTTGAAGTGGAACTACCGCAATCGCGCGGTGCCGCTGAATCTGCGCGTGTCGTCGGGCATGACGTTCGCGGGTGACGCGGCAGTGCTGGCCGGCTTCCCGGGCGGCGCGTTCGCGGCGATCAACGTGCAGACCGGCGACAACTACTGGCAAACGCCGGTGTCGTATCCGAAGGGCGTGACGGAAGTGGAGCGCATCAACGACGTGACCGGTCCGCCCACGCTGGTCGGCTCGGAAACCTGCGCGGTGACGTTCCAGGGCCAGATTGGCTGCTTCGACGCGAACTCGGGCCGTGCGCTGTGGGAAAAAGCGTTCTCGAGCACGAGCGGTCTCGCGCAGGACGATCGTGCGGTCGTCGCGGCGGACGACTGGTCGGTGGTCTCCGCATTCGACGTCACCAGCGGCGCGCCGCTGTGGAAGAACGACAAGCTGAAGAACCGCGAACTCGGCGTGCCGTATCTGCTGGGCCGCGCGGCGGTGCTGGGCGACTACCAGGGCTACGTGCACTTCCTGTCGCGCGACGACGGCACGCTCGTCGCCCGTGTGAAGACCGACGGCAGCCCGATCACGTCGGCGCCGGTGCTGGCCGGCGACACGCTGGTCGTGCAGACGCACGACGGCGATCTGTACGGTTACCGCCCGCGTTAAGCGCGAGGCGCGGCGCCGTCGAGCACGCAGGCCGGCTTTGCCGGCCTCGCGTTTTCTAGCAGGATTCGCGTCGTACAGCGAAATATCGGTCGTCGAAGAGAGTAGGCAATACCATCGCGCCGGGCTGGCTGGTCCGGCAAGTCGATCGGAAAGCAACAAGCGGAAAGCAACAAGCGGAAAGCGATCGATTCGCAGCACACGCGCGGCACGATCAGCGCCCGTGTCTTCACCGGTGGCAGCTTGCGGCGTCACCGGCCGCCTGGCTCCGCGGACCGGACGGACCGCTTTGTCAAACTAGCGGAGCATTGCCGGCCCGTCAGCCGTCGAGCGAACCGTACCTGATCCTGGCGGCCCCTTGGCGCCGCCCTGACAGCCAAACCCCGTCCGCCCGGTTGCGCAGCTTGACCGCACATCCGGGACCGGTCGAATTCGTGATAATTTTCGTCAAACGCTGCCGTGTGGCGGCCAACTGGCGTCGCTACGCGGGCGGTCGATTTCGATCCCGCGTTTCACCGTGAACAACATCAGATGAAACCCGTTATTGCCCTCGTCGGGCGCCCCAATGTGGGGAAATCCACGCTATTCAACCGCCTGACGCGTTCGCGCGACGCGCTGGTTGCCGACCTGCCCGGTCTGACGCGCGATCGCCATTACGGCGAAGGCCGCGCCGGCGACCGGCCGTATCTGGTCGTCGATACCGGCGGTTTCGAGCCGGTCGCCAAGGAAGGCATCCTGCATGAAATGGCGCGGCAAACGCGCCAGGCGGTCGAGGAAGCCGACATCGTCGTGTTCATCGTCGACGGCCGGAATGGTCTCGCGCCGCAGGACAAGACGATCGCCGACTATCTGCGCAAGGTCGGCCGGCCGATCTTCCTCGTCGTCAACAAGGCGGAGGGGATGAAGTACAGCAACGTCGCCGCCGACTTCTACGAACTCGGCCTCGGCGACCCTCGCGCGATTTCGGCCGCGCACGGCGACGGCGTGACCGAAATGATCAACGAGGCGCTCGGCGTCGCGTATGCCGGCCAGCCGGAAGAGAGCGACGACGAGAAGCAGGCGCGCGGCACGAAGATCGCGATCGTCGGCCGGCCGAACGTCGGCAAGTCGACGCTGATCAATGCGCTGGTCGGCGAGGAGCGCGTGATCGCGTTCGACATGCCGGGCACCACGCGCGATTCGATCTACGTCGATTTCGAACGCCAGGGCAAGCCGTACACGCTGATCGACACGGCCGGGCTGCGCCGTCGCGGCAAGGTGTTCGAGGCGATCGAGAAGTTCTCGGTGGTGAAGACGCTGCAGTCGATCTCCGACGCCAACGTCGTGATCCTGCTGCTCGACGCGCGCCAGGACATCTCGGAGCAGGACGCGCACATTGCCGGCTTCGTGGTGGAGCAGGGCCGCGCGCTGGTGGTGGGCGTGAACAAATGGGACGGGCTCGATTCGCATGTGCGCGAGCGCACCAAGGCCGACCTCGAGCGCAAACTAAAATTTCTGGACTTCGCCAAATTCCATTTCATTTCCGCTGCGGAAAAGACTGGAATCGGCCCGCTGATGCGTTCGGTCGACGACGCCTACGCGGCCGCCATGTCGAAGCTGCCGACGCCGAAGTTGACTCGCGCGTTGATCGAAGCCGTCGAGTTCCAGCAACCGCGGCGTCGCGGTCCGGTGCGTCCGAAGCTGCGCTATGCGCACCAGGGCGGACAGAATCCGCCGGTCATCGTGATTCACGGCAACGCGCTCGACGCGATCACCGACACGTACAAACGCTACCTCGAAAACCGCTTCCGGGAAACTTTCAAGCTGGCGGGGACTCCATTGCGCATAGAGTTCAGATCGTCGACGAACCCTTACGCGGATAAAGGCTAAGTCGGGCATCGACCCAGGCTGAAACCCGCGTGTGTGCTGGGTTTGGCCGCCAGGCCAGGTCCCTCGCGCAAAAATGAAAATCGGCTATAGTGTAGCGGTTGACGGCGGATCTCTTTTTCTTCGTCGTCAATTCAGTCAACCTGCAAAAAAATACGGAGTTTGCTATGAGCAACAAAGGGCAATTGTTACAAGACCCGTTTTTGAACGCACTGCGTAAAGAGCATGTGCCGGTGTCGATCTACCTGGTCAACGGCATCAAGCTTCAAGGGAACATCGAATCGTTCGACCAGTACGTCGTGTTGCTCCGGAATACGGTCACCCAGATGGTTTACAAGCACGCAATCTCCACCGTCGTGCCTGCCCGTCCGGTGAATTTCCACCCGGATTCCGAACAGTCCTAACCCCCGTCGCGGCCGGCATGGCGTCGCCCGTTGGCGATCACTGCCGGCCGCTTCTATTTTGATACCCTCCAATTTGATTAACGCAGCGCTTGTCGGCATCGACTTCGGTAAGATCGATTTCGAAGCCAGCCTGGAAGAACTCAGCCTGCTCGCGCAAAGCGCGGGCGCGAATCCCTTAGTCACCCTCACCGGGCGTCGTTCCAGTCCGGACGCGAAGATGTTCGTCGGCAGCGGCAAAGCCGAGGAACTGCGGCTCGCGTGCGAGGCGAACGACATCGAACTCGTCATTTTCAATCACGCTCTGGCGCCTGCGCAGCAGCGCAATCTGGAGCGAGCGCTTAATCGGCGCGTGGTCGACCGCACCAGCCTGATCCTCGACATCTTCGCGCAACGCGCCCGCAGCCACGAAGGCAAGCTGCAGGTCGAGCTCGCGCAGCTGCAGTATCTGTCGACCCGGCTGATCCGCGCCTGGACCCACCTTGAGCGGCAGAAAGGCGGTATCGGCTTGCGCGGCCCTGGCGAAACACAGCTCGAAACCGACCGCCGGCTGATCGGCGAGCGCATCAAGGCGCTCAAGATCCGGCTCGACAAGCTGCGTCGGCAGCATGGCACGCAGCGTCGCGCGCGCAGCCGCAACCAGACCATGTCGGTGTCGCTGGTCGGCTATACGAACGCCGGCAAGTCCACGCTGTTCAATGCGCTCACCAAGGCGCAGGCGTACGCGGCCGACCAGCTGTTCGCCACGCTCGACACGACCTCGCGGCGCGTCTATCTCGGCGACGAAGCCGGGCAGGTGGTGGTGTCCGACACGGTCGGCTTCATCCGCGAACTGCCTCACCAGCTGGTGGCGGCGTTCCGCGCCACGCTCGAGGAAACCATTCACGCCGACCTGCTGCTGCATGTGGTCGATGCGTCGAGCGCGGTGCGGCTCGACCAGATCGATCAGGTCAACGAGGTATTGCACGCGATCGGCGCGGACACGGTCCGTCAGGTGCTGGTGTTCAACAAGATCGACGCGGTGCCCGAGTTGGCGGCCCGTGGCGAGGCGGTCGAGCGGGACGAGTATGGTAATATTTCGCGCGTCTTTTTGAGCGCGCGCACGGGGCAAGGTCTGGATACATTGCGCGCTGCCATCGCTGAGATCGCTACTGCCGAACCTCTTCCCGACACCCGGATCGATCTGTCGGAAGAAGACCGGTCGGCAGCTCCACGCGACGACCGCAAGGTCCCAGAACTCGGGCACTGACCCGTTCCAAATGCGCTGACCCGCACTGACCCGCTGTCTACTCTAGTGAACGAACACAGGTGAACGATTACAACGAGCGGAGTATCTGGCTGCGCATGCGCGCCATGCTTTCACTGAACGATCCGCGCTGGGGCCGGGGCGACGGCAATGGCGACCGGCAACGGCCGAACGAACCGAAGCGTCCGCAGAACAAGGACGGCGAAGGCCCGCCCGATCTCGACGAAATGTGGCGCGACTTCAACCGTCGCCTGAGCCGGGTGTTCGGACGCAAGGGCGGCGGCGGTGCTGGCGGCGGCCGTCCGGACAATGGCCGTGGCGCGCGCATCGGCGTGGGTATCGTGATCGGCGTGCTGATCGCCGTGTACCTCGGCAGCGGCGTGTTCGTCGTGCAGGACGGTCAGGCCGGCGTTGTCATGCAGTTCGGCAAGTATCGCTACACGGCCGGGCAGGGCGTGCACTGGCGTTTGCCGTATCCGTTCGAGGCGCACGAGCTCGTCAATATCGGCCAGATCCGCCAGGTGGAAATCGGCCGCAACAACGTGGTGCGTCTCGCCAACGTGAAAGACGCATCCATGCTCACGCATGACGGCGATATCGTCGACGTGCGTTTCGCCGTGCAATACCGGGTGCGCAAGCCGACCGACTATCTGTTCCGCGGCGCCGATCCCGATCAGAGCGTGATGCAGGCCGCCCAGGCGGCGGTGCGCAGCATCGTCGGCGCGCGCAGCACCAGCGAGATTCTCGATCAGGATCGCGAAACGATCCGTCAGCAACTGGTGGCGTCGATCCAGCAATCGCTGGACGAATACCAGTCCGGCCTCGCCGTCACTGGCGTGACGATCCAGGGCGTGCAGGTGCCCGATCAGGTGCAGGCCGCGTTCGACGACGCCGCCAAGGTCCGTCAGGAAAACGACCGCGCGAAGCGCGACGCGCAGGCCTATGCGGCCGATCTGCTGCCGCGCGCGCAAGCCGACGTCGCGCGCGAAATCGACGCGGCGAAGACCTATAGCGACAAAACCGTTGCGCAGGCACAGGGCGACGCCGATCGCTTCAAGCAGGTCTACGCGCAGTACTCGAAAGCGCCCGCGGTGATTCGCGAGCGCATGTATCTGGACACCATGCAGCAGATCTATTCGAATACGACCAAGGTGTACGTCGACAGCAAGAGCGGCAGCAACGTGCTGTATCTGCCGCTCGACAAGCTGGTCGAGCAGACCCGTCAGCGGGCGGCCGAGGCTGCCGCCGGTGCGTCGGGCGCAACGGCGGGCGCGGCCGCGCCGCAAGCCGCGAGCAGTGCCGCGGCGCAGTCCGCGGCGGCGTCGGTCACCGCGCCGGCCGCCGTGGTGCCGGGCAGTGCGCCGGCCGCCGCCACGCCGGCCAGTCAGGCCGCCGCTAGCAGCGACGCGCTGCGTTCGCGCGATGCCTTCCGCAGCCGCATGCGTGAAGACGACGTTCAATAAGGGGCGCACATCATGAACAAGATCATTGCGCTCGTCGTCGCTATCGTTATCGTGCTGTTCGCGGCGTCGTCGACGGTGTTCGTCGTCGATCAGCGGCACATGGCGGTGCTGTCGTCGCATGGCGATACCGCGCCGGCATTGCTCGGCCCGGGCCTGCACGTCAAGCTGCCGCCGCCGCTGCAAACCGTCACGCTGGTCGATAGCCGCATCCAGTCGCTCGACGCGCCGGACGAAGACCGTTACGTCACGTCCGACAAAACCGATCTGCTGGCCAACCCGGTCGTCAAATATCGCGTCACCGATCCGCTGAAGCTGATCGCCGAAACGAAGGGCGATACGCAGAGCCTGCCGGACCGTCTCGCGCTGCTCTCGCGCAGCGCGCTCGGCGACGCGTTCGGCAAGGTCACGCTGCCCGACGCGTTGGCCAAACAGCAGGCCGTCGCCGACGAGGCGCGCGGCGCGATGGACA
The DNA here is from genome assembly GCF_029910215.1 of Paraburkholderia sp. D15. Lineage (NCBI taxonomy): Bacteria > Pseudomonadati > Pseudomonadota > Betaproteobacteria > Burkholderiales > Burkholderiaceae > Paraburkholderia > Paraburkholderia sp. D15. The sequence goes on along the minus strand of NZ_CP110395.1, from coordinate 2,831,370 downwards.
AGGCCGCGGCATCGCTCGGCGTGTCGATCGTCGACGTGCAACTCACGCGTGTCGACTTCCCGGCGGCGATGGCGGATTCCGTCTACAAGCGGATGATCGCCGCGCGCGAGCAGATCGCCGCCGACGAGCGCGCGAAGGGCGCCGCCGAAGCCGATCAGATCAAGGCGGACGCGGTCGGTCAGCAACAGGCGGTGCTCGCCGACGGCTACCGTCAGGCGCAAACCATCAAGGGCGAAGGCGACGCCAAGGCCGCGCAGATCGCGGCGGACGCGTACAGCGCCGATCCGCAGTTCTACCAGTTCTATCAAAGCATGCAGGCGTACAAGAACACCTTCAAGCCGGGCGACGTGATCGTGGTCGATCCCAGCAGCGAGTTCTTCCGCTTCATGCGTGGCCCGACCGGCGGCGCTGCCCCGGACGCTCCCGCGGTTCCGCGCAAACACTGATAACCGGAAGGCTGCGGCATCCGCATCGCGGCCTCTTTTTCGCATGGATATTGCCGGCTCGTTACTGCTCGCGATCGCGCTGATGCTGATTATCGAAGGGATGTTTCCCTTCGTTTTCCCCAGCGCCTGGCGCGACACGTTCCGTAAAATAGCGGAACGCCCGCCGCATCAGATTCGCGTCGGCGGACTGATCGTGATGGCGCTCGGGCTGATCCTGTTGTTTATCGTGACTTGACCTGCGTGATCTGAATCGCGTGATCCGAAGCGGCGTGGCCGGCATGAAACGCAAACGCCGGCGCAAACGCGAACATGCGATGGCGGCGCCGGGTATCCGTCAGATCTGCCGGTTCCGCCGGCGCTGGCGTCAAAGCGCTTGAAGTACACCTGACGCGGGTTGCGCGCGCGTCGGCGCAAGCCGACAGAATCGAGCCTTCGCCCGCCATTCACCCTTATTTACCGGCGCACCCAGCCGCCGTGTTCAACGTCGTAGGACTGTATCGATGTCGACCTGGTTACTCCCCGAGAATATTGCCGACGTGCTGCCGTCGGAAGCCCGCAAGATCGAAGAACTGCGGCGCCGTCTGCTGGATCGCTTCCGTTCGTACGGCTACGAAATGGTCATGCCGCCGCTGCTCGAATACATCGAGTCGCTGCTGACGGGCGGGGGCCACGATCTGAACCTGCGCACCTTCAAGCTGGTCGATCAGTTGTCCGGACGCACGCTCGGCCTGCGCGCCGACATCACGCCGCAGGTCGCACGGATCGACGCGCATCTGCTGAACCGGCAGGGCGTGACGCGTCTGTGCTACGCGGGCAACGTCGCGCATACGCGGCCGCGTGGACTGCACGCCACTCGCGAACAGATCCAGATCGGCGCGGAAATCTATGGCCATGCGGGCCTCGAAGCCGACCTCGAAATCCAGCAATTGATGCTCGACGCGCTGCGTCTCGCGGGCCTAGCGAAAGTACGGCTCGACCTGTGCCATGCGGGCGTGCTGGCCGCGCTGATCGAAGCGGAACCCGCCGCCGCGGAACTCGGGCAGTCGCTGTATGACGCGTTGGCCGGCAAGGACGTGCCGCGCCTCGTCGAGCTGACCGCGAATCTAACGCCCGTCACGCGCGACGCATTGCGCGCGTTGCCCACGCTGTACGGCGACGCAGCGGTGCTGGAAGAGGCGCGCGCGCGTCTGCCGAATGCGCCGGCCATCGCCCGTGCGCTCGACGATCTCGCGTTCCTCGCAAGCCAGGTCGACGGCGCCGAGGTGATGATCGATCTGGCGGATCTGCGCGGCTACGCGTACCACAGCGGCGTGATGTTCTCCGCCTACGTGGACGGCGTGCCGAACGCGGTAGCGCGCGGCGGCCGTTACGACCACGTCGGTCAGGCATACGGCCGCGCCCGCGCGGCAACCGGCTTCTCGCTCGATCTGCGCGAAGTGGCGCGCATCTCGCCGGTCGAGGCGCGCAGCAGCGCGATCCTCGCACCGTGGCAGCACGACGATTCGCTGCGCGTGAGCGTCGCTGCGTTGCGCGATGCCGGCGAAGTGGTGATTCAGGCGTTGCCTGGCCACGAACACGATCTCGACGAATTCGCGTTCGACCGCATTCTGGTCGAACGCAATGGCGCCTGGGTGGTTGAACCGCGCGCCTGAGCGCGTTCCTTCACACCCGTCCGGAGGCTTGCCCCGGCGCGCATCCGAAGGCGTCCAACCTGACGCCGGACCCTGGCGCGGCCACTCGCCGCGCTGTTTTCGATATACCCACCATAACGTGCATACCGTTGAGCGGAAACGGAAAAATTCGGAACGTTCCGCGAACCTAGGTAAAATACGTTTTTAACCAGCTTACGAAACAACATGTCTGCCAGCGCAGTGAATGTGAACCCCGGGCGTAACGTCGTCGTCGTGGGTACCCAGTGGGGTGATGAGGGCAAGGGCAAGATCGTCGACTGGCTGACGGACCACGCCCAAGGCGTCGTTCGCTTCCAGGGCGGTCACAATGCCGGCCACACGCTTATCATCGGCGGCAAGAAAACCATCTTGCGTCTGATTCCGTCGGGCATCATGCGTCCCGGCGTCGCGTGCTACATCGGCAATGGCGTCGTGTTGTCGCCGGAAGCGCTGTTCAAGGAAATCGGTGAGCTCGAAGCCGCCGGCGTCGACGTTCAGAATCGCCTCTTCATTTCCGAAGCGACCACGCTGATCCTGCCGTACCACATCGCCATCGACCAGGGTCGTGAAGCACGCCGCGGCACGGCCAAGATCGGCACCACCGGTCGCGGCATCGGCCCGGCGTACGAAGACAAGGTGGCACGCCGCGGTCTGCGCGTGCAGGATCTGTTCGATCCGGTGACGTTCGCCGAACGTCTGCGCGAAAACCTCGACTATCACAACTTCGTGTTGACGCAATACCTGGGCGTCGCGGCTGTCGACTTCCAGCAAACGCTCGACACGATGCTCAGCTATGCCGACCGTCTGAAGCCGATGGTGACCGACGTGTCGCGCCGTCTGTACGACGCGAACGCGGCCGGCAGCAATCTGCTGTTCGAAGGCGCGCAAGGCACGCTGCTCGACATCGATCACGGCACGTACCCGTTCGTCACGTCGAGCAACTGCGTCGCGGGTGCCGCCACGGCTGGCGCGGGCGTCGGTCCGCAAAAGCTGAACTACATTCTCGGCATCACCAAGGCGTATTGCACGCGCGTCGGTTCGGGCCCGTTCCCGAGCGAACTGTACGATGCGGACAACGCCGCGCGTCAGGAAGCGATCGGCCTGGAGCTGGCCACCGTCGGCAAGGAATTCGGTTCGGTCACGGGCCGTCCGCGCCGTACCGGCTGGCTCGACGTCGCCGCGCTGCGCCGCTCGATCCAGATCAACGGCGTGTCGGGTCTGTGCATGACCAAGCTCGACGTGCTCGATGGTCTCGACGAAGTGAAGCTGTGCGTCGGCTACACGGTCGACGGTCAACCGCTCGACCTGCTGCCGCGCGGCGCCGCCGAAGTGGCGCGCTGCGAGCCGGTGTACGAAACCTTCCCCGGCTGGAAGGAAAGCACCGTCGGCATCAACGCGTGGGACAACTTGCCGGCCAATGCGCGTGCTTATCTGTCGCGCGTGCAGGAAGTCGCGGGCATTCCGATCGACATGGTGTCGACCGGTCCGGATCGCGATGAAACCATCCTGCTGCGTCATCCGTTCAAGGTTTAAGCCATGGTTCAAGGTGTACCCATGATTGCGATGAAAGACCCGCGTAACGACGACCGTAACCTGTGGGTCGGCTGGGACGAATATCACCGGCTGATCGAATTGCTGGCGTTGCAGGTGCACGAGTCGGGCTGGAAGTTCGACAAGATCCTGTGTCTCGCGCGCGGTGGTCTGCGCGTGGGCGATCAGCTCTCGCGCATCTACGATCTGCCGCTGGCCATTCTCGCCACGAGCTCGTATCGCGAAGCGGCCGGCACGGAGCAGGGCGAGCTCGACATCGCGCAATACATCACGATGACGCGCGGCGAACTGCAAGGCAACGTGCTGCTGGTCGACGATCTGGTCGACTCGGGTGTGACGCTGGCGCGCGTGCAGCAGCATCTGAAAGACCGCTATCCGGCGATTACGGCCGTGCGTTCGGCGGTGCTCTGGTACAAGGGCTGCTCGAAGGTGAAGCCCGACTATCACGTGCAGTATCTGCCGACCAATCCGTGGATTCATCAACCGTTCGAGGAATGGGACACGGTGCGTCCGCATAACCTCGGCGCGTGGATCAAGCGCGGCATGGCGCAGGCGCAGGAATCGTCGGGGCAGTGAAGTTGCTGGGCCGCGGCGCTTTGACCGGCGCACCGGCAATTGGCCGTACCTGAAAAACGGAGTCCATGCGGCTCCGTTTTTTATTGGCGTGTCGCGCCGCTTCGAACGAAACCCCTTCTGTCGCAGACGCGCCCATACCGCAGTGCTAAACTGCGCGGACCATCCACGTGGTGTATCCACAACAGACCGGGCGGCGCTAGGCGGGCAGTTTAGAATAGCGCTCGTTTTTTCCGCTCAGGGAACGGATTTCCTCGCGTTTATGACAGATAACAATCACGTGCACAAACAGTCCCTGCCATCCCTCGCGGTTGCCGCGATCGGGGTGGTGTTCGGTGATATCGGCACGAGCCCGTTGTACTCGCTGAAAGAGGCCTTCAGCCCCTCGCATGGCATTCCGCTAACCGACCAATCCATCCTGGGCGTGATCTCGCTGCTGTTCTGGGCGATCGTGATCGTCGTCGGCGTCAAGTACGTGTTGTTCGTGATGCGCGCCGACAATAACGGCGAAGGTGGCGTGCTCGCGCTGATGGCGCTGGCGTTGCGCTCCATCGACCAGAAATCGAAAATGGCCGGCTTGCTGATGATGCTCGGCATCTTCGGCGCCTGCATGTTCTACGGCGATGCGGTGATCACCCCCGCCATCTCGGTGATCTCGGCGGTCGAAGGTCTGGAGATTGCCGCGCCGAATCTGTCGCATCTGGTGCTGCCGCTCACCATGGTGATCCTCGTGCTGCTGTTCTGGATCCAGCGGCACGGCACCGCGATGGTGGGTCGTCTGTTCGGACCGATCATGATCGTGTGGTTCGTCGTGCTCGCCGCGCTCGGCCTGTGGCATATCGTGCAGTCGCCGAGCGTCGTGCGCGCGCTGAATCCGTACTACGCGTACACCTTCATGGCCGCGCACGTGCTGCAGGCTTACGTGGTGCTCGGCTCGGTGGTGCTGGTGTTGACCGGCGCGGAAGCGCTCTACGCGGACATGGGGCACTTCGGCGCGAAGCCGATCCGCATGGCGTGGTACGTGCTGGTGATGCCGTCGCTGGTGCTGAACTACTTCGGCCAGGGCGCGCTGCTGATGCACGACCCGAAGGCGATCGAAAATCCGTTCTTCCTGCTCGCGCCGGACTGGGCGCTGCTGCCGCTGGTGGTGCTGTCGACGGTGGCGACCGTGATCGCATCGCAGGCGGTGATTTCGGGCGCCTATTCGCTGACGAGCCAGGCGATCCAGCTCGGCTATGTGCCGCGCATGAAGATCCTGCACACGTCGGAACTGGCGATTGGCCAGATCTACGTGCCGGTGGTGAACTGGATGCTGCTGTTCATCATTCTGTGCATCGTGATCGCGTTCAAGAGTTCGGACAATCTCGCCGCCGCGTACGGTATCGCGGTGACGGCAACCATGGTGATCACCACGATTCTCGCGTGCGTCGTGATGGTCAACGTGTGGAAGTGGAACAAGCTGCTGGTGGCGCTGATCATCGGCGTGTTCATGGCGGTCGATCTCGGCTTCTTCGGCGCGAATCTGCTGAAGGTCGAAGAGGGCGGCTGGCTGCCGCTCGGCATCGGCGCACTGCTGTTCTTCCTGCTGATGACGTGGTTCAAGGGCAGGATGATCGTCAAGGAACGCACGGCCGCCGACGGTATTCCGCTGATGCCGTTCCTGCAGGGACTGCTGGCGCATCCGCCGCATCGCGTGTCGGGCACGGCGATCTATCTGACCGGCAGCGAGTCGCTGGTGCCGGTGAGTCTGCTGCACAACCTCAAGCACAACAAGGTGCTGCACGAGCGGACCATCTTCCTGACCTTCGTGACGCGCGACATTCCGTACGTGAACGACGCGGACCGCGTGACGGTGAAGGATATCGACGGCGGCCTGTATCTCGTGAAGGCGGCTTATGGCTTCAACGAAACGCCGGACGTGAAGGCGGTGCTGCTCGAAGTCGGCCGTACGCACGACATGACGTTCGAGTTGATGGACACGTCGTTCTTCCTCGCGCGCGAAACCGTGGTGCCGACGCAATTGCCGGGCATGTCGGTGTGGCGCGAACGGGTGTTCGCGTGGATGCATCAGAATGCCGCGAAGCCGACGGACTTCTTCAGCATTCCGGCCAACCGGGTGGTGGAGTTGGGGACGAAGATCGAGATCTGATGGCGCGCTGCCTGCGCAGCGCAGGCAAAGAAAAAGCCCACGCGTTTGCAATGCGTGGGCTTTTTTCTTTTGCTGATTTGCTCTTTTGCGTATTTGAGGCGCCGTCCTGCGTGAATCGCGAGGCGCGTGAACCGCTCGCGCGCCTCGTTCGTGTCGTCAGACGTTCAACCTCACTACCTTACTTCTGCTTGAGCTTCGCGAATGCCGCCGCCATCGCGCCGCCGGCTTCCGGTTCACGCGAGCGCTGCGGCGCGCCGCGTCCACCGCCCGAGCGGCCCGCGCCGCCACGATCCTGTTGCGCGCCGCCGCCGCTGCGCGCGGCCGCCGCACCGAACTCGTCGTCAAGACGCATGGTCAGCGCGATACGCTGACGCTTGACGTCGACTTCCAGCACCTTGACCTTGACGATCTGGCCGGCCTTCACGACTTCGTGCGGGTCTTTGATGAACTTGGTCGACATCGCCGACACGTGCACCAGACCGTCCTGATGCACCCCCACGTCGATGAACGCGCCGAACGCCGCGACGTTCGTGACGACGCCTTCGAGCACCATGCCCGGCGTCAGGTCGCTGACCTTCTCGACGCCTTCGCGGAAGGTCGCGGTCTTGAACTCCGGACGCGGATCGCGACCCGGCTTTTCGAGTTCGAGCAGAATGTCGCGCACCGTCGGCAAACCAAAACGATCGTCGACGAATTCAGCCGGCGACAGGCCGCGCAATGCATCGCGATTGCCGAGCACTTCGCCGACCTGCTTGCTGATTTTCGCCAGCATCCGTTCGACGACCGGATACGCTTCCGGGTGCACCGACGAGCGGTCGAGCGGATTCTCGCCGTTGTTGATGCGCAGGAAACCCGCGGCCTGTTCGAAGGTCTTGTCGCCGAGGCGCGGCACCTTGCGCAGATGCTCGCGCGACGGGAACGGACCGTTCGCGTCGCGATAGTCGACGATATTGCGCGCCAGCGTCGCGTTCAAACCGGACACGCGCGCGAGCAGTGCGACCGACGCGGTATTCGCGTCCACGCCGACCGCGTTCACGCAGTCTTCGACGACGGCATCCAGCGAACGCGCGAGTTCGCGCTGATTGACGTCGTGCTGATACTGCCCGACGCCGATCGCCTTCGGCTCGATCTTCACGAGTTCCGCGAGCGGGTCCTGCAGACGTCGCGCGATCGACACGGCGCCGCGCAGCGACACGTCCATGTCGGGGAATTCCTTCGCCGCGAGTTCGGACGCCGAGTACACCGACGCGCCCGCTTCCGACACGACGATCTTCTGCAGCTTGAATTCCGGATGCCGCGCGATCAGATCGCTCGCGAGCTTGTCCGTTTCACGCGACGCCGTGCCGTTGCCGATGCTGATCAGCTCGGCCTGTGTCTGCGCGCAAATACGCGCGAGTTTCGCGATCGAGCCGTCCCAGTCGCGGCGCGGCTCGTGCGGATAGATCACGTCGGTGGCGAGCACCTTGCCGGTGCGATCGACCACGGCGACCTTCACGCCGGTACGCATGCCCGGATCGAGGCCGATCACGGCCTTCGGGCCGGCGGGCGCGGCGAGCAGCAGGTCCTTCAGATTGCGCGCGAACACGCGGATCGCCTCGTGCTCGGCTTCGTCGCGCAGATGGGTCAGCAGTTCGTTTTCGATGTGCGGCTGCACCTTCACGCGCCAGCACCAGCGGCACACGTCCGACAGCCACTTGTCCGCCGGCCGATTCTGGTTGGCGATGCCGAAGTGACGCGCGATCAGCGCTTCGCCCGGATGCGGCACCTGCGCGTCGAGCTCTTCGCCGAGGCCCAGCTTGACCATCAGCACGCCCGCGTTGCGGCCGCGGAACAGCGCCAGCGCGCGATGCGACGGCACGGTCCGGATGGTTTCCGCGTAGTCGTAGTAGTCGCGGAATTTCTCTTCCTCGGCATTTTCCTTGCCCTCGACCACCTTCGACGACACCACGCCCTGGTTGAACAGGTAATCGCGCAGCTTGCCCAGCAGCTCGGCGGTTTCGCCGAACTGCTCGGACAGGATGTCGCGTGCGCCGTCGAGCGCGGCCTTCACGTCGGCGACGCCTTTCTCGGCGTCCACGTAGGCGGCGGCTTCGGTTTGCGGGTCGAGCAGGGGATTGCCGAGCAGCGCGTCGGCGAGCGGCTGCAGGCCGGCCTCGCGGGCGATCTGCGCGCGCGTGCGGCGCTTCGGCTTGTACGGGAGATACAGGTCTTCCAGCACCTGTTTGCTGTCCGCGCCTTCGATCGCGTTGCGCAGCTCGTCGGTGAGCTTGCCCTGTTCGTCGATGCTGGAAATGATCGCGGCGCGCCGGTCTTCCAGCTCGCGCAGATACAGCAGGCGTTCCTCGAGATTGCGCAGTTGCGTATCGTCGAGATTGTCGGTCACTTCCTTACGGTAGCGGGCGATGAACGGAACAGTCGCTCCTTCGTCGAGAAGTTGCACCGCGGCCGCGACCTGGCGCGGCTGGACGGACAGTTCGGTGGCGATGCGCTGTACGATCTTGAGTGCTACGGTTTCCGTCATAAGCTCTTGATGTTCCTGCGGACTCTGTCGACGGCCGCGCGCGGCGGCCGGGTTGCTGGAGCGGGGCATTTTGCCATAAATGCCAAAGGGCTCAACCGCGCGGTGATAGAATTTCGGGCATGTTCCGCTGACCTCCTACGACGTTGCCAACCTCCTTGTCCCTCAACCGCCTGGGCTTCCGCTTGGTCTCTCGCTTGCCTCATTCGCCGCTTTTTTCGCGTACGCCGCACATGATGTCGCGCACGCCGCGCACGCCGCGCACGCCGTTCATGCAGGTGACGCGCGCCATGTTCAAGTCCGTGTTCGCCCTTGATGGCATCGTTGCCGCGTCGTGCGCGGCGGCGGTTTTCGTTGCCGCACTGGGCATGGCGGCGCCGGCGGCCGCGCAGGGCGTGACGCCGGACGCAACGCAGCAGCGTGTCGCGCAGGCATCGGCGCCGGCGGCTGTGGCGAGCGGTGCGGCAGCAGCCAATGCGAGCGCGGACGAAGACAAAGGCAACGTGGGCAAGACCGTCGCGGCCGGCGCTACCGATGCAACCGGCAGCGCAACCAGCAACGCTGCACAGGACAACGCCTTCGACGCGCGCCAGAAAGTCCTCGACCAGCGCGCCGCGGATAACAACTACCGTTACGCGGTCGCCGAACACGACTGCTACGGCAAGTTCTTCGTCAACTACTGCCTGAACAAGGCGCGCGACAGCATGCGCGTGGTGCAGGCGGACATCCGCAAGGAACAGTTGGCGCTGGACGGCGAGCAGCGCGCGCAACGTGCCCGCGAGCGCGACGAGCAGGCCGCGATCAAACGCGCGCAGGACGAAGCGAGCGCACCGCAGCGCGCCGCCGACGACGCGCGCAACGCGCAGGCCTTCGAGGACAAGCAGCGTCAGCATCAGCTCGATCAGGCGCAGCGCGCCGCCGAGGCGCCGCAGCGCACGGCCAATGCGCAGGCGTACGCGGACAAGCAGCGCCAGCATGCGCTGGATCAGGCGCAGCGCGGCGTGAGTCCGTCGCAGGCGGCGGCCAACCAGCAGGCGTACGATCAGAAGCAGGGCGACTTCCAGCGTAAGCTGGAGGAGGCGCGTCAGCAGGGCGCGCAAAAAGCGCAGGAGCGCGTGCAGAAGCAGCAGAGCTTCGAGAAGAAGCAGGCCGACGCCGCGCAGCATAAGGTCGACGTCGAGTCGCGCCAGAAGCAGGCCGCCGACAAGGCCGAGCAGAAGCGCCAGGATCAGTTGAAGCAGCAGCAGGAACTCGAACAGCAGCAGAAGCTGCAACAGCAGCAACAGTAAGCGAATCGCGGTGGTACGGACCGCGCTCGCCGTAACGCGTTTCAAGCCGGACAGCAACCTCAGGCAGTGGGCCGTACTCGCGGTTCCTGCCGTCGACGAGAGGAGGCGAGCATGCGCGACCAACGTCACGTCATCGACGCGAACACACTTCGCGACCGAATTCTGCAACTGGAATCGGAGCATAGTGGGCTCGATCGCTTGATCGACCGGATGTCGGATGAGCCCGGCATCGACGACTTCGAGTTGCAGCGCCTGAAAAAGCGCAAACTCAAAGTCAAGGACACCATCATCTTGCTGCAATTGCAGCTCGAACCGGACGTACGCGCCTGAGTTCGCGGCCTGGCAGGCGCCGGGCGCGCGCCGCGCGAGCCGGATTTTGCAGGAACGCTTGCCTTGAATTCACCGCTTGACACTTCATCCCGCGACGCCGCTAGCGACGCTGCATCAGGAAACGGCATGCCGGCGCCGCGCGCGAGTGCGTCTGGGTCCACGTCTGCGTTGAGCGCGTCGCTGAATCCGCGCCGCGTCGCCGAACTCAACGAGATTTTCGCCGACGACGGTTTGCTCGCGCGTCAGATCGACGGTTATCGCTCGCGCGCGTCGCAGATCGAGATGTCGCGCGCGGTCGCCGCCGCGATGGAAGCGTCGGGCCGCGCGATGCCCGAGCCCGCGATGTTCGAGGCGCAGAAGCGGCCGGCGCGCAAGCTCGGCGCGCAGGCGGGCGGCGAGGCGCCGGCCGCGGCGGAGAACGACGAAGCGGCCGCGCTCGACGGCGCCGAGAACACGCTGATCGTCGAAGCGGGCACCGGCACCGGCAAGACCTATGCGTACCTCGTGCCGGCCATGCTGTGGGGCGGCAAGGTGATCGTCTCCACGGGTACCAAGCACCTGCAGGACCAGCTCTTTCAGCGCGATATTCCGACCGTGCGCGACGCGCTCGCGGTGCCGGTGTCGGTGGCCATGCTCAAGGGCCGCGCGAATTACCTGTGTCACTACTATCTGCAACGCACGGCCGACAACGGCCGCTTGCCGTCGCGCCAGGAAACCTCGTATCTGCAGGACATCGTGCGCTTCGCGAAGATCACGCGCACCGGCGACAAGGCCGAACTCGCGAGCGTGCCGGAAACGGCGGCGGTGTGGTCGATGGTGACGTCCACGCGCGAAAACTGTCTTGGCCAGGAGTGTCCGCACTACAAGGACTGCTTCGTCATGCAGGCGCGCCGCGAGGCGCAGCAGGCCGATATCGTGGTGGTGAACCACCATCTGTTTTTCGCCGACATCATGCTGCGCGATACCGGCATGGCCGAATTGCTGCCCACGGCGAATACGGTGATCTTCGACGAAGCGCATCAGTTGCCGGAGACCGCCACGTTGTTCTTCGGCGAGACGTTGTCGACCACGCAGTTTCTCGAACTCGCGCGCGACTCGGTCGCGGAAGGACTGGGGCATGCGCGCGAAACCGTCGACTGGGTGAAGCTCGGCTCGACGCTCGAACGTGCGGCGCGCGACGTGCGGCTCGCGTTCAAGGAAGACTCGGTGCGTCTGTCGATCGGCCAGTTGCCCGACGACCATCCGCTGTTTCCGGCGCTCGAAACGCTCGAAACCGAACTCGATGCGTTGGCATCCGCGCTTGCAGGCCAGGCGGAGCGCGCGGAGTCGATCGGCGCGTGTCTGCGCCGCGCGCGCGAGTTGCAAGGCGTGCTCGCGGGTTGGACCACGCCGCCCACGGAGGCTGAACGCGAGGCCGCCGATCGCACGCAGCATGCCTCGGCCGATGGCAAGAGCGAACGCGCCGATCCGAACGAAAAGGTGCGCTGGATCGAAGTTTTCTCGCACACCGTGCAGTTGCACGAAACGCCGCTGTCGGTCGCGCCGATTTTCGCGAAGCAGCGCGCCGGCGTGCCGCGTGCGTGGATCTTCACGTCGGCGACCTTGTCGGTGCGCGGCGACTTCACGCACTACGCCGCGCAAATGGGTCTGAACGCCAAACGCTCGATGACCTTGCCGAGCCCGTTCGACTACCCGACGCAGGGCTTGCTGTACGTGCCGCGCAATCTGCCGCAGCCGTCCTCGCCGATGTTCACCGACGCGGTGTTCGACGCCGCGCTACCCGCGATCGAAGCGTCGGGCGGCGGCGTGTTCATGCTGTGCACGACGCTGCGCGCGGTCGACCGGATCTCGGCGAAGTTGCGCGACACGATCGAAGCGCGCGGCTGGGACTATCCGCTGCTCGTGCAGGGCGATGCGAGCCGCACGGAATTGCTCGACCGTTTCCGCTCGTACGGCAATGCGATTCTGGTGGGCAGTCAGAGTTTCTGGGAAGGCGTCGATGTGCGCGGCGATGCGTTGTCGCTGGTGGTGATCGACAAGCTGCCGTTCGCGCCGCCGGATGACCCGGTATTGTCCGCACGTCTCGATGCGCTGACGAAGAAGGGCCTCAGTCCGTTCGCGGTGCATCAGTTGCCGCAGGCCGTCATCACGTTGAAGCAGGGCGCGGGGCGCCTGATTCGCGCGGAGACCGATCGTGGCGTGCTGATGATCTGCGATACCCGTCTCGTCGATAAACCGTATGGGCGCCGTATCTGGCAGAGCCTGCCGCCTTTCAAGCGCACACGCGAGATCGAGGTGGTACGCGAGTTCTTCGAAGAGAGCGCGACGCAGGCGGAATGATGCGCTTCAAGCGTCGATGATTTGCATGGGCGCCGTCGTGAAAGACGGCGCCTGAATGACGAATGCATAGCGGCTCTAAAAAGACTACCGACTAAAGCAGGCAACCTCTTAACGGAAAACACCCCGTTAACGACAAAACGCCACGGATGTGAATCCGTGGCGTTTTGTTTTACTGCCCGGGAAATCAAGAAGATCTCCCGGTGCAGTTTTCGCCCAGAGGCGAACCCTAAGCGACAGCTTACTGGCTTGCGCCCGAAGCCGGAGCAGCAGCCGAAGCCGATGCGTCCGAAGCAGCAGCGCCTGCGTCCGATGCAGCAGCCGTAGCCGATGCAGCAGCGTCGCTCGCAGCAGCAGCAGCGCCCGAAGCAGCAGCAGCCGAATCCGAAGCTGCAGCAGCCGGTGCCGAAGCAGCAGCTGCGTCGCTAGCCGGGGCAGCGGCTTGGTCGTTGCTCTTGTTGCATGCAGCCAGTGCCACAGCTGCCAACAGGGATGCTACGAGGAGGGATTTCTTCATGATCACGTCCTTTTATGGTTTAAAGGTAAGCAACAGCGCAAAATAAAACCGGTAATGTGCTCCAACACCGACCTGGGCCGCTGGTGGAGACGCTCTTTCGACGAGCTGGAATCTTCCCTACGGCTTGGGCGGAAATTATATGCACTTTCGTACTGACAATCCATAAATCCGGGGTCAATACGTTGTCTTTCTCATACAAAATTTCAAAGTACGGTATAGCAGGTGGACAGAGTTGCGTAAAGGCTTACGCAAGCTCGCCCACTTCTATCCAGCCCGCACAATACCACTCGTGCAGCAATGCTGTCACCGACGAATCGTGTGAGAGTGTTACAAAGCGTTTCGCACTCATACACCGGTGGTCAGCGAGATCAATTAACCACTTTTTTGCGCCATCGAATAACGTTTCCTCTCCATTTACGAAGAAAAAACGGCGGTTGTACAACAGGTTGGTCTTGCGGTTAAGCCTGATGCCTGACTTCGATGCGTGACTGATGAAACGGGCTTCGTTGAGCGGCCGTTGCGGCGGATCAAAGACGACGCTCGGCTTCGGTTCGCTGAGGTACGTGCCAAGGAACGACGCAATATCCTGCTCATTCCATTTGATCTGAGCAAGGATTGCGCCAACCCGCTCGACCAGCGCCGCCGGCAGCTCCGCCGGACGCTCGACGGCAGGCTGTCGCGGATCGCGGTACAGCGCGCCGGGCTGTCCCGCCGACTCGCCGCGCTCGGCCAGATGGTAGAGGAATTGCGCGGTCAGCTCGCTTGCCGAGGGCGCGCGAAAGCCGATCGAGCAGGTCATGCATTCGCCTTCGGCCACCCCGTCGTGGGCGATGTGCGGCGGCAGGTAAAGCATGTCGCCCGGCTCCAGCACCCACTCCTGTTCCGGCTCGAAGTTCTGTAAAACTTTCAAAGGCAAACCTTCTTGCAGTGTCAGATCTTTCTGAGCACTGATGCGCCAGCGGCGCTTACCTTTTACTTGCAAAAGAAACACATCGTAGGAATCGAAGTGGGGGCCGACACCGCCTCCGTCACTTGCGTAGGAGATCATCAGGTCGTCGAGTCGCGCGTCCGGGACGAAACGGAAGCGGTCGAGCAATGCGCGCGCGCGATCGTCGTACAGATCGACGCCCTGCACGAGCAGAGTCCATGCGCGTTGCTTGAGCGACGGCAGTTCGTCGGCGGCGAAGGGACCGTGTTCGAGTTGCCACTTGTTGCGCGAATGCGTGATCAGACGCGCTTCGACTTCGTCACGATCGGCGAGCTCGAAAAACTCGTCGCGCGACAGCGGCGCCTCGACATTCGGGATCGCCTGACGGATCAGCAGCGGCTTTTTTTGCCAGTACCGGCGCATGAATTGCGACGGCGTCAGATTGCCGAGCAAGGCTGTGGGCGTGTCCGGCGAAGGCGGAAGAACCGGCCTTGCGACCGGCGAAGAATTCCGTGCCGAAGCTGCATCGGCAGGGTGGTCAGTGGGCCGCCTGGGCATCGTATAATGTGAGTTGTATTCTGGAGAATCGAATGAAAATCGCAAAGAACACCGTCGTGTCGGTCGCTTACAAGCTGTCGGATGCGCAGGGCAACCTGATCGAGGAAAGCGACGAGCCGATGGTCTATCTGCACGGCGGCTATGATGGCACGTTCCCCAAGATCGAGGAAGAGCTCGACGGCCACGAGGCCGGCTTCGAGACCCAGATCCAGCTCGAACCGCAAGACGCGTTCGGCGAGTACGATCCCGACCTCGTGAAGATCGAGCCGCGCGATCGCTTCCCTGAACCGCTTGAAGTCGGCATGCAATTCGAAGGCACGCCGGAAGAAGGCGACGAAGATCTCGATTCGCTGGTCTACGTGGTGACCGACGTCGCGGAAGACAAAGTCGTGCTCGACGGCAATCATCCGCTCGCGGGCATGGCGCTGCGTTTCGCGCTGACCGTGAGGGACGTGCGTCCCGCTACCGAAGACGAAATCCAGCACGAACACGCGCACGGCGCGGACGGCCTCGAAGTTCTCGACGACGATGAAGACGAGGACGAAGACGACAAGTCAGGGCCTACGCTGCACTGAATTGCCTGAGGCACCCGGGGCGCCTGACGTACCCGGGGCGCCTGCGGGCCCACCGCTGGATCAGCCGCCGTCTGCACCGTCTGCACCGTCTGCATCCGGCCCGGGTTCTAGTTCGTGTTCATCGTTGAACCCGAGGCGCCGCGTGGCAGCGTAGCGGAAGCAGGCGGCGTCGACATGGCGGGGCCATAGTCGCCGCCACCCTGGTCCGCCGGCAGTCGCGGCTGTTGATCGGGTGACGAAGCCGCATCGCCGGGCGACGGCAGCAGCGGCGGCAACTCCGAAGCCGGACCGAGCGCGGGCACCGCGGGCATCGACGCCGCCGGCTCCTCGTGCTGCAATATCGGCGGCGTGGTGGGCAATGGAATCTGCCTCGGCACATCACGCACACTCACACGGAACGGCGGTTTTCTGCCGAGATCCGCTTCGATTCGAATCCACTGGTTCAGACGGTCACGCGGCGCGATTGCGATGCGCGTGAGATTCGCGACCAGCGCCCCTTTGTCATTGCGTAACGGCTGATCGATCAGGAAGCCGCCGCTCGCGCGTTCGTCGTCGCAATGAATGACGAGCACCGGCCCGCGAAACGTCTGCGCGAGTTTGACGAGGCTGCGTTTGAATTCCAGAAAACCATCGCGTCGCGTGCTGCGTGCAAAGCGCAGCCACGCAAAGCGGTCCGGCCGTTCGTAACGCTCCGGATCGAAGTCGCCTTGAATAAAGACGACGATCGCGCGCGCATCGCGACGTTTCGCATATTCGCCCGCATGTTCGAGCCAGAAGGCATTGGCGATCACGCGGTCTTCGAATTCGCCATTGCGCCCGCCGGCGGTCAGATAGTGATTGTTCGGGCTCGGCGCGTTCATGCCGATGAACACCGTATCGCCTACCTGCCAACGCACGTTCTCGCGATAAGGACGAAAGCGCGACACTTCGCTTTCGCGCGTCAGCGTGATCGGGTTCTGACCCATCGAAACCGGATCGGCGAACAGCGTCTGACGTAGCAGGTCGAGGCGTTCGATCGGATCGAACGCGCCGGCTTGCGCCGTGCCGCAATCGGCCCAGTCGTGTTGTCCGGGAATGAAGAACAGCGCTGGCCGGGCCGTTTCGAGCAAGGTGTGACGCCGCTCGTAGAGCGCATCGCGGCAGGCTTCTTTCGCGCCCTTCAGATTGCCGTCGTAGACGATGAAGGCGACGTCGCGTTCGCGGCTGATCGCGTCGATCAGGCGTTGGGTCGCGGCTTCGTCGGCGGTGTTTTGCAGGGTGTTGGCGATTACCGCGAACGCGTAACGCGGCGCCTGGGCGTGCGCGGGTTGCGCGAGCGGCAGGAGACTCGCGAGCGGGACGAGGCCGCGCATCGCCAAACGAGCGAGGCGCGGCAAATGCAGCAGTCTGCCGAGACGCGGCAGGAGCGCGAGCGTCAGCGCCGCGCGACGTGCGCGCGGACGCCGCGAGGGTCTATGCGAGTCAATGATCCGCATCCGGCGCGTTTGCCAGCTCGTGCAGCTCGTACAGCAGATCGAGCGCTTCACGCGGGCGCAGATCGTTCGGATCGATACCGCGCAGACGCTCGGCGAGCGCCTGCATCGCGGGCGGCAAGGCGGCGGGTTGCGGCTCGGCGTAGCGGTCGTCGTCCGCGTCTTCGAGCTGCATCGGCGCGGGCGCCGCGAACAGATCGAGTTGCGGCGCGGGTTGCGCGGCCGACTGCTGTTCGAGATGCGCGAGATGCTTGCGCGCCGCGCGAATCACCGCGTTCGGCACGCCGGCCAGCTGGGCGACCTGCAACCCGTAACTCTGATTCGCCGGCCCTTCGCTGACGGCATGCAGGAACACGATGCCGTGCCCATGCTCGACCGCCGACAGATGCACGTTGGCCGCATGCGGAAACTCCGCCGGCAACTGCGTGAGTTCGAAGTAGTGCGTGGCGAACAGCGTGTGGCAGCCGTTGTGCGACAGCAGATGACGCGCGATCGCCCACGCGAGCGCAAGACCGTCGAAAGTCGACGTGCCGCGGCCGATTTCGTCCATCAACACGAGGCTTTGCGGCGTCGCGTCGTTGAGGATCGCGGCGGCCTCGGTCATTTCCACCATGAAGGTCGAGCGGCCGCCCGCGAGGTCGTCCGCCGCGCCGATCCGCGTGAAGATGCGGTCGATCGGGCCGAACGCCGCACGCTTCGCCGGCACGTAGCTGCCGACGTAGGCGAGCAGCGCGATCAGCGCGGTTTGCCGCATGAAGGTCGATTTACCACCCATGTTCGGGCCGGTGATCAGCAGCAGTTTGCGCTCGGGCGTGAGCGTGCAGTCGTTCGCGATGAACTGCTCGACCTGCGCCTCGACGACCGGATGGCGCCCTTGCTCGATTTCGATGCCGGTCTCGGCGGAGAACGTGGGCGCGACCCAGTCGAGCGCGCGGGCGCGTTCCGCGAAGGCCGCGAGCAGATCGAGTTCGGCCAGCGCCGACGCGACGCGCTGGCAATCGGGAATGAACGGCAGCAGCGCCTGGAGCAACGCGTCGTACAGCGAGCGCTCGCGCGCCAGTGCGCGTTCCTGCGCGGACAGTGCCTTGTCCTCGAAGGTTTTGAGCTCGGGCGTGATGTAGCGCTCGGCGTTCTTCAGCGTCTGACGGCGGCGGTAATCGTCCGGCACCTTGTCGGTCTGGCCGCGCGTGACTTCGATATAGAAGCCGTGCACCTTGTTGTACTCGACGCGCAGATTGCCGATGCCGGTGCGCGCACGTTCGCGCGTTTCGAGGTCGATCAGGAACTGCCCGCAGTTCTCCGAAATATCGCGCAATTCGTCGAGTTCGGCATCGTATCCGCGTGCGATCACGCCGCCGTCGCGCACCATCGCCGCCGGTTCCGGGGCGACCGCACGCTGGAGCAGTTCGACGCAGGCTTGCGGCGGTTCGAGCGACGCATCGATGCGGGCGAGCGACTCGGCATCGGCGGAAATCTGCGCGAGCTGGGTGCGCAATTCGGGCAAGGCGATGAAGGTGTCGCGCAGGCTCGACAGATCGCGCGGCCGCGCCGACAGCAGCGCGAGCCGGCCGGTGATCCGTTCGATGTCGGAAATCTGCCGCAATGCGCCGCGCAACGTATCGACGTTCGCGCCATGGGGTGCTTCGAGCAACGTGCCGATCGCCTGCTGACGCGCCTGGGCGAATTTCGATTCGCGCGGCGGGTGATGCAGCCAGTGACGCAACAGCCGGCTGCCCATGGTCGTGCAGCAGGTGTCGAGCAGCGAGCACAACGTGGGCGACTCGGTGCCGCGCAGCGTTTCGGTGAGTTCGAGATTGCGGCGCGTGGCGGGGTCGAGGCCGATATATTCGGATTCGTATTCGACCTTCAGGCTACGCACGTGGCGCAGCTGCTGGCCTTGCGTGGCGGCGGCGTAGAGCAGCAGCGCGCCGGCCGCGCCGCACGCGCAGGTCAGCGAATGCGCGCCGAAGCCGTCGAGGCCCGCCACTTCCAGTTGGTCGCACAGACGCTGCGTGCCCGACGCGATGTCGAAGTGCCACACCGGCACGCGCGTGAGCGCGCCGGCATTGACGGGTGGCGCCCAGCTCGTGGCGGCGTCGGCGGGGGAATCGGCAACGAGAATTTCGGCGGGGCGGATGCGTTCGAGCGCGGCGGCGACCTGGTCGGGCGCGACTTCCGCGAGGCGCAGCGCGCCGCTCGCCAGATTCAGCCACGCGAGACCGACGCTGGTCGCGACGCCGCGGCGATTGTGCGCGACGCATAGCGCCATCAGGTAGACGTCGCTTTTGTCGGACAGCAGCGCGGCGTCGGTCAGCGTGCCCGGCGTGACGACCCGCACCACCTTGCGTTCGACCGGTCCTTTCGACGTTGCCGGATCGCCGATCTGTTCGCAGATCGCGACGGATTCGCCGAGCTTGACCAGCTTGGCCAGATACTGCTCGACCGCGTGATGCGGCACGCCCGCCATCTTGATCGGATTGCCCGCCGACGCGCCGCGCTGCGTAAGCGTCAGATCGAGCAGACGAGCGGCTTTTTCCGCATCGTCGAAAAAGAGTTCGTAGAAGTCGCCCATCCGGTAGAACACCAGCGTGCCCGGATGATCCGCCTTGATGCGAAGGTATTGCTGCATCATGGGCGTGTGTTGTGCGACGTCGCTGGCCGCTGCGGTTTGAATACCCATCCTTGGAATCTTTTGCGTTAGCTGTTCAGGGCGTGAGTTTAACCCGCCGACGGGGCGAGCGGACCCTGGCCGAACGGCTAATGGACGATGGGGAGGAGGTGGGTGTGGCGGGGCGGGGTCATTTCCCGCCGATGGGCTTCGGCTTGCGGGAAAGTCTGAACTTTCGACACAATGTTTGGAGTAACGGTGCGCGACGCTGCCCGGCCGGGCGGTTCAGGACATCACATACCGAATCTGCTGACCGCCCTTGTACAACGTTCTAGCCATTTCCCGGATCTGATCGCGACTGCGATCGAACGCGGCCAGCAATTCGGTCTCTTCGCCGCGCGTGCCGGGGTTGAGCTTCATCAGCATCTGCCCGTCGACGAGAAACGCGATCTCGCGCGCGTTGTCGTAGCCCCAGAAACAGACACAACGCCGCGATGCGTCGTACGTGCGGCTGGGGTTGGGAAAGCTGAGCCCGACAGCGTTCTTGGCCATCTAATCCCTCGTGGAAACGTAGCGCCACTTTGCGGCATTGACGTCGATGAGCGCATCGCCGTCCAGCCGCTTCTGCGCGCGGTCGGCTTCTTCCTGTCGCAAGCTTTCGGTACGAGACTTCTGGGTCGCGAGATGGTTTTGCTGTGTGGTCGACACGTTCGAATCTGGTCGGGAGCGTTTCAGCATCTGGATGCCTGCAAAAAGAGAGTGCAACTTCAAGGCAAGTGCCTTGGGCTCAACAAGCGCGCGTGTGCAGTGCGCGGCACCACATCGAGGTCGCCATGCCGCGAACGTATGAAATCCGGCGCCTGTTCATTCCCGGACGGCAGAATCGATAAGGGCGCGGACACGCGTTCATGTCACTTATCCGACACTGCGCCGCATGGCGCAACAAAGCAAGAACAATCGGCGGGTCGACTATCGCGTGCTTGCGGCAAATAAATGCCACGCTCGTGAGGAATGCGCTCACAATGGGTCAAGAAGCAGCCCAACCCGTGGCTGCTCACATGGGGATCGACATGGCAAAAGGCGAGCAGCGTAGCAATCGCGAGGCAAAAAAACCTAAACAACCTAAAAAGCCACCCACCCCTGGCCCGGATGCAATCAAGGTGCCCACTTCGAACAACTCGGGGTCGAGCGGTTCGACGAAGAAGAAGTGATCGTTCGCGTTTGAGCGGTGCGCAGTGCGCTTTACTTTGTGGGCGGAATCGTGAGCAAGTTTGTCTGCGGCGAAACGGCATGAATGTGCCGCAACGGTTAACCGTGCGTCATCAGAGCGTCTATCGATACTCGGAGCCCGTGCGTTTCGGCGAGCACCGGATGATGTTCCGCCCGCGCGCGAGTCACGATCTGCGGCTTCTCACAACGCAATTGCAGATTACGCCCACACCCGAAAGACTTCATTGGTTGCACGACGTCTTCGACAATTCGGTTGCGGTTGCCACGTTTTCGGTCGAAGCGTCAGAGCTTCGTTTTCGCAGCGTGGTGACACTGGAACACTACGAGGCGCCGTTACCCGATTATTCGCTGGAAACCTATGCGTCGACGTGGCCCTTCGCGTACACAGGCGAGGAAGCTTCAGATCTGGTGAATGCGCGAAGCCGCCATCACCCGGATGCCGATGTCGATCGATGGGCACGGCGTTTTATCGACCCCTCCGGTACGACGGGCACGATGGCGCTATTGCGCAGCATGACGCTCGAGATCAAGAACGGCTTCATGTACATGCGGCGTACCGAGAAGGGCGTCAATCGCCCCGGCGAAACGTTACGCCGGCGCTGCGGCAGTTGCCGCGATTTCGCGGTCCTGATGATGGATGCGGTCCGTTCGCTGGGTCTCGCGGCGCGCTTTGTCAGCGGCTATATCTTCGTACCCGACTACGACACCGCGTTGGGAGGCGGCGCGACCCATGCATGGCTGCAGATCTATCTTCCGGGGGCGGGGTGGGTGGATTTCGATCCGACCAACAGCATCGTCGGCAATCGGCATCTGATCCGTGTGGCGGTTGCCTGGAATTACGAACAGGTGCTGCCGCTTTGGGGCACATGGCACGGTTCAATGTGTTCTTTCAACGGTCTCGATGTCGACGTGAGCGTGACGGAAGACGTTTGATCGGCCGCCACGTCATGAATTTTCAGTGCAAGGGTGGTTAGATGAAACTTCGAGTGGGCTATGAACTGATCTATGAGTGCGCGCAGACAACGCCCATGATGCTGATGCTGAACACGCATTTTTCCCGCGCTCAGGACGTCTTGTCCGCGGATCTGCTGGTGGTCGATCCGCCGGTTGCGGTCAGGCAGTATCGCGATAGTTTCGGAAATCTATGCAGCCGTATCGTCGCGCCGCCTGGACTGATCTCGCTCTCCACCACCGCGCTGCTCAACATCTCCGATCAGCCTGAGACGCTCGAAGCGGCCGGCTATCAGCACGCCATTGAAACGCTCCCCGACGAATGTCTGATGTTCCTGCTCGGCAGCCGTTACTGCGAGACCGATCTACTGTCCGACATTGCTTGGAAGCTTTTTTCGACGACGCATCCGGGGCGTTCTCGCGTGCAGGCCATTTGCGACTACGTGCATCATCACATTACGTTTGGGTATGAATTCGCCCGGCCGACCAAAACCGCTTTTCAGGCATGGCAGGAACGCAAGGGCGTGTGCCGTGATTTCGCGCACCTGGCCGTGACGCTGTGCCGCGCGATGAATATTCCGGCGCGCTATTGCACGGGATATATCAGCGATGTCGGCGTGCCGCCGCCGTGGAGTCCGATGGACTTTGCCGCCTGGTTTGAAGCCTATGTGGGTGGCTCGTGGCAAACCTTCGATCCGCGCAACAACAAGCCGCGTACGGGACGTGTGTTGATGGCACGCGGCCGCGATGCCGCGGATGTGGCGATCAGCAACACGTTCGGTCGCACGAAGCTCGTGAAATTCGATGTTCACTGTGTGGCCGAGTGAGTGGGTGGGGACTGCGGATCGTTCGGTTTTTCTAGATCAAATGTCGGCTCCACGATCGAAGCCAAACGGGAGCGAGCAGTGAGGGTGCGTCTGAAGTCATCGAGCGCCACGCCCTGCGCTGCATCGCCTCAAGCGGCCGCATTGCCGTAGTCGGGCAGGTCGATAGCATCGGCTTTCGGCGAGAGGAATTTGCCAAGCACGGCTTTGAAACCCGGTGCGGTAGCCATCCTGAGAACAGCCTGACCGATGCCGATTCCCATACGCGAATGAGGCGACGCAAGCCGAGGCGCGAACTTCGGCACGTTCTGAGCCCGATCGACGTAGGGACGCATGATGTCCTCATACGCGTCCCGGCATCGTCGCCAGCAATATCACCCTCCATCCTTCAAAAAAACATCGAGTGCGGACAGCACTTCGCGAGGCGCATCCTCCGGCAGCAGATGACCGCCCGGCAAACCGCCACCCGTAACATCGGTGGCCCATCGGGCCCATGCATCGAGTGGCGACACATTCCTGTCCTTCTGCTCCCTCTCACTCCAGAGCACGAGTACCGGACAAGCCAGTTTCCGGCCCGCGTCGAAGTCGCTCGCATCGCATTCGAGATCCTCACGCATCGCAGCGCGATAATCCTCGCAGATCGCGTGACGCACTTCAGGGCGGCGAAACGCGATTCGATAGGCGTCGAGCGCCGCGGGGTCGATACGTTCGAGTCCGCCGGCCATCTTCGCGAGCGCCGCATCGATGAACGCATCGGGATCGGTGGCCAGCATTCGTTCCGGAAGGTCCGCAGGCTGCGCGAGAAAAAACCAGTGCCACGCGTTAAACGCGAAAGTCCTGTCGACGGCGGCGAAAGCATCGAGCGTCGGCACGACGGTCAGCGACGCATATTTGCCGACGCGGGAAGGATGATCGAGCGCGAGGCGGTATCCGGCGCGAGCGCCGCGATCATGTCCAATGACGGCAAACCGTTGATGACCGAGCCGATTCATCAACGCGACGAGTGCATTGGCCACACGACGTTTGGTCCATCGCGTCTGATCGTTGCGGGTCCGGCTGTCGCCGTATCCCGGCAGGTCGGGCACGATGACGGTATAGGACTTCGCGAGCGCCGGAGCGATCGATCGCCACGCGACATGCGTTTGCGGATAGCCATGCAGCAGCAGAAGCGGCGATCCCGTTCCGCCGATGACACCGCGAAAGGAGACGTCGTCGGTTTCGACGTCGAGCTTCGCGAAGCCGGGAAAGAATTCATGTGTCGCGGTTTGCTCGACGTCGGGTGCCATGCTCATCTCCTGTTGGAACGACGCATTATTTCCCGGACACCGACGTGACGAACCTGGCCAGATCCCGATTGAAGCGATCGGGTTCCTCCATGAACGACGCGTGCCCTGCGTTGGGATACACCTTGCTCTCGATGCGCGGATTCAGCGCGGTGGCGCGGGCGAGCGTCGTGGGCGTATCGACCAGCGCGTCGTGGCCGCCGTAGATGAACAGCAGCGGCACGCGCGCCTTGCCCAGTCCTTCGGCCGCGAATACCGTCATGGTCGGGATTTCACGCTGCATATCCCACGACGCCATCGCGCCGTTCGCGAGCAGCCGGTCGAACGTTTCGGCATCCGGCCGATGGTTGAAGCACAGACCGATGAACGTGCGTTCGCCGTCGAGGTGAGTCTTCAAATCGGGCGAATTCATGTCGCGATAAACCTCCGGATGGTCGACGATCTGACCGGGCGCGAGTTCCACCACGCCATCGACATACACGGCGCCGGCGATGTCGCGATCGCCATACGTGGCGAGATAGTTGGATATCACCACGCCACCCAGCGACCAGCCGATGACGACAGGTTTCTTCGCATGCGAGCCTTGTATGACGGCGTCGAGATCGTCGGCCCAGTGGCGGCCATCGCGATACGGTTCGGCGCCGGATGGTTTATCCGACAGACCGTGACCGCGCAGATCGTAGGTGATGATCCGGTGCTGGCGCAGTTCGGGGCTTTGCACCTGGGCGTCCCAATTGAGACGGCTACCGAGCAAACCGTGGATGAAAATCACCGGCGTGCCGTCGGGGTTGCCGCTTTCCTGAACGGCAAGCTTTACGCCATCCTTCGACGTAACCGTGTAGCGGGTGGGGGAGGCAGCGGCATGGGATGCCGTGGCAAACAGGGACGCTGCCGACACAGCGGCGGCAAGCAGAAAATGGAGCACTCTGGCGTACATGGCGAGTCCTGAAAAGTAGGGGGTACGCACAGTCTCAACCCTTACACTAATGTGAGAGTCAAGCGATTTGTGCTAGCCTGCTTTTCATGAAAAAACCGCCATCTGACGACGAAATGCTGAGTATCGGTGAACTTGCGCGACGCACCGGCGCCAGCGTGCGATCGATCCGGCACTATGACGAACATGGTTTGCTGGCGTCGGCGCGCGCGAGCAACGGCTATCGCGTGTTTCCCGACAAAGCGGTGACGCAGGTCAGGCAGATCCAGCGCATGATCGCGACCGGTTTCACCATAGAAGACATCCGCGGCTTTCCTGACTGCATGCTACTGATCGAGGGCGCGCGTTCGTGCGACCAGATCAACGACGTGCAGCGCGAACGCCTCGAAGCCATCGATCGTCAGATCAAGGATCTCGAACGGCGTCGCACGAGGCTCCTCAAGACGTTGTCGGAAGGCGCGATTCCGCCGGTGGATTGACGCGATGGCTTGAAAACGCTGTTCGTCTGGATTGTGCCGATCGACGTTGCGGCGGCGAGCGGAACGCCAGCGTCAAGATTCGCCTATAAAAACATGCAGTGACTATAAAAGACCGTGGGGGTAAAGATGCATATCTCGGAATGCGCCGGTGGGGTGGGTAAGGCAACGCGCGTCAGGATGCCTGTATTCGTCCTGACGTTATTTCGTGGATTCATGCTTCTGAGCGGATTGGTGACGAGCATTCCGTCGCCGGCACAGTATTCAATGAGTGAAGTAAAGTCGCCGTCATCCAAAGTGCGCCCTGTAGGGCAGGACGTGGCGGATTTATTGAAAGGCACTGCACGCTTTAACTATCAAGCCATTCCCTCTTGTCGACCAATCGATTCGGGAGGCGTCGCGCTTGACGATATATTTAAAGCGTTGCCGCTCTCGGACTATTCTGTCAAGGACGGCACCACGCTTCTGGTCAAAAACATGCCGCCCGTCGAATCGCAAGGCGGCTTGCCGATCTGTCATGGCTATAGCGCCGCGGCTATCGTGCAGCAATATCTCTGCGAGGTCGACAATTGGGATTGTCAGCATCTTTCACAAGAGAGAAAAATAGCGCCAATTGGAATGGCGACCTATTCGAAACTGAGCGATGCTAAAAAGAAGATTAACGATTTCGAAGGATATGAGGGTGTGGTCCTCGCTGGATCGGGAGCGTTGAATCTCATCAACGGCGCGGTATTCATCGGTATGACCTACAGTAACATCTGCTATCCGTACGAAAAGGTCGTAGCCGAAAATTCAAACGACACCCGTGTTCTGGATGACAAATTTGAAAAGCTCAAGAGTAGCTACAAGGACGCGCATCGCGATCCGCAATCTGCGTGCATTGACTGTCTTGCAGATGAACTCCAGCGAGATTTCGATAAGAAAGTAGCGGCTAACGACTTGAAAGCGGCCGTGGCTCAAGACACGTTCGAAAAATTCCTGTATTCGACGTTGTTGTACGGCTGCGATGAGGTCGTGGAAATTGTGCCCAAGCCCGTTGTCCACGTATTTCCGTCGGCAACGGGCGGCGCGGCGTATAAGCGGGTACGGCAAGACGAGGTCCAACCATCGCAGCGCTTGTCCAGCTATGGACCCACCATCGAGAAAATCCGGGGGGTACTCGCCACCGGAAGGCCGGTCCAGGTGGATGGCATCTGCGTCGACGGGAAGCCGAATGCCTGTAAGTCCGGACATTCGGTGGTCATCGCGGGATACCGGGAGATGTGCTCGTCGTCAGGAAAAGGTTGTCGGGAAGCACTGCTGATTCACAACAGCTGGGGAGAGGATTGGCAGGAAAAACACGATGGCGGATGGGTCGATGCGTACACGCTGCTGGAGACGACCGGTTACGCGTCGGGCACGCTCAGCTGGTTGACCGATCCTTTACCCACGTCCGGCTGGGATCGTGTCAAGTTTGAAAATTGATCTGGCGACGCGATGAGTCGGTGGGTGAGACTCCCACCGCTTCACTCACTCCACCATCGCCCGCATATCCACCTTCCGCTCGTTCACCGCGCTGCGCCGTTTCGCGAGCCACATCATGAACGTGATGAATGTGCCGAACACGACGATGATCCACTGCGCGGGCAACTTCGCCGTCAACAGCAATGCATACGCCCCGAGCATCAGCAACACCGCCAGATTCTGATTGAAGTTCTGCACGGCGATCGAATGCCCGGCCGACAGCAGGGTCGCGCCGCGATGCTGAAGAATCGCGTTCATCGGCACGATGAAAAAGCCCGACAGCGCGCCGAGCAGAATCATCAACGGATACGCCAGCAGAATATAAAACGGCAGCACGTACGTACCAAACCGCAGTCCCGCGCCCGCCGGAAACAGATCCTTGTTGTAGAACGCCATCGCGATCGCCACCGCGCCGGTAAGAATGCCGATCGGCAATACGCGCAGCGATTTACGCAACGGAATCAGCGCGGCCGCGCCCGCGGCGCCGACCGCGATGCCGAGCCCCGTGACGCCTTGCATGACCGCCGCCTTCGATAGCGACAGCCCCAGGTTCACGTTCGCCCATTTGAGCACCAGCAGTTGCAGCGTCACCGCGCCGCCCCACATCAGCGTGGTGACCCACAGCGCGATCTGCGCGAGCTTGTCGGCCCACAGCACGTTGAAGCAATGATAGAAATCGCCGACCAGTTTCTTCGGCTCGACCAGCCGGTTCGGATAACGCGCGCCGGTGTCCGGAATGAAGATGTTGATCGCGGCGGCGATCGCGTAGGTCACCATGGTCGCGAACATCGCGAGATCGGCCGACGAGCGGATCAACGGCAGATGCGCGTGCGCGACGAACCTGTCCGCGAAGGTGCTGATCAGCGCGCCGCCCACCATCGTGCCGACGATCGTCGACAGCACGGTCGCCGATTCGAGCCACGCGTTCGCCTTCACGAGTTTTTCCGCGGGCAGCAGCTCGGTGAGAATCCCGTACTTGGCCGGCGAATACGCCGCCGCACCGAAGCCGACCACGCCGTAGGCAATCATCGGATGAACGCCCGCGATCATCATCAGGCAGCCGCTTGCCTTCAGCGCGTTGGAGATGAACATCACGTGCCGCTTCTGCATGGCATCGGCGAACGCGCCGACGAACGGCGCGAGCAACACGTATGAAACGGTGAAGAAAATCTGCAGCAGCGGCGTGACCCAGGCGGCCGAGCGGATCACCGAGAGCAGCGCGATGGCGGCGATCAGCAGGGCATTGTCCGCGAGCGACGAAATGAACTGCGCCGCGATAATTGTGTAGAAGCCTTTTTTCATGAAGCGGATCGGAAGCGGTGCGCGATACGGACGCACGGCGGGGCGCGGCTGGCGACGCTCGATATCGGCGCGATTCGATGATGCTGACTGGCGCGATAGTCGACATGGCCTGCGCGCGGATGCCGCGCGACCTGCGCAAAAAACGCGACCGGCTGTCGAGCATGCCGGCGCGGCCTCCCGCTTTGTAGCACGAACGCCTGCCCAATGCAGGCGCGGCAAACGAAAAAGCGGCCGGAGCCGCTTTTTTGGGGGAATGTCGACGCGTGATCGCGCGTTCGTCAAGTTGCTCGCGCCGAGGCGGCGCGGCGTAGGGTGGGATAGGGCAGCGTGCGTCGCGGCATCTGTCCGCCCGACGCCGCCACTCGAATCCGCTTAGTTCGCCGAGTCGGCCTGCTGACGCGTGCGGCTATAGCGCGACAGGATCGGCACCATCTGCGCATAGATCTTCGGATTGCCCGCGACGATTTCCCCGATATGCAGGAAGTCCGAATCGCCCGTGTAGTTGCCGACGAGGCCGCCGGCTTCCGTGATCAGCAGGCTGCCCGCGGCGACATCCCACGGATTCAGACCCTGCTCGAAGAAGCCGTCCATGCGGCCGGCGGCGACATTGGCCAGATCGAGCGCGGCGGCGCCCGGACGGCGCAGGCCCGCGCAAGCTTCGGTCATTTCGGCGAACTGGCGGCCGTACGCGGCGAGGCCGTCCGTTTCGCGGAACGGGAAGCCGGTGCCGATCAGGCCGTCGGCCAGACGGTCACGCTTGGCGACGCGAATGCGGCGGTCGTTCAGGTACGCGCCGCGGCCGCGCGAGGCGGTGAACAGGTCGTTGCGGGTCGGATCGTAGACCACGGCCTGCGTGACGATGCCCTTGTGCGCGAGCGCGATCGACACGCAGTAGTACGGAAAACCGTGAATGAAGTTGGTGGTGCCGTCGAGCGGATCGATGATCCACTGGTATTCGGACTCGTTGTCCGACTTGCCGGATTCCTCGGCGAGGATCGCGTGATCGGGGTAGGCGGTCTTGAGCGTGTCGATGATCGCCGCTTCAGACGCTTTGTCGACCTCCGTGACGAAATCGTTGTGCTGTTTCTTGCTGACCTGGATCAGATCGAGGTCGAGCGACGCGCGGTTGATGATCTGGGCTGCACGGCGCGCGGCCTTCACAGCGATATTGAGCATGGGATGCATGAGACTGGATCCTTGTGCCGGGGCAGCACGGCTGCTGACCGGAAATAAGCGCTAAACCTGCGCTGACAGGGCGCCACTGAGGCGCGAAAACAGCACGGAACGCTGCCCGGCACAAAACCGGTGCGCATTCCGCCGACGGAGACGAATTGAATAAGAACGAGGCGCCAGACCTGCCGCGCACATGGGCCCGGACATATTGCCGTGGACCTGATGCAAGCGAAAACCTGATGCGAATCGCGCTATTTTACCTGAGTCCGGACGGTCGGGCACGGATTGCGCCACTCGCCGCGGATCGCGCGAAAAACGGACCGGCGGCAAGCGAGGCGCTACCATACGCGTTTTTAGCCAGCCGAATTTCACCGTGGACCACACCCATCATTCCTCCGACCCCGCCGTGGCCGAGCTGCGCGGCGGTTTCACCTCGACGCGCTTCGTGCTCGTCGAGCCGAGTCATCCGGGCAACGTCGGCGCGGCGGCACGCGCGCTGAAGACGATGGGCTTTTCGCGTCTCGTGCTGGTGTCGCCGCGCGTGCCGCAGGTGCAGAACGATCCGGAAGCGATCGCGATGGCGAGCGGCGCCGACGACGTGCTCGCCTCCGCGCACGTCGTGCCGACCCTCGCCGACGCGTTGAGCGGCGTGCACTGGTCGGTCGCGCTGACCGCGCGGCTGCGCGAATACGGGCCGCCGCAGGGCACGCCGCGCGCGGCGGCCGCGATCGCGCGCGAACACGCGGCGCACGGCGAGATCGCGCTGGTGTTCGGCAACGAGCGCACGGGCCTGTCGAACGAAGACGTCGAGCGGTGCAGCGCGCTCGTGCATATCCCGGCGAATCCCGCGTATAGCTCGTTGAATCTCGCGCAGGCCGTGCAGGTGCTGGCGTATGAGTTGCGCACGTCGTATCTGTCGACGGAGGTCGCCGCGGCCTCGAATGCGTTGCAGGCGGCCGCTCAGGCGAGCGCGGTGCACGGCGCTGCAGGCGATGTGTCCGGCGAAGGCGCAGCGGGTGGTGCAGGGGGGGCGGGTGCCACGTCTACGGTCCGCGCCGCGAGCGACGAAATCGAAAGCATGTTCACGCATCTGGAAAGCGCGCTCGTCGCGCTCGATTTCCTCGACCCGGCCAATCCGAAGAAGCTGATGTCGCGCCTGCGACGTCTGTTCGCGCGCTCGGGACTGGAGCGCGAGGAGGTCAACATCGTGCGCGGCATCGCCAAGCATATCCTGCTGAAAACCCAGCGCCGCGACGGCGACGCTTCGAAGTAAGGCTTCGAAGTAAGGCTTCGAAATAAGGCTTCGAAATAAGGCTTCGAAAGAAAGCTTCGAAGCAACGCCGCCGCCCGTTCGCCCTTCTTTCCTCTTTCCGACGACTCCTCCATTCGACGACCTTGCCGGCAGCGTGGGCTTCCGGCAGGGTTCGCGCAATCGCCCTACAATCGCTCGAAACGTCATATGCAAAGCTGCGCGACTGCTATGCGCGGCACATGCCGTCGGTCGGATGCCGCGCGTAGCGGGCCGGCCGGCGTTCCTTCTCCCACGACACCGTCCTGCCATGTTCACGAGACTTCGCGAAGACATTGCCACGATCCGCGAGCGCGATCCCGCCGCCCGCAGCGCCTGGGAAGTCGTCACGTGTTACCCGGGTCTGCATGCGCTCGTGCTGCACCGGTTCGCGCACGCCTGCTGGCGGGCAGGGCGTCGCTGGCTCGCGCGCTTCGTATCGCAGCTCGCGCGCTTTCTGACCGGCATCGAAATTCATCCGGGCGCGACGGTGGGGCGGCGCGTGTTCATCGATCACGGGATGGGCGTGGTGATCGGCGAAACCGCCGAGATCGGCGACGACTGCACGATCTATCAAGGCGTGACGCTTGGCGGCACGTCGCTCACGCGCGGCGCGAAACGGCATCCGACGCTGGAGCGCGGCGTGATCGTCGGTGCGGGCGCGAAAGTGCTGGGCGGCTTCACGATCGGCGCCGACGCGAAGATCGGCTCGAACGCGGTGGTGACGAAGCCGGTGCCCGCGCGAGGGACGGCGGTAGGCAACCCGGCGCGCATCATCGTGCCGGCGGCTGCGGCGGTGAATGCTTCTGATATGTCGATGGCTCCGGCGGGCGGCGGCGCGGCGATGGCGAGTGCCGCGGCGGCGAGTGCCTCGCACGGCCAGGCGGCCAACGGCGCATCGCACGACGGCGCGCCGCACGACGCCAAACGCGCGAATGCGGCGAATGCCATCAACGCGACCAGCACCTTCTGCGCGTACGGCATCACGCCGAACGCGGACGATCCGGTGTCGCTGGCCATTCACGGGTTGATCGATCACGCGGCCACGCAGTCGAAGCGCATCGACGAAATTGTCGACGCGTTAGAGCGTCTCGGCACGAGTCTCGAAGGGCTGCAAGGCGCGGATTCGGCCTTGCTCGATCTGCGGCGCCTGTCGGCCGCGATTGCGGGGAAGGTGGAAGGGACGACGCTCGCGGAGCGTTAAGCCGCGCCGCTATCTGGTCTACGTTCCGTCAGATTTCGATCGGGCGTCCATCGGCTTTCTTGTTCGACCATCGCCCTTCGGCCCGCCGTCAATCGAGCGGCAGCGCCCGAATCCCCTCTGCATCGATACGCAGATACCCGCCACGGCGCTCGCCGTGGTCCAGATCCCAATCGGGCAACACCCAGCGCGTCCCGGCCGGCTCGCGATGCCGCGCCGGCCGATGCGTGTGGCCATGAATCAGCGTCGCGGTCTTCGACGTTCTGAACAGCGACGCCACCGCCTTCGACGTCACGTCATACTTCGGCGAAACGGGCCGCGTGCGGCCTTGCTCGCTCTTCGAGCGCATGTTTTCCGCGAGCGCCTGGCGCCAGCGAAACGGCCACGCCAGAAACAGCAACTGCGCAAAGCGGCTGCGCGCGAAACGGCGAAACGCCTGATACCCCGGGTCCGCGGTGCACAGTCCGTCGCCATGCGCGAGCACGACGCGCGTGCCGAACGCGGTGATCACGAACGGATCGGGCAGCCAGATCGCGCCGGCCGCTTTCATGAAGCGCTTGCCCAGCAGAAAGTCGCGATTGCCGTGCATGATGTAGAGCGCGATGCCACGCTCCGACAACGTGTGCAGCAACGCCGCCATGCGCGCGGCGAACGGCTCGACGAGCATGTCGTCGCCGATCCAGTACTCGAACAGGTCGCCGAGAATGAAAACCGAATCCGCCTGCTCGGCGGTGACGCGGATGAAATGCTCGAACGCGGCGACCGTGTGCGGAATCGCCTCGCTCAAGTGAATGTCGGAGAGGAAAAAAAACGGGCGTGCGGCGTGCGGGCGTTTGCCCTCGCCAGGCACGCCCGCGGCGACGCTTCGCAGCGGCGTTTCTTGCAGCATCGAAGGTGCCTGTATCAGTTCGAACGGGTCGACGCGTGGTTGACGCGCGCGATGCGCGCGTCCAACGCTCAGTCGACGATCACAGCCTTTTCGATCACGACGTCGTCGGCCGGCACGTCCTGATGGAAGCCCTTCGAGCCGGTCTTGACCTTCTTGATCTTCTCGACCACGTCCATGCCGTCGACGACCTTGCCGAACACCGCGTAGCCCCAGCCTTGCGGCGTCGGCGACGAGTGGTTCAGGAAGTCGTTGTCGTTCACGTTGATGAAGAATTGCGCGGTCGCCGAATGCGGGTCGTTGGTGCGCGCCATCGCGATCGAGCCGTTGACGTTCTTCAGGCCGTTGTTCGCTTCGTTGTCGATCGCTTCAGCCGTCGGCTTCTGCTTCATGCCCGGTTCGAAACCGCCGCCCTGGATCATGAAGCCGTCGATCACGCGGTGGAACACCGTGTTGTCGTAGTGGCCGGCCTTCACATAGTTGAGGAAGTTCTCGACCGACTTCGGCGCCTTGTCGGCGTCCAGTTCGAGTTTGATGACGCCGTGGTTCGTATGCAGTTCAACCATGATGGAATCCTTTGATGAACGGGGTTGGGTAAAAGACGCGGCCCGCCGTCGTTCGCAAGCGACGACGGCGGGCCGCGCCGGGGGCATTGATTTTACTTGCCGACCACCGTGGCCGACTCGATCACGACGGCCTTGACCGGCACGTCGCTCATCGGACCGCGCGTGGTGGTGGGTGCGCCCTCGATCTTCTTCACGACGTCCATGCCGCTCGTGACCTTGCCGAACACCGCGTAGCCGTTGCCGTCCGGGTTCGGATAATCGAGGCCGGCGTTGTCGACCGTGTTGATGAAGAATTGCGCGGTGGCCGAATTCGGATCGCTGGTGCGCGCCATCGCGAGCGTGCCGGTGGCGTTCTTCAGACCGTTACGGCTTTCGAGCGGAATCGGCGCGCGCGTCGGCTTCTCGGCGAAGCTCTGCGTGTAGCCGCCGCCCTGAATCATGAAGCCGCGAATCACGCGATGGAAAATCGTGCCGCTGTACTGGCCGGACTTCACGTAGTCGAGGAAGTTGGCGACCGTCTTCGGCGCTTTCTCGGGATACAGCTCGACGCGGATGTCGCCTTCCGACGTCTTGAAGAGGACGGACGGATGCGCGGCTTGCGAACCGGACTGGGCAAAGGCGGGTGCGTTTGCGATCAGGGCGGCGCTGCCGAGCGCCAACATCAACCATTTCATGAAGATCCTCTGGGTGGGAAAAAACGGGAAGCCGGCGAGGCGGGCGTTACTTCGACGGCGCCATGTACGGCGGCATGGCGAGCGAGCCGGTCGAGCCGCCGAACTGGAAGCTGGGCGACTCCGTCATGTTCGACATCGCGTGGGCCGTATAGTCGTCCGCCGCGGGCGCGCTCTGTCTGGCGACCGGCGCTTTGGCCGGTTGCGGCGCGACGATCTTCTGGATGTCCGCGAGGCGCTGCGTGGTGGTGGCGCTCACCTTGCCCAGGCTCTGCGCGCGCTTGTACGACTCGTTGGCCATGCGCAGATAAAGATCGCCGAGGTTCTCGTACGCCAGACCGTAACCCGGATTCACCCGGGTCGCGGTTTCGAGCGCGGCGCGCGC
Source organism: Paraburkholderia sp. D15 (assembly GCF_029910215.1). NCBI lineage: Bacteria > Pseudomonadati > Pseudomonadota > Betaproteobacteria > Burkholderiales > Burkholderiaceae > Paraburkholderia > Paraburkholderia sp. D15. The sequence goes on along the minus strand of NZ_CP110395.1, from coordinate 2,797,176 downwards.
TTCCACATAACGGCCTTGCTTCGCGTACAGCGCGGCGAGGTTGTTATACGGCTCGGGCAACTCGGGATACAACTGCGTGAGTTCGGTGAAGGCGGCGATGGCGTCGTCGTCGCGATTCAGGTGCGCGAGCACCGTGGCGCGCTTGAATTTGGCCTGCGCGTCGCGCGGGTTCGCCGCGATGCGTGTGTCCAGTTGCGTGAGCGCGCCCTGCCAGTTTTTCTGCGCGATCGAGGTGTCGATTTCAGGTGTGTCGTCGCGCACCGCGGGGCCTGTCGGCATGGTTGCCGCCTTCTGCGCGAAGGCCGCTGCGCCGGGCATGAGCGCGAGCGCCGCAACGAAGGTGACGCGCAAGGCGAGGGCTCGCGTGGTGTCTCGGGACACGCCGTGCGCGAGGCCGCCGAGGGCCGTCGCGGCGAGGGTCGCAGCGCTGCGCGCGCGGCCGCTGGAAGGTTTCATAGGCTCAGGTCTGGGTGTTATACTCCGAGCCATTCTAACAAAAGGTCTGCGCGTTCCGTCGAACCGCCGACTGTCTTTTCGCCACTCGTGGTCGTCTCCGCTTTGATCGCAGTCTGACCGCCGCACCAGGTGCACCGGTTTTGCTGTACGCGACGCGCCCGCCGTCTGTTTCGCGGGAGCGCGGCGCGCATGAAACACATTGCGGATTTCTTTCGGCCCACGCACCGTTCTCTATGGAATCACTGCGCATCTACAACACGCTCGCGCGTGACAAGCAAAACTTCGTGCCGCTGCAGCCCGGCGTCGTGCGGATGTACGTCTGCGGGATGACCGTATACGACTATTGTCACGTCGGCCATGCGCGGGTGATGGTCGTGTTCGACATCGTGCAGCGCTGGCTGCGCACGCTCGGCTACGACGTGACCTACGTGCGCAACATCACCGACATCGACGACAAGATCATCCGTCGCGCGGTCGAGAACGGCGAGTCGATCAAGGCGCTGACCGATCGCTTCATCGCGGCATTGCACGAAGACGCGGACGCGCTCGGTATCGCGCGTCCCGACCTCGAGCCGCGCGCCACCGACTTCATTCCGCAGATGCTCGGCATGATCGAGAAGCTCGAGGCGAACGGTTACGCGTATCAGGCGAGCGACGGCGACGTGAATTACGCGGTGCGCAAGTTCGCGGGCTACGGCAAGCTGTCGGGCAAGTCGCTCGAAGATCTGCGCGCGGGCGAACGCGTCGCGGCGAACGACGCGAAGCAGGATCCGCTCGACTTCGTGCTGTGGAAGAAAGCGAAACCGGAAGAGCCGGCCGACACCGGCTGGGACTCGAAATTCGGCCGCGGCCGTCCGGGTTGGCATATCGAATGCTCGGCCATGGGCTGCACATTGCTCGGCGAACAGTTCGACATTCACGGCGGCGGTCAGGACCTGCAGTTTCCGCACCACGAAAACGAAATCGCGCAAAGTGAAGGCGCGACCGGACAAACGTTCGTGAATTACTGGATGCACAACGGCTACGTGCAGATCGACAATGAGAAGATGTCGAAGTCGTTGAACAACTTCTTTACGATTCGTGAAGTGTTGGCGCAGTACGACGCGGAAGTCGTGCGCTTCTTCATCGCGCGCGCGCACTACCGTTCGCCGTTGAACTACAGCGACGTGCATATCGACGACGCGCGCAACGCGCTGTCGCGTTTGTACACCGCGTTGAAGGACGTGACCCCGGACAGCGCCGCGCTCGACTGGAACGAGGCGCACGCGCAGCGCTTCCAGGCCGCGATGAACGACGACTTCAACACGCCGGTGGCGGTGTCGGTCCTGTTCGAGCTGGCCACCGAAGTAAACCGCACGCGCGATCCCGCGCTGGCCCGTCAGTTGCGCTCGCTGGGTGCAGTGCTCGGGTTGCTCGGCCGTGAGCCGCGTGCATACCTGCAGCAGGCCGCGGGCGCCGCCGCCGAAGGCGCGCTCGAGCCCGCCGCGATCGAAGCGAAGATCGCCGCGCGCGTGGCCGCCAAGCAGGCGAAGGACTATGCGGCAGCAGACCGGATCCGGGCCGAATTGCTCGAAGCCGGCGTTGCACTCGAAGACAAACCCGGCGGGTTGACCGAGTGGCGGCGCGTGTGAGCGCGCCTCGTACTTCCCTCTGATCGACTCGCCAGGCAGGAGGCAGGATGGCAACGGCCACGAAGACGCCGGCTAAACGAGCCACGTCTCAAACAAGCGCGGCAGCCGCGGCAAAGTCGACTCGAACGTCGGCTCGCGCGGGTGGCGCGGTGAAGAAAGCAGCGTCGAAAGCGGGTGGGGCGGCTAAGCGCGCGGCAACGACGGGTGTCGCAGTGGGCGCATCCGCGGCGGCGGGTGTGTCGAAGAAGCCGGCCGCGAAGCGCGTGCTGAATGGCGCGACCAAGCCCGCGCCCGCCGCGAAGCGGACCAGGGCGTCGCGCGCGAAAAGCAACGGCGCGTTGCCGGCGGAACTCGCGGGCAACGTGCAGGAGCTCGCACGCGTCACGCAGGACGGTCACGAAGGCGAAGTCGTGCGCAAGACGCGCGCGTCGTCGAGCGCGGGCGGTGAAGGGTCCGGTGCGGCGAGCGGCGCGAACGCGAGCGAAGTCGCGGTGCCGGTGCAGATCGGCGGTCTCACGCCGGAAGTCACGCGCCCCGACTATTGGGACAAGGCGTGCGCCGACCTCGTCAAGCGCGACCGCATCCTGAAGAAGCTGATTCCGAAATTCGGTCCCGTGCACCTGCTCAGCCGTGGCGATCCGTTCGTCACGCTCGCGCGTTCGGTAGTGGGGCAACAGATTTCGGTCGCGTCCGCGCAGGCGGTGTGGGCGAAGGTCGAGGCCGCGTGTCCGAAGCTCGTGCCGCAGCAGTTCATCAAGCTCGGTCAGGAGAAGCTGACCGCGTGCGGCCTGTCCAAGCGCAAGGCGGAGTACGTGCTCGATCTCGCGCAGCACTTCGTGTCGGGCGCGCTGCACGTCGGCAAGTGGACGTCGATGGAAGACGAGGCGGTGATCGCGGAACTCACGCAGATTCGCGGCATTGGCCGCTGGACCGCGGAGATGTTCCTGATCTTCAACCTGTCGCGCCCCGACGTCCTGCCGCTCGACGACTTGGGTCTGATCCGCGCGATCAGCGTCAACTATTTCAGCGGCGAACCGGTCACGCGCAGCGAAGCGCGCGAGGTCGCGGCGAACTGGGAACCGTGGCGTACCGTCGCAACCTGGTATATGTGGCGTAGTCTCGACCCGCAGTCGGTCGATATCGAATAACCCGCGTAGGGATCGATTCAGCGGTCGAAGGCAGCGGCGGGCCACGAGCCTGGTGCTGTCGGCAAACAAGAAAAAGCGGCCCGTCTCAAAAACTATCGCATCGTGAATATTGATAGTTGAGAGGGGGTTTTGACGGCGGCGCGCCCGGTTAGAATACGCGCTGCCGGTAAGTCCAAGGATTACAACCAATGAAGACCACGTTTCTGGATTTCGAACAGCCGATCGCTGAACTCGAAGCGAAGATCGAAGAATTGCGCTTCGTGCAGGACGATTCGGCCGTCGATATTTCGGAAGAGATCGAGCGGCTGTCCAAGAAGAGCCAACAGCTCACCAAAGATCTTTATGCGAACCTCACGCCGTGGCAGGTTTCGCAAATTGCCCGTCATCCGCAGCGCCCGTACACGTTCGACTACGTGAGCGAGCTGTTCACGGATTTCCATGAACTGCACGGCGACCGCAACTATGCGGACGACCTGTCGATCGTCGGCGGCCTCGCGCGTTTCAACGGCCAGGCCTGCATGGTGATCGGCCATCAGAAGGGCCGCGACACGAAGGAGCGCGCGCTGCGCAACTTCGGCATGCCGCGTCCGGAAGGCTATCGCAAGGCCGAACGGCTGATGCGTCTGGCCGAGAAGTTCAGCCTGCCCATTTTCACGTTCATCGACACGCCGGGCGCGTATCCGGGCATCGGCGCGGAAGAGCGCGGCCAGTCCGAAGCGATCGGCCGCAATCTGTACGTGATGGCCGAACTGAAGACGCCGCTGATCGCCACGATCATCGGCGAGGGCGGCTCGGGCGGCGCGCTGGCCATCGCGGTCGGCGACAGCGTGTTGATGCTGCAATTCTCGACCTATTCGGTGATCTCGCCGGAAGGCTGCGCGTCGATTCTGTGGAAGAGCGCGGCGAAGGCGCCGGAAGCCGCGGAAGCGCTGGGTCTGACCGCGCATCGTCTGAAGGCACTGGGTCTGATCGACAAGATCGTCAACGAGCCGCTGGGCGGCGCGCATCGCGATCCGAAGGGCATGGCCGCCATGCTGCGCCGTGCGCTCGCCGATTCGCTGCGCCAGTTCCAGGGCATGAGCATCAACGACCTGCGCGAACGCCGTCACGAACGCCTGATGGCGTACGGCAAGTTCAAGGAAACGACGCCGGGTGCGTAAGCCCCCGCGCGTTTTCTTTCGTCCGGCCGCGCAGCGCGCGCTAGCGACGTGACTACCACCGAAGACTCATCCGCCGACCGCCTCGTTCTCGAGGCGGTCGGCGTTTCGCTTTCTGGCCCGCGCGTTTCTTCGAGCGACGCGGCGAAGGACGACGCGCAAATCGACGCGCGGATCGCGGTGGCATTCAGCGGCGGCGTGGATTCGTGCGTGCTGCTCGATGCCGCGGTGCGCGTCGCGGGTGCATCGCGGGTGATCGCGCTGCATGTGCATCACGGCTTGAGCGTCAATGCCGATGCATGGCTCGCGCACTGCGAGGCATTCGCCCGCGAGCGCGGCGTCGCGTTCGACGCGCGGCGCGTCGAGGTATCGCGCGAAGCGGGCGCGAGTATCGAGGCCAACGCACGCGACGCGCGTTACCGCGCGCTCGACGCGATGTGCGAAGCGCACGGCGTACGCACGATGTGGCTCGCGCAGCACGCGGACGATCAGGCCGAGACGGTGCTGCTGCAATTGCTGCGCGGCGCGGGCCTGGCGGGTCTCGCGGCGATGGCGCCGGCGTACTCGCCGGCCGGCGCGATGGCGGTTCGGGTGCGCCCGTTGCTGCATTTGCTGCGCGCGCAACTCGAACAGTATGCGAACGCGCGCGGCTTGCACTGGATCGACGACGAGTCGAACGCGGATACGCGCTATGCACGCAACGCGTTGCGTCACGAGGTGACGCCCGCGTTGGCCGTGCACTTTCCAGGCTTTCGCGATGCGCTCGCGCGCACGGCCGCGCATGCGGCTTCCGCGCAGCGTCTGCTCGACGAACTCGCGCAACTCGACCTGAACGCGATGGCCCGCGACGAGGGGCGCGCGCTCTCGCACGACGCGCTGCTCGCCCTCGACGACGACCGCGCGCTCAACCTGCTGCGTTACTGGATGCGTGGACTGGGCCTCGTCGCGGCATCGAGCGCGCGGCTTAACGACGCACTGCGGCAGTTGCGCGAAGTGGGCGCGGCGCACGAGGGGCATCGTTTGCGGATCGATCATGCGGGGCAGGCGTTGCGCAGTTATCGCGGGCTTGTCTATTGGGAGGCGGGCGACAGCCGCGATCCCGCCGACGAAACGGCGCTCGTCGCACGCGAGGCCGGCGAGTTGAGGTGGCAGGGCGAACCGGTGTGGCGCCTGCCGCAATGGCGCGGCAGCTTCGTGTTCGCGATGGTGGAAGGCGGCGCCAATGCCGCGGATCGCGGCGGCCTCGACACGATCCCGCTCACCGTTCTCAAGCGCGCACGGCTGGCTGTCCGTTCGCGTAGCGGCGGCGAGCGCATGCGCGTGAATCCTTCGCACGACGCGCCGGGCCGCACGCTGAAAAATCTCTTCCAGGAGCGCGGCATTCCCGCGTGGAAACGCGACGTGCCACTGCTGTATGTCGGCGACGAGCTGCTGTTCGTGCCCCTGCTCGGCGTGAATCGCGCGGCGCTGCCGGAAACCGTGGATGCCGCCGAAGCGCGCATCAGGATCGACTGGCGCGAGGATCTGACGATCGCCTGACCGTCCGGTCGGACAGACGGTGAAGCATCGGCGAATCGTATCGACGGAATCGCGCCGGCATGTGCAAATCGTGCGTATAACCGCGCGGCGCGGCCGTTTCACGCCGTGTTCCGGACCCTTTGCGAGCCCGCCGCACGGCCTTTCCGGCTTGTCTTTTTGCGCTCGATCAGGTAGTTTATGGCGTTTGCCCGGCCCGCTTTTGCCGTCGCTTGTGTCGGTTTTCCGATCGTGATCCGAAATTCCCGGTAAGCCATTAGCGATCAATCACGGGCAAATCCGCGCGTGCTGCACGCGTGCTGCATTTACGCCGTCACACACTTCGCCGCCGTTCACGAGACGTTGCGCCCCTGTGCTTTTGTGCGGTCGTCTCCAGCGCGCCAGCGCGGTTTCTCCTTCAGTTCAGAACGACAATGGCACTCATCGTACATAAATACGGCGGCACTTCGATGGGCTCGGTCGAGCGCATCAAGAACGTCGCCAAGCGCGTCGCGAAATGGCACAAGGCCGGCCACAAGATGGTCGTCGTGCCGTCGGCGATGTCCGGCGAAACCAACCGCTTGCTCGGTCTCGCGAAAGAAATCACCACGCAGCCGAGCCCGCGCGAACTCGACATGATCGCCGCCACCGGTGAGCAGGTCAGCTCGGGTCTGCTCGCCATCGCGCTGCAGGAAGCCGGTGTCGACGCGGTCAGCTACGCAGGCTGGCAAGTGCCGGTCAAGACGGATAGCGCGTTCACGAAAGCGCGCATCAGCGAAATCGACGGCGAGCGCGTGCTGCGCGATCTCGAAGCAGGCAAGGTGGTGGTGATCACCGGCTTCCAGGGCATCGACCCGGACGGCAATATCACCACGCTCGGCCGCGGCGGTTCGGATACGTCGGCGGTCGCGGTCGCGGCCGCGCTGAAGGCCGACGAGTGCCTGATCTACACGGACGTCGACGGTGTCTACACGACCGATCCGCGCGTGGTGGAAGAGGCGCGCCGGCTCGATCGCGTGACGTTCGAGGAAATGCTGGAAATGGCCAGCCTGGGTTCCAAGGTGCTGCAGATCCGCTCGGTGGAATTCGCCGGCAAATATCAGGTGAAGACGCGCGTGCTGTCGAGCCTGACCGATCCGCTCATCCCGCTCGACGCCGAAATGAAGTCGGGCACCCTGATTACTTTTGAAGAAGACGAGACCATGGAAAAAGCAGTCATCTCGGGCATCGCGTTCCAGCGCGACGAAGCTCGCATCGCGGTGATGGGTGTGCCCGACAAGCCGGGCATCGCGTATCAGATTCTCGGCCCGGTGGCGGACGCGAATATCGACGTCGACATGATCATCCAGAACCAGAGCGTCGAAGGCAAGACGGCGTTCACGTTCACGGTCGGTCGCGGCGACTATCAGCGCGCCATGGAGATCCTCACGAACCAGGTGAAGGGTCACGTGCAGGCCGAGCAGGTGCTGGGCGATCCGAAGGTGTCGAAGGTGTCGGTGGTCGGCGTCGGCATGCGTTCGCACGTGGGTATCGCGAGCACGATGTTCCGCACGCTGTCGGAGGAGGGCATCAACATCCAGATGATCTCCACGTCCGAAATCAAGATCTCGGTGTTGATCGACGAGAAGTACATGGAGCTCGCGGTGCGCGCGCTGCATAAGGCGTTCGAACTGGATCAGGCGTAAATTGCGCGAGGCGTAATTTGCCAAACAAACGGGGCGCCACGAGGCGCCCCGTTTGTTTTTGCGTGATCCGTACAAGCGCGGTACAAGCGCGATGCAAGCGCGGCGCGAACGAAATGAATTCGCCGATGACGAAATTGGCACAAAAAATGTTCGCGAGACGTTGACCTACGGAGTTCGGCCCGCTATTATCTTGGCTTCGTTGCGCTGACTCCCTGCGCAACCGAAAGTTTGGGAGACGTGGCCGAGAGGTCGAAGGCACTCCCCTGCTAAGGGAGCATCTGGGCCAAAACCTGGATCGAGGGTTCGAATCCCTCCGTCTCCGCCAGAAGTGGTAGAGAGAACCCCGCAGAGTCTAGGCTCTGCGGGGTTTTTGTTTTTCCGGCCCGGTTTTGTGAGTGCGATCGGCGACCGTCGATCGGCTGACATCGACACAAGAATCAGGACGCGTCGCCGGACAATTCGACCGTCTCGCGCGGTGTATGTCCAAACTCCGCCTTGAACACCCGGCAGAAGTATTTCTCGTCGCTAAACCCATGACGACGCGCGATGTCGCTAATGCGTTCCTTGCGGCGATCAGGCGCCGACAGGAGTTGATGGATATGCTGCAAGCGCCGTTGACGAATGTGCCGCATGACGCCGCCCGCGCTGTCGAAAAGACGGTACAGCATCGCGCGTGACAGCCCCACGTCCTTGCAGATTTTCGCGGGCGTCAGATCGGTCTGCAGCAGATGGTCGTCGATATAGCGCTGGATGCGACGGAGCAGCAGGTCGCGCGTCGGTGTGTCCGTGGCGGCGAGGAGATCCAGTTCCGGATGCAAGCTCGTCTTCAGAAACTGCGTCGTTGCGTGAACGATGTGCGGCACGTCGTGAAGCGTGAGTCGCGGAACCGCGTTGTAGAGCGACGCCAGATAATCGCCGAACAGAACGCCGACGCCATGCGTCAATGACGTGCCATGCAGCCGCTCGGTATCGGCGGGCAGCAACGATCGCGGAACGGACAGCGAGATTTCGCTGCCCGGCGTGATGACGCGGTCGAACGGGTTCGCGAAATCGAGCAGATACAGATCGCCCGGCTGTTTGACCGAGGTGGATCTATCGGATCGCAACGCCGCCGTGCCGCTCATCTGCAAAGTGAAACTATGAAAGTCGCTCTGGTCCGCGCGGATGCGCGCGGCCGTGCGTTTCGCCTCGTAGGCGACATCCGGATCGGGATGCCGCCACGTCCGCATCGCCAGAACGAGCGGGCCGATCGACACATATTCGCGCTGGGCGTTGAACGGAAGATCCGATCGACGCGTCGTCACGAAATCGCAATAGGTGCTGCGTGCGGCCCACGCGTCGAAGCGTTCGCCGGCGGGCGCGGTTTCGGTCGAATATCGGCGCAGCTTCAAGGGATGAGGTTCGGACACGTCGCAGGCTCCTGGCAGACCATGCGTCACACGCAACCGCAACGGGCGAATGACGTCGGTGGAAAGATCGTTGCATTGTCATTTAACGCGATGAATCGAATAACCGGGGTTTATACGAATAACGTCGCCGCGTGGACGATTATCTTTCTTTGCCGGCATGATGTGCCGGTTAATTTTCAGTCAAACGCATCGGCTTGAAATCCGCGCATGCCGGCGCCTCATGCGACGGAAATCCACCTGAAATAGAGACGCTGCGCCACCCCGTCCCGTCAGCCCCCAAATTAAGATGTGGCCTGCATTAACTGCTGTTTATCGGTTATTGATTTAAACAATATCCCCTATGCTTTTTTAAATAAATGAAGCCAGAGGGAATGCCGTGAATAGCGTTAAAGCCTGAACTTTCTTTGAACTGGGGGGCGCCATGAAAACCATCGCAGCGGTTGCCGTTGCAACGTGTCTCGTGTTGTCCGCTTGCGGCGGCGACGACGTGTCCAATTCGAGCGGCGGCAGCGCGTCGGGTTCGGGCGGAACGACCTCGAACCCCAGCGGTCCGTCCAATCCCAACGGTGGCACGACCGCGAAGGCGGGATGGTCCGCCGTGGCGGCGGTGGATGGTAAGGAACCCGAATTTTCTCCGTCGGTGACGATCGACGCACAGGGCAACGCGCTCGCGATCTGGATGACGAATGGTGCCAACGGCGCCACGGGCAACGAGGTATGGTCGAGCCGCTACGTCCCCAGCAGCGGATGGTCGACGCCGACGCGCGTCGATACCACCGACGGCACGTCGGCGATGACCGGCCCCGGGGCCAGCGCGCCGCTCCTGGTCGGCAGCGCCGATGGTCATGCGGTGGCGCTGTGGCAGCAGTTCCTCGCCGGCGCGGGCTACGGTCTATGGACGCGCACGTACGATCCCGCGACCGGCTGGGGCGCCGTCGTGGAGTTGTCGCCGAACGAGACCAGCTTCGCGTGGGACGCGGGCATCGACAGCAAGGGCAATGCGATCGTCGCGTGGCAGCAGAAGACCGACGTGGCCGATACGCGGGTCTTCGCAAGCCGCTATACGGTGGGCGGCACGTGGTCCTCGCCCGAGCAGATCCAGCAGCCGGCGCAGACGGGTCCGGGTGCGATCACGGGGATAGGCGGGCAGGGCATCAACAATGTCGAGATCAATCTGTCGATGACGCCCTCGGGCAATGCGGTACTCGCATGGCGCCAGTCGGACAACACGCAGTCGGCGCTGTGGGCGACGACCTACGACCCGGCCAACGGCTGGGCCAGCGCGAACCCCGTGGTGCTCGAGCCGAACGGCGCGGCGAGCAAGTCGGTATTCGCGCCCGCCGCCGGCATGGACGCGAAAGGCAACATCACGCTGGTGTGGGGCGAGGTCGATATCGACAGCAACGGTGCGCACACCACGACCCTATCCCAGCGTTATGCCGCGGGCTCCGGCTGGCAGGCGGTGCAGCCGGTCGCTCCGTTCATCGACACGACGGCCGCCGGTTATTACCCGCAACTGGCCGTGAATGACGCGGGCATCGCCGCCGTCACGTGGATCAGGCCGGACGGCTCGTTGCAGGCGAATGTCGCCGACGCGAACGGCAACTGGGGCGCGACGCAGCAGATGACCGCGCACTTCGATCCGTCGAACGGTCGTCAGCCGCAGATCGTCATCGACGCGGCGGGCAATGCGACGGTGGCCTGGCAGGATGCAAGCACGCCGGCCTCGGCCGACATCCTCGCCAATCGCTACGCGAACGGCGCTTGGGGCACGGCCACGCTGTTCGGCCAGAACCCGCAGGACGCGAGTTACCCGGCCCTGGCCGTCAATGCGTCCGGCGCGATGGCGCTCGTCTGGCAGTTCTATGCGAGCACCACGATCGGCAACGTGTTGCAGTCGAGCCTCTACACACCGGGTTCGTGATTTTCCCTTCAGCCAATCCATCGACACACTCATGAAAATGTACAAGGCAATCGGAACGGCCGCGGCGCTCGCGTTGACCGGCGTCATGCTGTCGGCCTGCGGCACCACGCAGATGAACATGATCAACGTGCAGACCTCGACCGCGAAAACGCTGGGTCTCGCATCGTCGGACGAAATCACGGTGACCAACGTGAAGTACGGACAGAAGAATGCGCTTGGCGGGCAGCAGGTCAGTTACGACGCGACGACCGGCAAGGGGCGCCGATTCGCGTGCACGGTGTTCATGATTCCGGGGCTGACGCCCATCAATCCGCCCACGTATAACGATTGGGAATGTCATCCCCATCAATGACGTGAACGACGAAGCGAATAGCGCGCGGAGACCACGCGACATGTCGATTACAACGAGGGGGCTTTTTCACTGAAACCATGTCCGATGTAACGAGACGTAACCGGACGGCCAGGCACGCGATGTTATGCATCAGTTATTACAAACTTGAAATACGCGGATCGCGACCTTGCGCTATATTTCGCCCAACAAACACACATTCATCAAAAGGGTGATCCATGAAGTCCACTCGTCTTGTTCCGCTTCTGATCGGGGTTCTTACGCTGGGTGCATCGGGCGCTGCCATGGCCGGTGGACTGAGCGTCGGGGTCAACATCGGTATTCCCGCGCCGGTCTATGTCGCGCCGGCTCCTGTCTATGCACCGCCGCCGCCGCCTCCGCCGCCGGTCGTGTATCAACCGGCGCCGGTGTACGCGGGCCCGGCCATCGTGATCGGCTGGCATGGCGATCGCTATTGGGACGGCCGTCGCTACTGGGGCCGTGACGACTGGTATCGTCATCATCCTCCGGGCCGTTATGATTATGGCCACGATCACTACGACAATCATCGCGGCTGGCATTGAGCCGGGACCGCGATCCCGTCGGCAGCGCCGGACACTACTGCGCTTACGGAAACCGCCTTCGGGCGGTTTTTGTTTTTGGGCTTCGCGAATTCGCCACGCATGAGGTGCATGGGGTGCACGAGGTGCACGACCCGCATGATCTTGCGCGATCAAATTGGGACACGCGGCCGGCGCGATTTTATTGGGTAGAATCCTTTCGCATCGCTTCTATCCCTTCATCGACAAGGCCCCCATGACAACTGGTTCGCGACGGGTTTCAACGCTTCGTGCATTTCGGTGCGGCGTGATGCGAAGACTCTCGCGTATCGGTGGGTCGCTGGCGGTGATGGGCGTCGTCTGCATGACGGGTCTGATTGCCGCCACGCCGGCGCACGCGGTGTATGCGATCGCGCAATACGGCGAGCCGAAATATCCGGCGGACTTCAAGCATTTCGACTACGTCAATCCCGATGCGCCGAAGGGCGGCACGCTGGTGCTGGCCAATCCGAGCCGCCTGACGAGCTTCGACAAATTCAATCCGTTCACGCTACGCGGCAATACCGCGCCGGGCGTCGAGCTGATGTTCGAGAGCCTCACGATCGGCAGCAGCGATGAAGTCGCCTCCGCCTATGGCCTGCTCGCCGACGACATCGCGATCGCGCCGGACGGGCTGTCGACCACTTTCCACATCAACCCGCGCGCGCGCTTTTCGAACGGCGATCCCGTCACCGCCGACGACGTCAAGTTCTCCCTCGACACGCTGAAAAGTCCGCAAGCCGCGCCGCAATTCGCATCGATCTTCGGCGAAATCACGCGCGCGGTGGTGGTCGATCCGCACACGATCCGCTTCGAGTTTCATCAGCGCAACCGCGAACTGCCGCTGCTCGTGGGCAGCATGCCGGTGTTCTCGCGCAAGTGGGGCGTGAAGCCGGACGGCAGCCGTATTCCGTTCGATCAACTGGCGTTCGAAAAGCCGATCGCGAGCGGTCCGTATCTGATCGATCAGTACGACAACGGCCGCACGATCACCTTCCGCCGCGACCCGAACTACTGGGGCGCGGCGTTGCCGGTGCGGGTCGGCATGAACAACTTCGACCGCATCGTCTACAAGCTGTATTCGGATAGCACGGCGCGGCTCGAAGCGTTCAAGGCGGGCGAGTACGACGCGCTGGTCGAGTACGTCGCGCGTAACTGGGTGCGGCGCGACGTCGGCAAGAAGTTCGACAGCGGCGAGCTGATCAAACGCGAATTTCCGCAACATAACGGCACCGGCATGCAGGGCTTTTTCCTGAATACGCGGCGACCGCTGTTTCAGGACGTGCGCGTGCGCAAGGCGCTCGATCTCGCGCTGGATTTCCAATGGCTCGACCGTCAGTTGTTTTTCAACCAGTACACGCGCATCGACAGTTACTTTTCCAATACCGAGTTGCAGGCGAAGGGGCTGCCGTCGCCGGGTGAACTGAAGCTGCTCGAACCGTGGCGCGCGCAACTCGACCCCGCGGTGTTCGGGCCGCCGCCCAGGCAACCCGATACCGACGCGCCCGGTTCGTTGCGCGCCAATCTGCTGCAGGCGCGTGCGCTGTTGCAGCAGGCAGGCTGGACGTATCGCGACGGCGCGCTGCGTAACGCGAAGGGCGAGCCGTTCCAGTTCGAGATACTCGACGACTCGGGCTCGTCCGCGCAGATGGAGCCGATCGTCGCGACCTACATCCGCAATCTGCAGAAGCTCGGCATTACCGCGACGTTTCGCGTGTCCGACTTCGCGGTCTATCAGAAGCGTCTGGATGCGTTCGAGTTCGACACCACCACGCTGCGCATGCCCGACGTGCAGGTGCCGGGTTCGGAGCAGATCGAGCGCTTCGGCAGCAAGGCGGCGGACACGACCGGCTCCGACAACGCGATCGGCCTGAAGTCGCCGGCCGTGGATGCGATTCTCAGCGCGCTCGTGCATGCGCAGACGCGCGAGCAACTGCTCGACGCGACGCATGCGCTCGATCGCGTATTGATGCACGGCTACTACGTGGTGCCGCACTGGTACAGCGCGACGCATCGGGTGGCATTCAAGCGCGGGCTCGCGTGGCCGACGACCTTGCCCCTGTACTATGGCGCGGAAGGGTGGATCGCGACCATGTGGTGGTATGGGCCGCCGCAGGGGCAGACGCAAGGGCAGACGCCGGCGCATTGACCTGCATTGCGTTGTGTTGAGGCACGAGCCGGCCGCACCGCCTTCGTACGGCCACCATCCTCGCACCCGACGCATCGACCCATTCAAACCACGATCTACCCAACGATTCACCCAACGACTTCGCACCGGAACGACCACCATGTGGAGCTACATCCTCAAACGCCTGCTGCTGATGATCCCGACCTCGCTCGGCGTGCTGACGCTGACCTTCGTCGTGATCCAGTTCGTCCCCGGTGGCCCGGTCGAGCAGATGCAGCACGAACTGCGCAAGGGCGCGCAGAACGGCATGCCGTTCGGTCTGCGCGCGCACACCGGCGTCGACGCGCAACAGGTCGCGCAACTCAAGGCGCTATACGGCTTCGACAAGCCGCCGCTCGAACGCTACGGCCTGATGCTCAAGCGCTTCTCGACCTTCGACCTCGGTCAGAGCTATTTCCGCCATCAAAGCGTGTGGTCGCTGATCGTGTCGAAGCTGCCGGTGTCGATCAGCATCGGCTTATGGACGTTCTTTCTCACGTATCTGATATCGGTGCCGCTCGGCATCGCGAAGGCGGTGCGCAACGGTTCGCGCTTCGACATCGCGACGAGTCTCGTCGTGCTGACCGGCTACGCGATTCCCGGCTTCGTGCTGGGCGTGCTACTGCTCGTGCTGTTCGGCGGCGGCACCTTCCTGCAGCTGTTTCCGCTGCGCAACCTCACGTCCGACAACTGGGCGCAGTTGAGCTTCGGCGGCAAGATCGTCGACTATCTGTGGCATATCGCGTTGCCGATTACCGCCTCCGTGGTGGGCAGCTTCGCGACCGTCACGATGCTGACCAAGAACGCGTTCCTCGACGAGATCCGCAAGCAATACGTGCTGACCGCGCGCGCGAAAGGACTCTCCGAGCGGCGCGTGCTGTGGAAGCATGTGTTCCGCAACGCGCTGCTGCCGCTGATCGTCGGATTTCCGGCGGCGTTCATCGGCGCGTTCTTCACCGGCAGCCTGCTGATCGAGACACTTTTTTCGCTCGATGGCCTCGGCCTGCTGTCGTACGAATCGGTGGTGCGGCGCGACTATCCGGTGGTGCTCGGCACGCTGTATCTGTTCACGCTGATCGGGCTCGCCACCAAGCTGATTTCCGATCTCTGTTACGTGTGGGTCGATCCCCGCATCCAATTCGAACAACTGGAGCGTTGATGAATCGAGCCCGCCTTTCCGCCGATGCGGCGGCCCGCACCGAACCGGTTCGCGCGTTCGTCTCGCCGTCGCCCGCGCGCCGCGTGTGGCAGCGGTTTCGCCAGCAGCGTCTGGGGTACTGGAGCCTGATCGTGTTCGTCGTCGCGTTCGCGGCGAGCCTTGCCGGGCCGCTCTGGTCGAATGACAAACCGCTGGTGGTACGTTACGACGGCCAGCTGTATTTCCCGCTCTTCAAGACTTACGCGGAGACCACCTTCGGCGGCGACTTTCCGACGCCCGCGGATTATCTCGATCCGTACGTGATGCAGCGGCTGGACGCGCCCGGCAACTTCGCCGTGTATCCGCCGAACCGCTACTACTACGACACGCTGAACTACTTTTCGAAGGCGCCGAATCCGGCGCCGCCGTCGCGCGATAACTGGCTCGGCACCGACGACCGCGGCCGCGATCTGTTCGCGCGTCTGCTGTACGGCTTCAAGGTATCGGTGGAGTTCGGTCTGGTGCTGACGCTGATCGGCACGGTGCTCGGCATCGCGGCGGGCGCGGTGCAGGGCTTCTTCGGCGGACGCACGGATATAGTCGGCCAGCGGCTGATCGAAATCTGGAGCGCGATGCCGGAGCTGTACCTGCTGATCATTTTTTCGTCGATCTTCGAGCCGGGTTTCATCCTGCTGATCGTGCTGCTCTCGCTGTTCGGCTGGATCGGTCTGTCGGACTACGTGCGCGCGGAGTTCCTGCGCAACCGCCAGCAGGACTACGTGCGGGCGGCGCGCGCAATGGGCTTGTCGAACTGGCAGATCATGTGGCGCCACGTGCTGCCCAACAGCCTCACGCCGGTGATCACGTTCCTGCCGTTTCGCATGAGCGGTTCGATTCTCGCGCTGACGAGCCTCGATTTTCTCGGCCTCGGCGTGCCGTCGCCGACGCCGAGCCTCGGTGAACTGCTCGCGCAAGGCAAGGCGAATCTCGACGCGTGGTGGATCTCGCTGTCCACCTTCGGCGTGCTGGTCGCGATGCTGTTGCTGCTGACCTTCATGGGCGACGCGCTGCGTAATGCGCTCGACACCCGCATTTCCGACGCGATGCGCGCGGGAGGCAATCAATGAGCGCGCCGGCGAATTTCGCACGGGATCGCGATCGTGCACAGGAACCGGACGCGCCGCCGCTGCTCGAACTCGACCGTCTGCAGGTGACCTTCGGCGACACCGTCGCGGTGAACGACGTGACGCTCGCGATCCAGCGCGGCGAGCGGGTCGCGCTGGTCGGCGAGTCGGGCTCGGGCAAGAGCGTGACCGCGTTGTCGATTCTGCGGCTCCTGAGCGACGCGCAGGTGAGCGGCGCGATCCGCTTCGACGGCGAGGATCTGCTCGCCCGCAGCGAGCGGGAGATGCGCGGACTGCGCGGCTCCGACATCGCGATGATCTTTCAGGAGCCGATGACGGCCCTCAATCCGCTCTACACGATCGGCGACCAGATCGCGGAAACGATCGTCGTGCACGACGGCGTGCCGGCCGGCGAGGCGCGCAAGCGCGCGGTCGCGCTGCTCGGGCGCACCGGCATCGCCGAGCCGGGCAAGCGGGTCAACAGCTATCCGCATCAACTGTCGGGCGGCCAGCGGCAGCGCGCGATGATCGCGATGGCGCTCGCCTGCCGGCCGCGCCTGCTGCTCGCCGACGAGCCGACCACCGCGCTCGACGTGACGATCCGCGCGCAGATCGTCGATCTGCTGCTGGAGTTGCAGCGCGACGAAGCGCAAAAGCGCGGCATGGCCGTGCTGCTGATCACGCACGACCTGAACCTGGTGCGCCATTTCGCGCAGCGCGTCGCGGTGATGGAGAAGGGCGTGCTGGTCGAAAGCGGACCGGTCGCGCAGGTGTTCGAGTCGCCGCAGCATCCGTACACGCAGCGGCTGCTCGCCAGCCGGCCAGAGCGCACGGTGGTGCCGGTGCTGCCGATCTCGCCGGTGGTGCTCGAAGCGCGCGACGTGTCGGTCGATTTCAGAACGAAGCTGCCCGGCTTCGGCGGCTGGTTCCGCGCGGGCCGTTTCCGCGCGGTCGCGCAGGCGAGCCTGTCGGTGCGGCAGGGCGAGACGCTCGGGATCGTCGGCGAATCCGGCTCGGGCAAATCGACGCTTGCGATGGCGCTGCTCGGCTTGCAACGCATCGCGCACGGCGCGATCGAGTTTCAGGGCAGGGCGCTCGGCAGTTATCGCGGCGCGGAACGGACCACGCTGCGCTCGACCATGCAGGTGGTATTTCAGGACCCGTTCAGCTCGCTGTCGCCGCGTCAGACGATCGAGCGGATCGTCGGCGAGGGGCTGGCGCTGCATCGCCCCGCGATGACGCCGCAGGCGCGGCGCGAGAAGGTGCTGGCGGTGCTGCGCGAAGTCGGCATCGACCGCACGGCGCTGCACCGCTATCCGCACGAGTTTTCCGGCGGTCAGCGGCAGCGCATCGCGATCGCCCGCGCGCTGGTGCTCGAACCCCGTGTGCTGATCCTCGACGAACCGACCAGCGCGCTCGACGTGTCCATCCAGCAGCAGGTGCTGAAGCTGCTCGCCGGGCTGCAGCAGAAGTACAACCTCGGCTTCGTTTTCATCAGTCACGACCTGGCCGTGATCGGGGCGATGGCGCACCGTGTCGTGGTCATGCAGAACGGTTCGATCGTCGAAAGTGGAGAGGTTGAGCAGATTTTTGCGACGCCGTCCCACCCGTACACGCGAAAGCTTCTGAAAGCGGCGCTGGATCATTGATTTTTCACCCTTTCACCAATTGGGTGCGTATGTCGATTGTATTTTTCTATTTGTTTTGACACGTGAATACTTACTGGCTAGTATCGACCAAACTTTTTTCCGTAGACCACTGATTCTTAGGCAAAAACTACCGACCAATGCAGCACAGAAACCTAACCCAGGCTTGCACGCGCGTCGTCGCCGGGATGTTCATTGGCGTCTTGATGGCAGCAGCTCCCGGCGCTTTCGCCGACGAAGTCAGCAGTTTTAATCAGAATGCCTCACTTTCGACCTCCAGCGGGTCGAATTCCCAGTCCTCCCTGAGCTCCTCGAGTTCCCAAGCCGCCACCCCGGATTCGGATGGCGGCGCCAAGTCGTTCCTGTCCGGCATGGCCGGTAAAGCGGGCGATGTGGTGGTGGGCGCGCTGAACATGATCGGCGTGCGTTATCGCTGGGGCGGCAATACGCCGGATTCGGGGCTCGATTGCAGCGGCTTCGTCCGCTACGTGTTCCAGGACACGCTGGGCATGGCGCTGCCGCGCCGCGCCGAGGAAATGAGCCGCGTCGGCGAAAAGGTGCGCGTCAGCGACCTGAAGCCGGGCGATCTGGTGTTCTTCAATACGATGCGCCGCACTTTCTCGCACGTCGGCATCTATATCGGTGACAACAAGTTCGTGCATTCGCCGTCCACCGGCAGCACGATCCGCGTCGACGACATGGACGACGGTTACTGGGAAAAGCGCTTCACCGGCGCGCGCCGCATCGAAACGTCCTATCAGGACGGGCAGGATCTGCGTAAGCGCGTGAACGCGGCGATCGGCGGAAATAATTGATGTCGTGCTGGTTTTAGTTGGGGTCTAGTGAAAAGAAAAAGCCTGCTTCGTTTGAAGCAGGCTTTTTTCGTTTGGGCGCCGAACTGCGGGATTCGCGCGGTTCGGCGCGGATATCGGCGGACGACTAGCCGATCGGCTGCGTCAGCGGCCGCGCCGCGGCGAGCTTGCGCTGCAACTCCGGCATCATCTTCGCGACCGCTTCCTCGCCCGCGAGGATCGCGGCGTTGCGCTGCGAGAAGTCGCTGCCGCTCATCTGCGCGAGATTCGGGCGGATCACGATGTCCGCGTACTTGTCGAGCTCGTACGCCTTGATCGACTGGCCCATGATCGTGAAGGTCTGCATCAGCACGTCGAACGAGCTGGAGGTCTGGCCGCTTTCCGGGCGCTGCGAGATGTCCACGGCGATCACGAAATCCGCGCCCATCTTGCGCGCGAACGAAGCCGGCACGGGGCTCACCAGGCCGCCGTCCACATACTCGTGGCCGCCGATTTTCACCGGTTCGAAGATCGACGGCACGCTGCACGACGCGCGCACCGCGATGCCGGTGTTGCCGCGCTGGAACAGGATCGGCTGGCCGCTGTTCAGGTCGGTGGCGACCACGCCGAGCGGCTTGACCATCTTCTCGATCGGCCGGTTGTTCAGCGTGGTGTTCAGATAGTTCTGCAACGCGATGCCTTGCAGGAAGCCGCGCGTGCGGAACGGCATGGCCCAGTCGCTGATCGACGCTTCATCCATGTTCAGCGCGAGCTTGTTCAGCGCGAAGCCGTTCATGCCCGACGCGTACAACGCGCCGACCACCGACCCGGCGCTCGTGCCGGCGACCAGATCGACCTTGATGTTGCGGGCTTCGAGCGCCTTGATCACGCCGATGTGCGCGAAGCCGCGCGCGGCGCCGCCGCCCAGCGCGAGCGCGACGCGCACCGGACGCTGCGGCCTGTCGGCGGGCAACGTGGGGGTGGGCGTGGTCGGCGTGGCGCTGAGGGGCGCGCCGTCGAGCTTGCCGGCGGTGGTGGTGCAGGCGGCCAGCACGGCGGAGGCGGCGGCCAGCGAAAAGTGACGGCGGGTGAGACTGGCCGGGGTGGCGGCGGTGGATTCGGGGTTGGATTTCAAGCGGGTTCTCCAGCAACGGCAGCGGCGACATGGACAGCGTCGCGCTGAGCCGCGATCAAGCGATAGAGTCGAACGGACAGGGTCGCCGGCGGGCGATTCCATGCGCTGCGGTTCGATCTCGATGCCGAGCTCGATTCGTAGCGCGCACATCATAAAGCAAAGCGCGCGGCACGCGGCGCGCCGGTAATGAAACGTTGCTTCGGTTTGCTGTTGTGCCGTCGAGGTCCCGTCATTGCCTCGCATGGTCGGGTCGCATGGTTGCCGCGGCGATCCCGCGATGGCCGCGCCGCCGGGCGGCCGCGAACGCCTTGTGAACCCTCGCTGGCCATCCGGACGAGGACAGCCTAGGCGATGCCGGAAGGTATAATTGCGCTCTCGTATCTATTTCCTTCGTGTCCATGCGCGGTGTCGATCCTCCGCATGGGCGCGCTTCGCTGCCGCGCCTCACGAGCCGTACTGGTCGAGGCACCGGCGCCCGTCTTCCGAGTAACCGCTAATGACCACCTCCGTTCGTACCCGTTTCGCACCGAGTCCCACCGGCTTCATCCACCTCGGCAACATTCGCTCCGCGCTCTATCCGTGGGCGTTCGCGCGCAAGATGAAAGGGACCTTCGTGCTGCGGATCGAGGACACCGACGTCGAACGTTCCACGCCTGAGGCCGTGGACGCCATTCTCGAAGGCATGGCGTGGCTCGGCCTCGACATCGACGAAGGCCCGTTCTACCAGATGCAGAACATGGACCGGTATCGCGAAGTGCTGGCGCAGATGCGCGAGGCCGGCCTCGTGTACCCGTGCTACATGTCCACGGAAGAACTGGACGCGCTGCGCGAGCGTCAGCGCGAAGCGGGCGAAAAGCCGCGCTACGACGGCACGTGGCGTCCGGAACCCGGCAAGGTGCTGCCGGAGCCGCCGGCCGGCGTGCAGCCGGTGCTGCGCTTCCGCAATCCGCTGACCGGCGTGGTGGCCTGGGACGACGCGGTGAAGGGGCGTATCGAGATCTCGAACGAGGAGCTCGACGACCTCGTGGTCGCCCGTCCGGACGGCACGCCGATGTACAACTTCTGCGTGGTGGTCGACGATCTGGACATGCGCATTACCCACGTGATTCGCGGCGACGATCACGTGAACAATACGCCGCGGCAGATCAACATTCTGCGCGCGCTCGGCGGCGAACCGCCGGTCTACGCGCACTTGCCGACCGTGCTGAACGAGCAGGGCGAAAAGATGAGCAAGCGTCACGGCGCGATGAGCGTGATGGCCTATCGCGACGCCGGCTTCCTGCCCGAAGCGGTGGTCAACTATCTCGCGCGTCTGGGCTGGTCGCATGGCGACGCGGAAGTGTTCTCGCGCGAACAGTTCGTCGAGTGGTTCGATCTGGACCATCTGGGCAAGTCGCCGGCGCAGTACGACCACGACAAGCTGAACTGGCTGAACGCGCACTACATCAAGGAAGCGGATAACGCGCGTCTCGCCGAACTCGCGCGACCGTTCTTCGCGGAGCTGGGCATCGACGAGGCCGCGCTCGCGCAGGGCGCCGATCTGACGGCGGTGGTGGGCTTGCTGAAGGACCGCGCGTCGACGGTAAAGGAAATCGCCGAAAACGCCGCGATGTTCTATCGCACACCGGCGCCGGATGCCGAATCGCTCGCGCAGCACGTGACCGACGCGGTGCGTCCGGCGCTCGGCGAACTGGCCACGGCGCTCAGGAGCGTGGAGTGGAGCAAGGAGGCGATTGCCGCTGCGCTGAAGGCCACGCTGGGCGCGCACAAGCTGAAGATGCCGCAACTGGCCATGCCGGTGCGTCTGCTGGTGGCGGGCACCACGCATACGCCGTCCATCGACAGCGTGCTGATGTTGTTCGGCCGCGAAGTCGTCGTCGGTCGTATCGAAAAAGCGTTGGGCTGAGCGCGGTCGAGCGAGCCTTGAGAGGGTTTGCATACGACTCGTGAAAAAAGTTGTATGCAATTGCATAAAGGGTCTTTACAAAGCGCAGTTTGCCCTCTATGATCTCGTTTCTGTTCTGCAAGGGGGGTATAGCTCAGCTGGGAGAGCGCTTGCATGGCATGCAAGAGGTCAGCGGTTCGATCCCGCTTACCTCCACCATCAAATCAGATTTGATGCGCCGCAGACAGACACTGAAGTTCGAAAAAGCCCTGAGAAATCGGGGCTTTGTCGTTTTCGGCCGTCCTTTTTTCTGTCCCGTTCCTTCTGCCTTCTGTCCGGCCGGTCCCGGGCTCTCCCCGCATCCACGGCTTCCGCCGCCGCCCGCGCGATACACCTACAACAGTTCTGAAATCCGCCGCGACACCGCGAGCATCCGGTCGAGATAGCGCTCGACGGCCTTGTCGACCGTCAGCGCCGACGAGAACCAGGTCAGTCCCATCGACGCCACCACGAACTCGTTCGCCATCACCGGTATCGCGAGCGTGCCGGACACCGGACGCACGCTGGCGTCGCGTAGCGCGTAGCCGCGCTGCCGCGTCTCGGCGAGCATCGCCTGCACGACCTTGCGGTCCTGCGCGACGCTGTCTTCGGGATGGTGACTCTGACGGACTATTTCCAGCAACATCTCCTGCTCCTCAGGGGAGCAGAAAGCGAGATACGCACGGCCAAGCGCGCGCGACACGAGACTCAGCCGCATGTTGATCGACGAATGCAGTAGCGACAGCGGGGAGTAGGGGATCGTACTGTAACGGACCACCAGCGCATCGACGTCGAGCATGCCGACGGCGATCGGCCATTTGATTTCCTCGGTCAACTCGCGCACGAGAGGCGCGGCGATCTCGACAACGCGCGGCACGTGGTGATAGCCCGAGTTCAGCGCATTGACGCCGTCGAGCAACCGGTATTCGCCAAGGCGCGCGCCACGCGCGACGAGCCCCAGCTCCACGAACGTGCGCAGCAGTCTGACGAGCGTCGGCTTCGGCAGCGACGTTGCCTGATGCAGGCCGTCGAGCGTCGAGACCGGCATCTTGTTGAGCGCGCGCAGCAGGGTGATGGCCCGCTCTACCGCCCGGATCGACGTGTCTCGTTCCGCCATGGTGTTGCCCTGATCGTTGGTCCGGCGCATAGCGTGCGAGCCGTGACGCGGGAGCCGATAGGCCGGCTGCGAAAAACGCCGATTATCGCAGTTTTTCGCCGCCGTCCGGCGCGGCCAGTGCCGCCTCAGGCCATCAGCCCGAGCGCGCCTTTGCGCAGTAGCGACTGGTCCGAGCCGATCACGAACCACGTTGCGCCCATCCGCGCGAATTCTTCGCATTCGTGCGCATCGCCAAGCGCGACGCCGCCGGTCTTGCCGGCGTCCCGCGCGATCGCGAGCACGTCGACGGTCGCCTGCATGACGGCGGCCGCGCGTGCATCGGTCAGACCGAACGACAGCGCGAGATCCGCACGTCCGACGAACAGGCCGGCCACGCCGTCGACCGCGGCGATTTCCCGGGCGGCCGCGCAGCCGGCACGGCTCTCGATCTGACAGATCACGGTGGTGCCGTTGCCCGCATCGACCGCGCTTTTCATCCCCAGCGCGCCATAGCCGGCGAAGCGCGGCGAGCTGGAGAAGCCTCGCTCGCCATCCAGAAAGCGCGTGCGGGCGACGAGCCGGCGTGCGTCGTCGGCCGAGTCGACGTGCGGCACGAGCAGGCCCGACACGCCAAGATCGAGCGCCGACTGGATGGTCGTCGCCTGCATGTCGGGAATCCGGACGAACAGCGGCAGCTGGACCGACCGCGCGGCGATCACCATGATGTCGAGCGTGCCGCGGTCGAACGGCGCGTGTTCGGCGTCGACGACCGCGAAATGAAGGCCGGCGCCACCGAGAATCTCGATGATTTGCGGTGCGCCGGTTTTGACGAAGGTGCCGATCTGGTGCGTGGTGCTGTCGTGCATGACGATGAAGGCCAGTGAAAGCGAAGGGCGCGCGCCCGGTCAGCGCGCGGACGGGGTGAAGGGCACGCGGCGGTTCGCGAGTTCCATCGCCAGCGCGGTGCCGCCGAGCAGCAGCAGGCACAGCGCGGGCAGCAGCATCGCGTAGCTGGCGTGGCCGAGCGTCTTGCCGATCCACGGCATCGCGTTCTGCGCGAGGAAGCCGCCGAAGTTGCCGATGCTGCTGATCGCCGCGAGGCTCGCGGCGGCCCGCCGGCCGCTGAAGTATTTCGACGGCAGCGACCAGAAGCACGGCAGCAGCAGCGACGTGCACGGCGTGCCGAACACGAGCGCGATGTAGCGATAGGTGGGATCGCTGACGAGCAGGCTGACGACGAACGCGACGCAGCCGATCGCGCCGATCACGGTGGCGCCGACGCGCACCTGGCTATCGCGCTTCAGCAGCCGCGGCACGGTCAGCAGGAGCACCGCGGTCAGCGTCCACGGCAGCATCGTCAGAAAGCCGTTGAGCGAGCTCGATACGCCGAATCCCTTGATCACGGTCGGCAGCCAGTAAATGATCCCGTACAGCGACGTCAGCAGCAGCGTGTACCCGAGTGCGAAGGCCATCACGATGCGGTCGCGCAGCACGGCCCAGACGGTGCCTTCGTGGTTCGTGGACGGCGCCTCGTCGCTGACCATCTTCGCGAGGCGGCTGCGGTCGGCCGGATCGAGGAAGCGCGCGGTCTCGATGCTGCGCGGCAGGCTGAACAGGACGATCGGCGCGAGCACGAGCGCGAACGCGCCGGTCACGATGAACACCCACTGCCAGCCGGCGTGGTTCAGCGTGCCGTCGAGCGACAGCAGCATCCCGCCGAACGCGGAGCCGAGCATGTTGCCGAGCGCGCTGCCCAGCGTCAGCAGCGCGACCGCGCGCACCTGGTAGCGGCGCGGCAGCCAGACGGTCAGGTAATAGACGATGCCGGGATACAGACCCGCTTCCGCCGCGCCGACCAGAAAGCGCAGCGCGGCGAACATCGAACCCGACGACGTGTACGCGAGCAGCACCGTCGCGATCCCCCAGCTCAGCATGATCCGGCCGATCCATTTCGGCGCGCCGAAACGGTGAACGCCGAGCGCGCTCGGAATCTCGAAGATCAGGTAGCCGATGAAGAAGAGCGATGACGCGAGGCCATAAGCGGTTTCGGTCAGACCGATCTGGTGCGCCATCTGCAGCTTCGCGAAACTGACGTTCATCTTGTCGATGACCGATACCAGATAGGTCACCATGATGAGCGGCATGATCCGCCACCAGATGCGCCGGATCAGGCGTTCGTCGTGCGCGGCAACGGGGTTCGCCGTTGCGGTCAGTGAAATCTCCATGTCTCCTCCAACGGTGCGGACCGGTTGCACGGCGAGTTCGCCCGGTGCCGTGCCGGTTTTGTCTGTGAGCGGGGCCGTGCCTAATACGCTTGGCCCACGGCGGGCAATACTACGCCGCGCCCTTTTTGCTCACCAGCACGATTCCGGACGATTCCACCCTGCGAAATCCGGATGGTCGCCGGGACCGTCGCTGGGCAGCGGATAAACCCGTTCCGGATGCCGCGGTTTTCGCGCTGCGAAATGTCATTGAAACGAGCTTGGCTCGCTGCGGCGTGCGTGGAACCATACGTCGCGTCGAACCGGGCGGGCGTGCACCGAAGACCCGGCATCGATAACAAGGAGCACCCGTCGCGAACGGGCCATGACAACAGGAGGAGGCACCATGAAAACATCGTTGACGCTGCTCGCCGCCGCTGCGTGCGGCATCGCATGTACCGCGCACGCCCAGAGCAGTGTGACGCTCTACGGCATCGTCGATGCCGGCTATCGCTACAACAGCAATGCCGGCGGCAAGACGCAGTCCGCGATCGCGGGCGGCAACGAAAGCGCATCGCGTTTCGGTTTGACGGGCAGCGAGGATCTCGGTGGCGGCTATCGCGCCGTTTTCACGTTGGAGAACGGCTTCACGACGACGACGGGCGCGCTGCAAGCCGGTCTGCTATTCGGCCGTCAGGCTTTCGTCGGGCTGGGCACGCCCTACGGTACGGTCACCTTGGGCCGCCAGTATCTGACGCTGTCGAGCTATCTCGGCCCGTTCTCGGCCGGCACCGACTGGGCGGCGCGCGGCGCGGGCTGGGGCTACCATCCGGCCGGTCTCGACGACGTCGACGGCACCGAGCGCGCGAACAACGCGATCAAGTATGTGAGCCCGCGGTATCACGGCCTGCAGCTTGGCGCGACCTACAGCCTCGGCGGCATCGCCGGCGCGGTCACGCGCAACGAGATGATCTCGGCCGGCGCCGATTACGCGCAAGGTCCGTTCAAGCTCGCGGCCGCCTACCTGTACGTGAAGAATCCGAACTACTCGCTGTTCGGCAACAACGCGACCAGCAGCGCGACGGGCAACAACTTCGCGAGCCCGGTTTTCAGCGGCTACGCGAGCGCCGGCTCGCAGCAGGTGTTCGGTGCGGGTGCCTCCTACGACATCGGCAAATTCACCGCGGGCGCGATCTACACGAACACGAAATTCTCGGATCTCGGCGCGACGGTGGTCGCGGGCGCCGCGCCGCCCAAGGGCGAGGCCGGCAAGAGCGTGACGTTCAACACCGCCGAGGCGAACCTGAAGTACCGGCTGACACCGGCTTTCCTGCTTGGCGTCGCGTATTCGTACACACGAGCCAGCTCCTTCGAGGGAGAAAGCGGCGCAAGCTATCAGCAATGGGATCTCGGCGCGGACTATGCGTTGTCGAAGCGAACCGACCTCTACTGCGTGCTGTTGCACGAGAAGGCGGGGGGCTTCGATTCGACCGGGCATCGCGCGGTTGCGGCGCTGACGTTCGCGACGCCGTCGGCCAGCGACGCGCAAACCGGCTTCACCATCGGCATCCGCCACCTGTTCTAGGCGTCGGCCCGGCCGCGTGGCACCCAGCAACCTGTACCTGAATGGAGACGACATGAATTCCCCGCAACCCTCGACGACCGGGCCGTCCGGCCAACCCGTCAAGCTGTTCGATTCGCACGCGCATCTGGTGGCGGACGACATCACGCGTTATCCGCGCAATCCGATGAAACGCTCGCCGAATGCGCCGCCGCGTCTGCCGGGCGTGATCGGCCTGCCCGGCGGCAAGCACGGTCCCAACCCGATCAACGAGGTGCCGGACGCGGCGCGCATGCTGCCGTGGATGCGCGAAGCGGGCGTGGTCGAGGCGGTCGCGGTCCAGAAGCGGATGATCTACCGGTACGACAACAGCTACATCCTGGATTCGTCGGATGCGCATCCGGAGCTCTTCTCGGCCGTCGTGATTCTCGATGCCGAGGACGCGGGCACGCCCGCGCTCGTGCGCAGCTACATCGACCAGCACGGCCTCGCGGGCGTGCGGCTGTTCGGCGGCCGCGAGCCGGACGGCACGATGCCGTGGCTGGATTCGCCGCGCGCGCTGGAGACGTGGGCCGTCGCGAACGAGCACGGCATCGTGATGGATATCGAAGTGCTCGCGGAGGGCGGCGGCGGTCCGTCGGTGCCGACGATCGTCACGCTCGCGCGGCGCTTCCCGAGCCTGCGTGTCGTGCTCGACCACATGCTCGAACCGGAAGTGGAGGACGAGAACTTCGGCTTCGACGCCCGTTTCGAAGCGCTTGCGGCCGAACCGAACATCTTCTTCAAGTTCACGTCGATCAACCTCGACATCTATCGGGAGACGGACATGCCGGCGGACCAGGCGCTGCGCAGCGCGGTCGACATGTTCGGCGCGGACCGGATCATGTGGGGCTCGGATATCGGCACGTCGTCGGGCACGTA
The DNA here is from genome assembly GCF_029910215.1 of Paraburkholderia sp. D15. Taxonomy (NCBI): domain Bacteria; kingdom Pseudomonadati; phylum Pseudomonadota; class Betaproteobacteria; order Burkholderiales; family Burkholderiaceae; genus Paraburkholderia; species Paraburkholderia sp. D15. The sequence goes on along the minus strand of NZ_CP110395.1, from coordinate 2,769,620 downwards.
CCAGGACATGGTGGAGCGGATGCTCGACGCGACCGCGCTGCTGACCGATGCCGAGCGTCACGCGGTGCTGTACGAAACCGGCAAGGCGGTGTTCGTGAAAGGCGGGCTGCGCGGTTGACGCGAGCCGGATCTGGACAAGGAGATATCGATGTTTCTCGACCCGGCGACTACGCCCGGCTTCAAGCGCACGCTGTTCAACGCGATCGTCGCGCCTCGGCCGATCGGCTGGATCAGCACGGTCAACGGCAAAGGCGAGGTGAATCTGGCGCCGTTCTCGCATTTCAATCTCGTCTCGACCGCGCCGCCCGTCGTGATGTTTTCGTGCAATACGCCGGCCGACCGGCATGAAAAGGACACGGTCACGAATATCCGCGAGACGGGCGAATTCGTCACGAATCTCGTGACCTGGGATCTGCGCGAGCCGATGAACACGAGCTCGATCGACGCGCCCTACGGCACCGACGAATTCGAACTGGCCGGGCTGGAGAAAGCGCCGAGCGTGCTGGTGAAGCCGCCGCGCGTCGCCGCGTCGCCCGCGAGCATGGAGTGCCGGCTGCTGCGGATCGTCGACATCGAACCGACGGGGCCCGGTGAAACGTACAGCCGGGTCGTGTTCGGCCGCATCGTCGGCGTGCATCTCGACGAGCGCTTCGTCGGTGCGGATGGCCGCTTCGACACGGTGCTCGCCGAGCCGTTGACCCGCCTCGACGGCAATCGCTACGCGAGCGTCGGGCGGCTCGACGAACTGGGCCGCCCGAGCCCTCGCAATAACTGAATTTCCCCGAGTAAGGAACCCGATATGACGACTTCGACCGAGACAGGTGTGCGTGGCACCGCGGTTTACGATCTGGCGCCGGGCGCGGTTGCGCGCGGCCAGAATTTCTTCGTGCAGTGGCTGCAGGGCGACGGCGCCGCGTTCAACGCGACGAGCCCGCGCGAAATGTTCCTGCTGCTGCCCGAAGACGGCGCCGAGGTACGCGTCGGCGACGGCCCGGCGCGGCAAGTGCCGGGGCGTAGCGTGTGCGTGGTGCCTGCCGGCGACGTGAGCGTGCGGCCGGCCCAGAGCGGACGTGCGGTGCTGATCGCATCGGCGCGCGCGGATCTCGCGGCCGATGCCGCCTGCAACGCCGGCGACTACGAAGTACCCGATGCGCGCATCGTCGGCAGCGACGCCGGTTATCGGCGCACGCACGGCGTGGGTGAATTGCAGATCATCGGCATCGACGACATCACGCCGCCCGCCGACAAGCCGCGCCTCAAAATGCTGCAAACCGACACGCTCAGCATCAACTGGGTCGAGTATCAGGACGCGCGCGACCGCTCGAAACTGAGTCCGCACAGTCACGCGGAGTTCGAGCAGGGCTCGCTCGCGATCGAAGGGCATTTCATTCACCATTTGCGCGTGCAGTGGGGGCCGGACGCGAACGCATGGCGTGACGACGAGCATCTCGAAGCCGGGCCCGCCTCGATGATCGCGGTCCCGGTGCAACTGATTCACACGACCGAAGGCGTGGGCGCCGGCCGTCATCTGCTGATCGACGTGTTCTCGCCGCCGCGCCATGACTTCATCGGCAAGGGGTGGGTCGCGAACGCCGCCGACTATGCGCGCGATTGACGGCTAGCGAGGCGCCGCGTGCCCGTGTCAAGTCGTCGCCGAGGTGGCGCGCAGCGTCGCGAGCGCCAGCACCGTCCGCATCAACGGTGCGTCGACGTCGAGCCGCGCCGCGCATTCGAGCGGCGCGCCGAGAATCGCGTCGAGTTCGAGCGGGCGGCCGGCTTCGAGATCCTGCAGCATCGAGGTCTTGACCGCGCCCAGTTCGCGCGTTTGCGCGATCCGCGCGGCGATGTCGATGTCGAGCGCAAGGCCCGCCTGTCGTCCGATCGTGAGGCATTCGGTCATCAGCCGCTCGTAGACGTCGCGCGTGCCGGGGGCGTCGAGCAGGCGGTCGGTGGTCGTCTGGGTGAGTACGCTGAGCGGGTTGGAGCACGCGTTGCCGAGCAGCTTGATCCACAGGTCGCGCCGGATGTCGTCGCTCGCGACCGTCGGCAGACCGGCTTCCGTCAGCGTGCGTGCCCAGTCGGCGGCGCGTTCGCTCACGCCGGCGCACGGCTCGCCGAGCGTGATCCGGCCGCCGCTGTGATGCTTCACCACGCCGGGCGCGGGCGAACTGCACGAGGCCATCACGCTGCCGCCGAGCACCTGCGCGAACGGCAGTGCGCGCGCGATGCGGCCATCCGGGTCGACGCTCGTCAGGCGCAATCCCTCGAGCGGGTGGCCAGGCGCGAGGCAGTACCACCACGGCAATCCATTGCCGACCGGCAGCACGACGGTGCGCGGCCCGATGAGCGGGATCAGCGCAGCGGCGAGCGCCGGCAGCGCGTGGGACTTCAATGCGATGACGACGAGATCCTGCGGGCCGATCTCGTCGGCGCGGGCATGGGCGTGGACCTCGACGACGCGTTCCGGCTGGCCGGGGCTCGTGTAGCGAAGACCGGACGTGTCGAGTGCGCGCAGCGTATCGCCGCGCGCGAGCACGGACACGCGGTGACCGGCAAGTGCGAGGCGGGCGGCAAAGTGACCGCCGATCGCACCGGCGCCGACGATGCCGATGCGCCGTGCGTGCGAGGAGAATGGAGTCATGGCAGAAGAGTCAGGAGGTTGGCGTTTGCGCATTGTCGCCGCGCATGTCAGGACGTCGAACATTTCCTGCGGGCTTTTCTCCTGGCGGAATCGTCGGTCGTCATGCGCGCCTACTGCACCTGTTGCGCCCATCGCGCGGCGCGCCGTATCACTTCATTTAAGGAACAGGCGAGATGTCAATTGACAGTGCGACACTGAAACGCGTCACCGCGCAGCTCTACGAGCGCTCATTGAAGACGATTCCCGACGATACGCGCGTGTTTTTGCAGAATGCGTCGGAGCGCGAAACGAATCCGACCGGCCGCGCGACGCTGAAAATCCTCGTGGAGAGCGCGGACGGCGCGCGCCGCGACGATTCGCTCGTGTGCAGCGACGTCGGTATCCCGACATACAGCATCAAGATCGGGACGCGCGTGCAGTTCGACGGTCCGGTGCGCGCCGCGATCCGGGACGGTTTCGCCGAGCTCGCCACGTCGATCTCGCCGCCGATCCTGAAGATGGTCACCAACCCGCTGACGCACGAGCGCAGTTATGCGGGCAAGGACATGCCGATCGTCAGTTTCGATGTGATCGACGACGCCGATTACGTCGATATCGTCTGTTCGCCGAAGGCGATGGGGACGGGCCGCTGGGAGGCGATCGACGCGTTCGTCTATCCGACTCATGACCAGATCGAACGCTTCGTACTCGACACGATGCTGCGCGCGGGGTCGCAGCCGTGCCTGCCGCTGGTGATCGGCGTCGGTATCGGCGGGACCTTCGACTATGCGGCGCGTCTGGCCAAGGAGCAGATGCTGCGCCCGTTCGGGCAGATCAATCAGGAGCCGCTGCTCGCGAAGATGGAGCAGCGTCTGCTGGACGCGATCAACAGGATGGGCTTCGGCCCGATGGGCACGGGCGGCGACACGACGGCGATGGCGGTTCATATCGACTACGCGGCGAGCCATGGTTTCGTACCGGTCGCCGTGTGTTTCAACTGCTGGATCAACCGTCGCACGGCTGCGCGCATACATGGCGATGGCCGCGTCGAATTCCTGGAGGGCGGACGATGAGCCGGCTACACGATCTGAAATTGCCGTTGACTCGCGAGCAGGTGCTCGAACTGCAGCTTGGCGACATGGTGCGGTTGTCGGGGGAGATCACCGTCAGTATCGGACTGCCGACTCACAAGCGCCTCGCGCAGGCGATCGAAGAGGGCGCGCCGCTACCGGTCGATCTGCGCGACGGCGCATTCTTCCATCTGAGCACGTATGTGAACGAGACGCCCGATGGTCCCGAGGCGCTTTATCTGAATCCGAGCACGAGCACGCGCTACAACCCGTGGATGCCGGCCTTGATTCGCGGTCTCGGCGTGCGGCTCGTCGGCGGTAAAGGCGGTCTCGACGACGCCAGCGCGGCGGCGCTTCTCGAATGCGGGTGCGCGTATCTGTCATTTCCGGGCGGCGGGCTGAATCTGCTGTCGCGCGCGTTGCGCCGGGTCGTCGCGATGAACTGGACGGAATACATCTCGCAGTTCAGGCTGCTGACGCTCGAGGTCGACCAGCTCGGGCCGGCCACCGTCGCGATCGATGCGCGCGGCAACAGCCTCTACGCGCAGTTGCATGAGCAGGCGGTCGAGCGGATGCCGGCGATCGTCGGCACGCTCGGGCATCGTTGAGCGGCGGCGAGGCCGCCTGCCCGGCGCACTTGCAGGGCGGGCGACCTCGAATCTGCCGAATCCGCTGAATCTGCTGAATCCGCCGGGTCGGACAGGCAATCATCGACCGGTCGATACCTGCAAATTTGGTCGACTGGGGCGAACAAAACAGTTGCAAAGTCGGAAAATTGTTGCGTATAATTGCGTTCTTTGCTGCTGACCGACCGGAAGCGTGTTTTTTGAGGTGGTCGGTGGCGTTGCCGGAAAGTGCCAGTTCGTAGATGATGTCCCGATCAAGGGCGTGATGGGCGAGCAGGTAGGGCGGAGTAGGTCTGGGAGGCGTTTTTCAATCCCCGTTACTTCCACTATCGGCGCAGAGTGAAGTTGTTCCGAAGTCTGGAACTTGTAGCAAAAAAAACTTCACAAACGGTTGTAGAGTGGTTTAGAATAGCGGTCTTCGCAGTTGACGAAACAAACTAACTAACAAGTTGACGTAAGTTAGTGGCAAGTTGGCAGCGAGATAAAGACAGATCTGAAAAGATTATGTCCCCTTCGTCTAGAGGCCTAGGACATCACCCTTTCACGGTGAGTACAGGGGTTCGAATCCCCTAGGGGACGCCAAACATCAGCGTCGCTTTAGTGTTGTTGGCAGTAAAGCGGTGCAGCTTGCAGAGAAATAACCGACGCTCGCAAGCTAGGGTGTAAAGACTGGAGTGGTAGTTCAGTCGGTTAGAATACCGGCCTGTCACGCCGGGGGTCGCGGGTTCGAGTCCCGTCCACTCCGCCAGACAAAGCCCGTTCATACGAACCTGAGCGGGCTTTTTCATTAAAGATGTAAGCAGTACGTTGTCCCCTTCGTCTAGAGGCCTAGGACATCACCCTTTCACGGTGAGTACAGGGGTTCGAATCCCCTAGGGGACGCCAGAACATCGGCGTCGTTCGGTAAGCGGTTGAACGGTGTCAGCGCGGTTCTATCGGCAAGTGAGTTCATTCATGCGCCGTGTAGCAAAAATCTGGAGCGGTAGTTCAGTTGGTTAGAATACCGGCCTGTCACGCCGGGGGTCGCGGGTTCGAGTCCCGTCCGCTCCGCCAGATTTTGAAAAGCCCACTTCGAAAGAAGTGGGCTTTTTTTATTCCTGGATTTATTCCTCGATATATTTCCGCGCCGGTTTCCAGGGCATCCTTCAGGGCGCGCTCGGGACAAACAGCCATTGCCAGCGCGCACCGGCTGTTCTAACGTTGACCCGACTTATCCTTGCCGCCTCATCATGTTCGATCCCACCGAAGCTCCGTTACCGTTTCATCTGCGCAATGCGAGCATGGACGATTTCGAGTTCGCCGAGGCGCTGACGCGCAACAACATGGGCGGCTACTATCGCCGGCATCATCTCGTGTGGCGCGCGGATCTGTTTCTCGGCAGTTGGCGCGAGTCGGAGAACTTCATTCTCGAAATGGATGGGCAGCCCATCGGTGTGCTGCGTATCACGGAGGAAGGCGATTCGCTGCATATCCGCGACGTGCAGATCGCGGAAGGGCATCGGCGCCTGGGGGCTGGCACCTATCTGCTGGACATCTCGCATCAATGGGCGCGCGAACGCGGTCTGCGCGAGCTGCAACTCAGAGTGTTCGTCGATAATCCTGCCGCGCGCCTGTATCAACGCAAGGGCTACAAGCTCACCGGGCCGCGTCTCGCGCAACTCGGCGCAATCCGTCATCTGGCTCGGCGGGTTTGACCGCGGCGAAATAGGCCGCGGGTGTGGCTCAGTCCGTCTCCATGTCGTCGTGATCGCCCGTTTCCGCGCGGTGCTCGGAGCCGCGCTCGATAAACGCGCGCGGACTCTCGCCGAACGCGCGCCGGAACATCGCGGAAAACGCGCTCTGACTTTGATAGCCCAATTCCAGCGCCACGTGCGATAACGGCCGTCCCTGACTCAACAGCGGAATCGCGCGCGCCAGAATCGCCTGCTGACGCCACTGCGAAAAACTCACGCCCAACTCCTGCCGGAACAGCCGCGCGATCGTGCGTGTGCTCGCCCCCACGCTGCTTGCCCATTGTTCGAGCGACTCGCCGTGCGTCGGGTCCGCGAGTACGGCTTCGCACAGCGCGCGCAGGCGCTTTTCGTTGGGCATCGGCACCGAGAGCGGCAACGGTTCGGAGCGCGTGAGTTCATCGAGCGCCAACGCGCCGAGCAGGCTTTCGCGTGCGGGCGGCAGGTCGAGCGTGTCGAGCGCGGCGATCACTTCGCGCAGCAGATTGGACACCTCGACCACGCGCGGCGTATCGAGCGAGGCGGGCGCGGTGTTTTCGGTGATGTAGAGCGTGCGCAGGAACGCATCCTCGATGGCGAAGACTTCGTGTTCGATATGCGGCGGCACCCAGATTGCGCGCGAGGGCGGCACCATCCACGTCGTGCCGCTCGTCGCGACCCGCAACACGCCGCGCGATGCATACGCGACTTGCGCCCACGCGTGGGTGTGACGCGCGATGCGCCAGCCGGCGGCCATCGGCCGCGAGCGCACGCGGATCGGATGCGTGTCGGTGGGCCGGAACTCCGGCGGAATATCGGCGAAGCGGACGAAACTCGACGGAGCGATGTCGACGGACGAAGTCATGACGAAGCGTGAAGAGGTGAAAGAGCGAAGCGGTGATGCGGTGAAGCCGTGATGCCGTGATGCCGTAAAGCGGTGATGCAGTGATGCGGTGAAGCAGTGAAGCGAGCGTTTGCCCAGCGAAGCAAGCGGTTGCGCGCTGCGCAATACGAGGCGTGCTGGAACAGCGGCGCCACTCACCGTACCTTAACGGCGGCGTGACAGGCAAGTGTGATCCGATCGGTAACCCGGCGGCGCACCGGTTCAAGAAATCTCGACGTCAGCCGACCAACCCGCCAACTCATCGCCTCATTCCCGCTGCGCCGCGACTTCCAAAGTGCATAATGTCCCGATCGCCCGCACGCCGAGGAGAATCCCATGACCTTCACCACCGCCGACCTCTGCGACGCACACGAAGCGCAGTTGACGCTCGGCGCGCTGCGCGTGCTCGAACCCATCTTTCATCTGTTCAGCCGCACCGAAAGTTTTAGCGGGCCGGCCGTGACGCTGAAAGTCTTCGAGGACAACGCGCTGGTGCGCACCACGCTCGAGGAGCCGGGCAACGGCCGGGTGCTGGTCGTCGATGGCGGTGGCAGTTTGCGCTGCGCGCTGGTCGGCGGCAATCTCGCGCAGATTGCGCAGGACAACGGCTGGGCCGGCATCGTCGTGAATGGCTGCGTGCGCGATGCGCTGGAGTTGAACGAAGCGGAGGTCGGCGTCGTCGCGCTGACAACGTGTCCGCGGCGCTGCGGCAAACGCGGCGGCGGAGAGCGCGACGTGCCCGTGCAACTGCCCGGCGCGTCGGTGCAGCCGGGCGAGTGGATCTATGCGGACATCGACGGCGTGCTGGTGTCGAACGCGGCGCTGGACTGAATCGAACGCAGGCGGCGCGACCGGCAGCGACCAGCAAAACACAGCGGCGAACAAAAGCTGAACTGCGCCCGACCCGACGCCTCAAACAGAACCTATCCGATCATTGCAACAAGGAGACTAGACGACGATGCAAACCGTCTTTGTATACGGCACATTGCGCGCCGGTGAAGTGAACGACCTGCGCGACGCCGCGGCCCGCAACGACATCGCGGCGCCGACGCTGCTCGGCTCGGCCTCGGTGCGCGGCCATCTGTTCGACTTCGGTTCGTACCCGGGGCTGGTGGTCGATGAAGCGGGCGTCGACGTGATCGGCGACGTCTACGAGATCGACGACGATCTGGTGGCCGTGCTCGACGAAATCGAAGCGGTGTACCCGGGCGTCGAGGATCGTTTTCTCGCGCGCGAGGTGATGGTGAAGGTGGACGGCAACGTCGTGAACTGCCGCTTCTATCCGGTTGCGCCGGGCGCGGTGAAGGGGTTGCCCGAGATCAGATCGGGCGACTGGGTCGCGCATCGCAGCACGCGCTGAACAGGGGCGCTAAACAGCGCTCGTGCCGGCGGGGTACGCGCGACCTGCATGCTGCCGGCGCTCGCATATACGCGGAAACCAGCCGCCAAAAACGTCTCCAAAAAAAAACGGCGGCTCGCATCGGGCATCCGCAAAAAAACGGCCCGGCAAGCTTGCGCCTGTCGGGCCGTCCGGTCGGTCAGTCTAGCGACCCAGGCCGCCTTCAAATCACGCACATCCTTCGATGCGTGCGTGACACGAAAGCGCGCCTGCTACTGCGTCGTTCGTTGCGGATGCGTCAAATCTCTTCGTACAGCGGCAGCGTCAGGAAGTCGGTGAATGCCTCCGACGTCGACATCTCCTCGAAGATCTGCGCGGCGCGCTCGTACGGCTTCGTATCGCCGCCCACGGCCTGCTTCACCTTGTCGAGTTCCTGCGCCGACAGCTCACGCACCAGCTCGGCGGTCACCTTGCGGCCATCCTCGAGCTTGCCCTTCGGCGAGCGGATCCACTGCCACACCTGCGAGCGCGAGATTTCGGCGGTGGCGGCGTCTTCCATCAGGTTGTGGATCGGCACGCAGCCGTTGCCCGCGAGCCATGCGCCCAAGTAGTGGATGCCGACGTTGATGTTGTTGCGCAGGCCGCCTTCGGTGATCGGCGCTTCCGGACGGAAGTCCGTCAGATCGGTGCCGGTGACGAGCACGTCGTCGCGCTGGCGGTCGATCTGGTTCGGCTTGTCGCCGAGCACCTTGACGAATTCTTCCATCGCGATCGGCACGAGGCCCGGGTGCGCGACCCAGCCGCCGTCGTAACCGTCGCCCGCATCGCGCGCCTTGTCCGAGCGCACGCCGCCCATCGCTTTTTCGTTGGCCGTCGGATCGTTCTTGATCGGAATCAGCGCGCTCATGCCACCGATCGCCGGCGCGTTGCGGCGATGGCAGGTCTTCAGCAGCAGCAGCGCGTAGGCGCGCATGAACGGCGAGGTCATCGTGATCTGCGAGCGGTCGGCGAGGCAGAAATCGCGATCCGACTTGAACTTCTTGATCGCCGAGAAGATGTAGTCCCAACGGCCGGCATTCAGGCCCGAGCTGTGTTCACGCAGTTCGTACAGGATTTCGTCCATTTCGAACGCGGCGACGATCGTTTCGATCAGCACCGTCGCGCGAATCGTGCCGCGCGGCACGCCGACCGCTTCCTGCGTGGCGACGAAGATGTCGTTCCACAGACGCGCTTCGAGATGGCTTTCCATCTTCGGCAGATAGAAGTAGGGGCCCGAGCCGCGCGCCACCAGTTCCTTCGCGTTGTGCACCATGAACAGCGCGAAATCGAAGATCCCGCCCGACACGCGCTGGCCGTCCACCGTCACGTGCTTTTCGTCCAGATGCCAGCCGCGCGGACGCACGATCAGCGTGGCGATCTTGTCGTTCAGCGTGTACGACTTGCCGTTCTGTTCCAGCGAGATCGTGCGGCGCACCGCGTCCTTCAGATTGATGTGACCGGTGATCTGGTTATCCCAGCTCGGCGCGTTCGAATCCTCGAAGTCGGTCATGTACGAATCCGCGCCGGAGTTCAGCGCGTTGATGATCATCTTGCGCTCGACCGGACCGGTGATTTCCACACGGCGGCATTGCAGGTCCGCCGGCAGCGGCGCGATCTTCCAGTCGCCGTCGCGCACGTGCTTCGTCTCGGCGAGGAAGTCGGGGCGCTCGCCGGCGTCGAGGCGCCGGGTGCGTTCCACGCGCGCCTGCAGCAACTGCTGGCGGCGCGGCTCGAACGTGCGATGCAGCGCGGCGACGAGTTCCAGCCCTTCGCGCGTGAGGATCGCTTCATAGCCCGGCTTGATCTCAGCCGTGATTGCCATGCCTTGCGGCAGCGAGAGAGAAGACTGCGAATTCGACATGATTTCTCCTTGGTCGGTCAGATTGCAAAGATGCAAATGTTGAGTTGAGGGTGAGGTGCGTCGCGGTATCCGGTGCCGGTCGTCATGCGCCAGGGCTGTGGCGCGTGCGGCCGTTGCCGGAGCCGCTGCTGCGGCCGGGCGACGCGGGGTTTTTCAGGAATGCGAGCAGATCGTTCATACTGGCGCCCGCCCCATGCGGCACGACGCCCAGTTCTTCGACGGGTGCGTGTTGCCGGTTGAGCCAGAAAGTGGTGAAGCCGAACCATGTCGCGCCGGCCACGTCCCAGCCGTTCGACGACACGAAGACGATCTCGCGCGGCGGCGCGTCGAAGGTTTGCGTGGCGAGCGAATAGGCGGCGGGCGAGGGTTTGTACGCGCGTACGGCGTCGACGGACAGGACGTGATCGAACAGCCCGGTCATGCCGGCGCTCTTCACGGCGATGTCGAGCATTTGCGGATTGCCGTTCGAGAGGATCGCGAGACGCGCGCGAGGCGCCGCGCCGGAGGTCGCGGCCGTTACCTGAGCGGCGCCTGGCGTGTTCGCCACACCCGGCGCACCCGCCACACCCGATGTACCCGGCGCGGGCAGCGATGCCTCGCGCAACAGGCGCAATGCGGGCACGGCATCGGGGAAGGCGGACAGGCACGCGTATTCGTCCATCAGTCGTTTTTCGGCGCTACGGCCCAGCGTGAGCTGGAGCTTCTTCGCGGCGAAGCGCAGCGCGTCGAGCGTGATGTCCCAGAACGGCCGGTAGTGGGCGCCCGCCGGATCGGCCAGCGTGCGCAACTGCGTGTACTCGATCTGCTTCTGCCGCCACAACTGCGACAACGCCGCACCGTGGCCGGGGAACATCTGCTCCGCGGCAGCGATCACCGAGTGCACGTCAAAAAGCGTGCCATACGCGTCGAAAATCACTGCTTTAGGGATGAGTGTCGTTATGGCCGACATTGCCGTGCACTCCTATCAGAGGTCGAGACAGATTGTATTAGTGATGCTGAGTGCTTAAAAAGAGGTTAAAGATCACTTGATCTTTTACTTTCATCCACCTAATCTGACGCGCACCGACCACTTCCCCGCGCGGCGTTATGCCGCGCACGTCCATGGACCGTTTTAAGCAGATCGAGACTTTCGTTACCGTCGCGGCCAAGGGCAGTCTGTCCGCCGCGGCATCCGCCGAGGGCGTCGCCCCGGCGATCATCGGCCGCCGTATCGATGCGCTCGAGGAGCGCCTCGGCGTCAAGCTGCTGGTGCGCACCACGCGCAAGATCACGCTGACTTTCGAGGGCTCGGCTTTCCTCGAAGACTGTCAGCGCATCATTCACGACATGCAGAACGCCGAGGCTAGCGTGTCGGCAGGCGGCGTCAAGGCGAGCGGCCATTTGCGGCTGTCCGCGCCGGCGGGCTTCGGACGCCGCCACGTCGCGCCGCTGGTGCCGCCGTTCACCGTCGCGCACCCGGACGTGTCGATCACGCTCGATCTGTCCGACCGGCTCGTCGATCTCGTCAACGAGGGGTTCGACTGCGCGGTGCGGCTCGGCGAGCTGCCGGATTCGTCGCTGGTATCGCTCAAGCTCGGCGAAAACCGCCGCGTGTGCGTGGCGTCGCCGACCTATCTGAACCGGCGCGGCGCACCGCACACGCTGGCCGATCTCGCGCACCACAACTGCCTCGCGCTCGGCGCGAGCGCGAACCAGCAGCGCGGCTGGATGTTCCAGCAGGCCGACAAGGTGGTGTCGATCAAGGTGTCCGGCATGATGGAGTGCTCGGACGGCGCGGTGCTGCATGAATGGTGTCTCGAGGGCTACGGTCTCGCGTGGCGCTCGTGGTGGGAAGTCGGCGAGGACATCGCCGCCGGCCGGCTGGTCAGCGTGCTCGACGAATTCGCCGCGCCGCCGATCGGCATCCACGCGGTGTTTCCGCAGCGCCGCCATCTGCCGCTGCGCGTCAGGCTGTTTCTGGACTTTCTCAAGCATACGTACGGCGATCCGGGTTATTGGGGCGAGGGCGCAGGCTGACGCGCGGACCGTGCGGTCCGTGCGGGGGCGCCGCGCGCGACCCCGTGCCGTATCCGGATAGACCCTCGACACGGCCATCCCCGCGTTCCGGCGACCTACAATCGATTCAGGCGGCTTGCTGGCCGAGACTCGAGAACGCTGACGCCGCGCTGCGCAGGGCCGGCGACGGAGGGCATCATGTTCAGGCACATCCTGGTTCCGACCGATGGTTCCGATCTGTCGCGCAAGGCGATCGACGGCGCGATCGATCTCGCGCAGGCGGTCGGCGCGGACGTCACCGCGTATGCGTGTCTGCCGCAATATCCGTACTCGCCGTTCTCGGACGTGGTGGTCGAACCGCCGTCCGAATTCCTGCAACGCAGCGAGCGCGAAGCGCGCGTGCATCTGCGCGAAGTCGAGCTGGCGGGGCGGCGTGTCGGCGTGGCGGTGCTCAGTCGTACCAGCGTGCATCCGGCGCCGTATCTCGGGATCATCGAAGCGGCCGAGCAGGGCCATTGCGATGTGATCTTCATGGCGTCGCACGGGCGGCGCGGGCTCGGCAGCCTGCTGATCGGCAGCGAAACGCAGCGGGTGCTCACGCATACGAAAATTCCGGTGATCGTGTACCGGTGAAGGCCGGGTGGAGTGCGTGGAAAAGGTCGTTGGAAAGCACGCCTCGAGAATGCGCTTCAAAATCGCGCACCAATGACGCTTCCCGATGACGCTCCCCCATGACGCGCCAAAAAAAACGCGCCGGCGATGAGGCCGGCGCGTCCGCTGTTCGCCGCGCAATCGGTTGCGCTGGCTTTATGGGCGCTGCTGCGATTTCCTCCTCCCAGATCCACGGCCCCGGGGCTGGCGCGGCACATGACCGCGATGCCCCGATGATTCTTTCCTCCCTGTGGCGGTGGCTTTCTGACGAAGCCGTTCGACCGCCGGCGTGCCTTGCCGCGCCCGCGCCGCGAAGGCGCGGGCTGTGCTGCCTGCAGACTTGAACCTGCAGACATGAACCTGCTTAAGCGACCTTCTTGTCGAAGAATTGCTCGTCTTCCGTCGAACCGTGCAGCGCCGTCGTCGACGCTTCACGTTCCACCGTCTGCGTGACGGCGTCGAAGTAGCCGGTGCCGACTTCGCGCTGATGCTTGACCGCGGTGAAGCCCTTGTCGGCGGCAGCGAATTCGGCCTGCTGCATTTCGACGAAGGCCGTCATCTGGTTGCGGGCGTAACCGTGCGCGAGGTTGAACATCGAGTAGTTCAGCGCGTGGAAGCCGGCCAGCGTGATGAACTGGAACTTGTAGCCCATCGCGCCGAGTTCGCGCTGGAACTTGGCGATGGTCGCGTCGTCCAGGTTCTTCTTCCAGTTGAACGACGGCGAGCAGTTGTACGACAGCAGCTGGTCCGGATACTCCTTGTGGATCGCGTCGGCGAATTTCTTCGCGAATTCGAGGTCCGGCTTGCCGGTTTCGCACCAGATCATGTCGGCATACGGCGCATAGGCGAGGCCGCGCGAAATCGCCTGTTCAAGACCCGGGCGGGTGCGGTAGAAGCCTTCCACGGTGCGCTCGCCGGTCAGGAACGGCTTGTCGTTGTCGTCGACATCCGACGTCACGAGGTCGGCCGCTTCCGCGTCGGTGCGCGCCAGCAGCACGGTCGGCACGCCGGAGACGTCGGCGGCCAGACGCGCGGCGGTCAGCTTCGCGACGGCTTCGCGGGTCGGCACCAGCACCTTGCCGCCCATGTGGCCGCACTTCTTCACCGAGGCCAGTTGATCTTCGAAGTGCACGCCCGATGCGCCCGCTTCGATCATCGCCTTCATCAGTTCGAACGCGTTCAGCACGCCGCCGAAACCGGCTTCCGCGTCGGCGACGATCGGCGCGAAGTAGTCGATGTAGCCTTCGTCGCCCGGATTCTTGCCTTCCGACCACTGGATCTGGTCGGCGCGCGTCAGCGTGTTGTTGATGCGCTTGACCACGAGCGGCACCGAGTTCGCCGGATACAGCGACTGGTCCGGGTACATTTCACCGGCGACGTTCGCATCGCCCGCCACCTGCCAGCCGGACAGATAGATTGCCTTCAGGCCGGCCTTGACCTGCTGCATCGCCTGGTTGCCGGTCAGCGCGCCGAGCGAGTTGACGAACGGCTCGGTGTTCACGCTTTCCCACAGCTTTTGCGCGCCGCGTTTGGCGAGCGTGTGCTCGACCTGCACCGAGCCGCGCAGACGGATCACGTCGTCCGCCGAATAGGTCCGCTTCACGCCTTTCCAGCGCGGATCGGTGTCCCACTGTTGCTGGAGTTGCTTTGCCTGTTCTTCGCGCGTCGTCATGGTGTGCTCCTTGGTTGCCTGTAATGGGTAGGGTGACTCGTGTCTTCGTCGAAGCGGCCGACCGTTTCGGGATGATCTGGCGTTTCGTTTCGTGAAGTCTTATATAAGAGTCTAGGCAAATCGGTGCTGGCGCAATAGACGGCGAGAAGGCTTTGTGTGATTTTTATTATCGTTAAAAATCAACGGTTTATTTTATTCGTTTCGAGTTGTGAAACGACTTTTCCCATCTTGCAACAGGCCGGGTTGTGCCGTGCAGCACGATTTTTTACGACGCAAAAAAATTTTTCACATCATGAAATATTGCCGTCGATCGGCGATGGGCGAAAAAAAACCGGCGCCTGAGCACCGGTTTTTCGATTGACGACCGGCGCGAAGGCCGGTCATGTCACTGCTTGACTGATCTTAGCTACCACGACGCGCGGTACGCGGACCGTCGTTGCGGCGCGCACCGTAGCCGCCGTCGCGCGAACCGCCGTAGCCTTCACGCGAACCGCCACCACCGTAGCCTTCACGCGAACCGCCGCCGGCCGACTTGCCGGCCCAGCCGCCGCCATTGCCGCTGCTGCTGCCGCTGCGCGCGCCGCCGCCGTTACCGGCCGGCTTGCCCGAACCGCTGCCGAAACGACGGCCGCCACCATTGCCGCCACCCGGACGGCCGCGGCCGCCAAAGCCAGGACGGCCATTGCCCGACGGTGCCGACTTGCGCGGCTCGAAGCCTTCCACGACGTTGACCGGCAGCGGCGTGCGCACGAAACGCTCGATGCGCTTCAGCGCGCCTTGTTCGGCGTGATGCACGAGGCTCACCGCGATACCCGAGCGGCCCGCGCGGCCGGTACGGCCGATACGGTGCACGTAGTCTTCGGCGAACTTCGGCAGGTCGTAGTTGAACACGTGCGTGATGCCCGGGATGTCGATGCCGCGCGCCGCGACGTCGGTCGCGACCAGCACGCGCACACGGCGCTCGCGCAGGGCGCGGATCGTGCGGTTACGCGCGCCTTGCGGCAGATCGCCGTGCAGGGCGGCCGATTCGAAACCGGCGTCGGCCAGACGGCCGGCCAGCTGGTCCGCGTCCATCTTGGTGGCGGTGAAGACGATGGCCTGATCGAGGCCTTCGTCGCGCAGCAGATGGTCGAGCAGACGGTCCTTGTGATCGCGGTCGTCCACGTAGTGAACGGTTTGCGCGATGTTGGTGCGCTGTTCCAGGCGCTGAACGATTTCGATCCGTTCCGGATCCTTCAGCAGACGGCTCGTCAGCGAACCGATCTTGCCGTCGAGCGTGGCCGAGAACAGCATGGTCTGACGCGTGGCCGGCGTGGCGGCGACGATCGTTTCGATGTCGTCGATGAAGCCCATGTCCAGCATGCGGTCGGCTTCGTCGAGCACGAGAATCTGCAGCTGCGACAGGTCGATGCGGCCGCGTTCCAGGTGGTCGATCAGACGGCCCGGCGTGGCAACCAGGATTTCCGGGTTCTTCGCCAGCAGCATCAGTTGCTGACCGTAGGCGACGCCGCCCAGGATGCTGACCGTGCGCAGACGCTTCAGATGCTTGCCGTACGTGGCGGCGGCGGTGGTGACCTGCATCGCGAGTTCGCGGGTCGGCGTCAGAACCAGCATGGTCGGACGGGCAACCGGTTGCGGACGGCGGGTGTTACGGGCGCCGTCGGCCGGACGCGGTTCGCGCGGCTGGCTGGCTTGCGCCTTCTGGAGTTGCGAGAAACGCTCGATGGCCGGCAGCATGAATGCGGCGGTCTTGCCCGAACCGGTCGGGCTCGAGACCAGCAGATCGCGGCCGGCGATACCGGCGGGGATGGCGCGTTGCTGAACCGGCGTGGGGTTCTGGTAGCCAGCGGCGGTCAGCGCGGAGACGACATCCGCGGACAGACCGAGCGACGCGAACGTCGGGCCGGCGGGCGCAGCGGCTTCAGCGGCGACGGCGGCCGGCGCGGCAGCAACGGCTGCGGCTTGGGCGGGCGCGTCGGCGAGACCGAGGGCCTGATCGGCGATGGCGTTCAACGGGCTGCTGGAGATGTTGCTCGAAGTCATTGAGAATCCTTGGAAATTCCTGGGTACACACGAAATGAAACGTCGGCGCCAATCGGCATACCCAAGTCGTCGGATTCAGCGAGCAAAGAAGCAGCGAGCAAATCGAAAAACGGGGGCAGCTCGCGACAATGAAGGCGAGCTTTTCGTTAGAAGCTGTATCGGATGCGACATGCCAACACGGCGTGTCGCCAGCCTGGGACATGATCGCCCGTAGGGGGCTAGGCAGGAGGGGACAGGTTCTAAACTGGATTGGAGCTAAACGCTACGAGGCGCTGCGCCGCAAAGGCCGCTAGAGGAAAGCCGGGCAGAGCAGTGAAGCGCAGGCAGCATTGTATAGAGTTTTGTTGCACCGCGCCACCGTTAAGACTATTCCTGGCGGAAAAATTGCTCTTTGGGTGCGGGCGAGGATTTTTCCGGCTTTTGCCGGGAGTGGGCAGTAGGGGATGCGGTGGCCGTTTCGGGCCATGCTCGGGGCCCGTATTCTGGATCGTTCTGAGCCCTCGATTCGGGCCCATTCGTCGGGCCCGTTTCCGGATCATCACCGCGGCATGCCGTTCGATCGCGGGTGGATCGCTGCGTAAATCGCGGGGAAGATCGCCGGTCAGGCCGCCGCGCCGCTCTTCAGCGATTCGACGAGGTCGATGTATTGCTGTTTGGCCGCGTCCTGGCCGGTGCCCTTGAGCGCGCCCCAGGCGTCGTACTTGTATTTGCCGACGATGTCGGTGAAGCCCGGCTTGTCGCCGTGCACGTCGCCTTCGGTGGCCTGCTTGAAGAGCGCGTACAGGCGCAGCAGCGTCAGATTGCCCGGACGTTCCGGCAACTGCTTGACGTCTTCCTGGGCTTGGGCGAATTGGGTGCTGATGTCGGTCATGGTCGTGTAGCCCGCCGGGCGGGATTGCGTTTAGGGTGGCCGACGATCATATCAATTGCATGTCGCCGCCGGCCCGAGGGCTTATTCCAAACACCGCCGCCGGGGTGCGGGCAAATCCGAATCCGTTCGCGGACCAGATTGGCGCGCGCCGCGCCGATCACGCCGATTACAATACGGTCCATGACTCAAACTGTGCTCCTCGCTCTCGATACCTCGACCGAATTCTGTTCGGTGGCGCTTCTGTCCGTCGCCGCCCCGGCGTCAGGCCAGGCGCCCGCCGAACCCCGTCTCTGGGTCCGCCACGAGCAGACGGGCGCCGTGTCCAGCACGCGCCTTTTGCCCGCGATTCGCGAACTGTTCGCCGAAGCCGGCCTGACGCTCGCGGACTGCGATGCGATCGCATTCGGCGCCGGTCCCGGTTCGTTCACCGGCTTGCGTACGGCGACCGGCGTCGCCCAAGGCCTCGCGTTCGGGCTGAATCTGCCGGTGGTGCCGGTCAGCACGCTGCTTGCCTGCGCGGAAAGCGCCCGGTTGCGCGATCCGGCGGCGACCCGCGTGCTTGCCGCGCTCGATGCGCGCATGGACGAAATCTATTGGGCCGACTACGCATGGGACGACGCGCAAGGCGACTGGCGCACGTTGCAGCCGGCGTCGCTCGACGCGCCGGAGCGGCTCGTGCTGCCGGACGCGCCGTTCACGCTGGCCGGCAACGCGGCCGCGGCGTTCGGCGAGCGCCTGCCCGCGGCCGCCGCCGCCCGCACCGTCGATGGAGAAGCGCTGCCGCATGCGGTGCCGCTCGCGCACGCGGCGCTGCGAGCGTGGCGCGCCGGGCGCACCGTGCCGGCCGATCAAGCCGCGCCGGAATATGTGCGCAACAAGGTCGCGCAGACGACGGCCGAACGGATCGCGCAGAAGGCCGGAAAGATGGCGCAGAGGGACAACACCGGCGAAGCCAAAGCGGGCGAGGGCGGCCAATGAGCGGCGTGTTGCTGGCGGACCGCTACATGTCGCCGATGACCGAAGGCGACCTCGACGAGGTCGCGGCCATCGAGAAAATCGCCTACGAATTTCCCTGGAGTCGCGGCAACTTCGGCGATTCGCTGCGCAACGGCTATTTCGGCGTCTGTCTGCGGCACGTGACGGGCACGCTGATCGGCTACTGCGTGCTGATGCCGGTGGTCGACGAAATGCATCTGCTCAATCTGTGCGTGACGCCGGCCGCGCAAGGCGCCGGCGCGGGGCTCGCGCTGCTGCGCGAGGCCGTGCGGATCACGCGCGCCGAGAAGCTCGACGGCTTGCTGCTCGAAGTGCGGCCGTCGAACCATCGCGCGATCCGGCTGTATGAGCGCTTCGGTTTCGCGTCGATCGGGCGGCGCAAAAATTATTATCCGGCGCGGCATCGCAGCCGGGAGGACGCCATCGTGATGCGTTTCTCGTTTGCCTCGGAGGGCGCAAATGGCGCTGCATGAATCGGTATTGGAAGAGTTCGGTCTCGCGCCGTTGTGGGTGCGCCGAGGGTTGGCGGTGCGCGCGGCGGGTGAGGCCGCGGAGGGGGTTGGCGCGGATGATCCCGATGCGTCCGCGCGCGTTATCGATGAGCCGCGCGCCGTCGTTCAAGGCGCGGCGGACGAGCGTGGTGCGCGGTCCGCGCATGGCGAGAGCGCGACGCGTGCCGAGGCCGCTGGGGGCGCTGGGGTGGCTGCTTCGCGTCAACCGCAGGCGGATTCCTTCGCCGCCGATGCGCCGCGCCAGCCGCGTGCGCCATCCCCGTCGCCCTCCCGGCAACCCGCGCCATCCGCGCCATCCTCCCGCGCCGCTGAGCCGCCGTCGTTCGATGCGCCGCCCGGCGACGACTTCGCCTGGTTCGACGATCTGCCGTCCGAACCCGCGGGCCATGGCGCGGCTCATGCGCCCACCGAAGCACGCCGCGAAGCGCCGCAACCGCCGGCCGTCGACACGCTCGACTGGGACGCGCTGAGCGAGCGCGTCGCGGCTTGCGAACGCTGCCGGTTGTGCGAGAAGCGCACCAACACGGTCTTCGGCGTCGGCGATCGCAACGCCGACTGGATGCTGATCGGCGAAGCTCCCGGCGAAAACGAAGACCGCCAGGGTGAACCGTTCGTCGGCCAGGCCGGCAAGCTGCTCGACAACATGCTGCGTTCGCTGACGCTCGCGCGCGACACCAACGTCTACATCGCGAACGTGATCAAGTGCCGCCCGCCCGGCAACCGCAATCCCGAGCCCGATGAAGTCGCGCGCTGCGAGCCGTATCTGCAACGTCAGGTGGCGCTGGTCAAGCCGAAGCTGATCGTCGCGCTCGGCCGCTTCGCCGCGCAGAGTCTGCTGAAGACCGACGCGAGCATTTCGTCGCTGCGTGGCCGCGTGCACGAATACGAAGGCGTGCCGGTGATCGTCACGTATCACCCGGCGTATCTGCTGCGCAGCCTGCCCGACAAGTCGAAGGCGTGGGCCGACCTGTGCCTCGCGCGCGATACGTGGCGCAAGGCTGGCGGCGTGCCGCAGTGAGCGCCTCCGATGACCCGGCGGCGCGCGCCGCCGGGCCGCTCGACACGCCGCTCGCGGTGCCGCGGGCCGGGCCGCAAAATGCGCTGCTAAAAGATGTCCTGAACGATCTCCTGAACGACCTGCGCGTCACCGCCGTGCGCGATCTCGCGTGGCTGCTGCTCAGCCCCGACCTGTTGCGTCCGCAACCACCGGCCGGCGCGCTGGCGACGCCATTCGCGACCCCCGACGAATTCGACGCCACCGTCGCCTGGCTGCGCGCGCTCGATGCCGCGCCGCAGCCGCTGCTGCAACACCTCGCGGCGATCCGCATGTCGCGCGTTGGGCGCTACGCCGAACGTCTGCTCGGCTGGTTTCTCGAGCAGGGGCCGGCCGCGCGGCTCATCGCGGCGGGCGTGCAGTTGAGGCGCGACGGCATCACGCTCGGCGAATGCGATTTTCTGCTGCAGACGAGGCAGGGCGTCCGCCTGCATTGGGAACTGGCGATGAAGTGCTACCTGCATGCGGGCGCGGGCCGTGGCCAACTGGCGGATTTTGTCGGCCCGAATCTCAAGGACCGTCTCGATCTGAAGCGCGCGCATCTGCTGAATCATCAATTGCCGATCAGCGCGCGCGACGAGTTCGCGTCGACCGGATACGCGGGGTCGTGGATTCCGCAGATGTTCGTCAAAGGCTGGCTGTTTTACCGGCACGCGCAGACGCCACCGGAGTGCGCCGAACTCGATCCGGCGCACGGACGCGGCTGGTGGGTGACGAGCAGCGAGTGGCTCGACTTTGCCCGCACGCATGCGAGCTGGTGGCGGCCGTTGCCGCGTCTGGAGTGGCTCGCGCCGAGGCGGATCGAGCAGCGCGTCGAGCAGGGCATCGAACAGCAGACGGATGCGGATGGGGATAGGACGGTCGTCGACGCCGAAACGCTCGCCGGGCAAATCACACTGCTGCGTGGACCGGTCACGGTCGTCGCGTTGGCGGACGATGCCGCAGGCGATCTGGTGGAACGTTCGCGCGGTTTTATCGTGCCGGACGACTGGCCCGAGCAGGCACAGCGTCACGCGCGCTTATAGCGGCTTATAGAGGCTCGTAGAGAGACGTAGAGCGCTCCCGCCCTCACCACCAGCGATAAAAATGATGCACCGGCCCGACCCCGCTACCGACCGCTAACCGGTCGCTAGCCTGCAACGCGCCGGTCAGATACACCTTCGCATCCGCCACCGCGCTCGCCAGATCGTCCCGCTGCGGAATCAGCGCGGCGATCGCCGACGACAACGTGCAGCCCGTGCCGTGCGTATTCTTCACCGGCACACGCGGACCGCCCAGCCGCAGGGTTCCGCTTGCCTCGATGAGCCAGTCGGGACTATCGGTCGCGCTCAGATGGCCGCCCTTCATCAGCACCGCCCGCGCGCCCAGCGCGCGCAACGCTTCGCCTTGCTCGACCATCGCGGCTTCGTCGGTCGCGGCGGGGATGCCGAGCAGCGCGGCCGCTTCCGGCAGATTCGGCGTCAGCAGATCGGCGAGCGGCAGCAATTCGTCGCGCACCGCGGCCACCGCATCCGGCAGCAGCAACGCGTGATTGCTCTTCGAAATCATCACCGTGTCGAGCACGACGTGCTGCGGCTTGTGACGCCGCAACGCATCCGCGACCGCCCGCGCGATGGACGCATTCGCCAGCATGCCGATCTTCACGGCATCGATACGCAGGTCGTCGAACACGGCATCAAGTTGCGCGGTGATGAACGCCGCATCCGGCGCGTGAATCGCGGTCACGCCGCGCGTGTTCTGCGCGGTAAGCGCGGTGATCACGCTCGCGCCGTACGCGCCGAGCGCCGAGAAAGCCTTCAGGTCGGCCTGAATGCCGGCGCCGCCGCCGGAATCGGAACCGGCGATCGTCAGCACATTGGGAATCGATTGAGTCATGGCGAGCGGCGAAGAAGACAGACGGAAAGACGCGGCCGGCGAGCTGGCCGGCCATCCCGCGAGGGGTGAATGAATTTGACGGGTCAGTGCTTGGCTTCGCCGATCAGCGCGACCGAGTCGAACGCGCGCTGATTCGCCTGATGACGGCGCATCACGAGCCACATCATCACGCACACGAACGTGCCGAACAGCACGATCACCGCGGTGACCGGCACGTCGAGCCAGACCAGCACTGCGTATAGGCACAGCATGACGAGCACGGACAGATTTTCGTTGAAGTTCTGCACGGCGATCGAATGACCGGCCGACAGCAGCACGTGCCCGCGATGCTGAAGCAGCGCGTTCATCGGCACGACGAAAAAGCCGGACAGGCCGCCCACCACCATCAGGAAAATATACGCGACGATCAGATAACCGGGCACATGCATGCGGCCGAAGTACACGCCCCAATGCGCGGGGAACAGATCGCGCGTGTAGAACGCCATCAGCATCACCGCGATGCCCATCATGATGCCGACCGGCAGCACCGACAGCGACTTCTTCAAGGGCACGCGCGAGGCCGCGAAAATCGCGCCGGCCGCCACGCCCACGGCGACCACCGCCTGCAGGATCGCGGCTTCGGAGAGCGACATGTTCAGCGACACCTCGGCCCACTTCAGCACGATGAATTGCAGCGTCGCGCCGGCGCCCCAGAACAGCGTGGTCACGGCGAGCGAAATCTGGCCGAGCTTGTCGCGCCACAGCACCAGAAAGCAGTCGGCGAAATCGGTGACGAGCTTGATCGGGCCGCGTTCCTGTTTCGGATAGCGCGCGCCGGTGTCGGGAATGCGCAGGTTGAACAGCGCGGCGACCACGTAGATCGCCATGATCACGAGCATGGCCGCTTCGGCGGGGGTGTCGACGGTGGGAATGTGCTGGCGCAGGATCGGCGCGGCGATGTGCGGACTGATCAGCGCGCCGCCAAGCACGGTGCCGAGAATGATCGAACCGACCGTGGTGCCTTCGATCCAGCCGTTCGCGGCGACCAGCCGGTCAGGCGGCAGCAGTTCGGTGAGAATGCCGTATTTGGCGGGCGAGTAGGCCGCCGCGCCGAAACCCACGATGCCGTACGCAATCAGCGGATGCGCGCCGATCAGCATCGTGATGCAGCCGACGACCTTGATGGTATTGGTGACGAACATCACGCGTCCTTTCGGACGGGAGTCGGCGAAGGCGCCCACGAACGCAGCCAGCACGACGTACGACAGCACAAAGAACAGCTTGAGCAGCGGCGTCATCCAGTTCGGGGCGTGAAGATCTTTCAGCAGTGCAATTGCAGCGATCAGAAGCGCATTGTCGGCCAGCGACGAAAAAAACTGCGCGGCCATGATGGTGTAAAAACCTTTTTTCATCTGATGCGATGCTGTCCTCGCTGCGGTCTATCCGGCCCGGCCGTGTGCAAGGCCTCAGGGCTTATACCGTTCGAAATGGGTTGTGCGCACGGCTTTATATCATGAAAATAGCTGGATTCGGACTAGCAAAATCCTTGATCGCACCGCCCAGCAAGCTGCCTGGCGCTGAAAACGCCCTGTAAGCTGCTGATTCGCAAGCGTCTTTACGAAAATATCCCATGCCGCGCCCCCTCTCAGCCACGATCCATACCGCCGCACTCGCCAATAACCTCGCCGTCGCCCGGCGCTACGCGCCGAAATCCAAAATCTGGGCCGTCGTCAAGGCCAATGCTTACGGGCACGGGCTTGCGCGCGCGTTCCCGGGTCTGCGCGCCACCGACGGCTTCGGTTTGCTGGACCTCGAAGAAGCCGTGAAGTTGCGTGAATTGGGTTGGGCTGGCCCGATTCTGCTGCTGGAAGGGTTCTTTCGTCCGACCGATATCGACGTGATCGACCGCTACAGCCTGACCACCGCGCTGCATTCGGACGAACAACTGCGCATGCTCGAAATGGCGCGCCTGTCCAAGCCCGTCAACATTCAGTTGAAGATGAACACCGGCATGAACCGCCTCGGTTACACGCCGGAGAAATTCCGCGCCGCGTGGGAGCGCGCGCGTGCCTGCCAGGGCGTCGGCCAGATCACGTTGATGACGCACTTTTCCGATGCCGACGGCGAGCGCGGCATCGCGCATCAGATGGAAGCGTTCGAGCGCGGCGCGCAGGGCATCGCCGGCGCGCGCAGCCTGTCCAACTCGGCGGCCACGCTGTGGCACCCGGCCGCGCATTTCGACTGGGTGCGCCCGGGCATCATCATGTATGGCGCGTCGCCGTCGGGCGTGACGGCCGCGATCGAGGGCACGGGTCTGCAGCCGGCCATGACGCTCGCCTCGGAGCTGATCGCCGTGCAGACGCTAAGCGAGGGGCAGACCGTCGGCTACGGCTCGTCGTTCAAATCGCGCGGCGCGATGCGCATCGGCGTGGTCGCGTGCGGTTACGCGGACGGCTATCCGCGGGTTGCGCCGGAAGGCACGCCGGTGATCGTCGACGGCGTGCGCACGCGGATCGTCGGGCGCGTTTCGATGGACATGCTGACCGTCGACCTGACGCCGGTGCCGACCGCCAACGTCGGCTCGCGCGTCGAACTGTGGGGTACTTCGCTGCCGATCGACGACGTCGCGCAGGCATGCGGCACGATCGGCTACGAGCTGATGTGCGCGGTCGCGCCGCGCGTGCCGGTGCGGGCCGAGTAAGCCGGGCTTCACCTCCATTCCAGAAACAGCAAACAAGGCAAGCTCGCGCGTGGCAAAACCCAAGACTCTGTATATCTGTAGCGAATGCGGCGGACAGTCGCCGAAATGGGCCGGGCAGTGCCCGTCGTGCAACGCGTGGAACACGCTGGTCGAGTCGGTGGCGGAAGCGCCGTCCACGCACCGCTTCCAGTCGCTGGCGAAGAGCGCGCCGGTGCGCCGTCTCGCCGACATCGAGGCGTCCGACGTGCCGCGCTTCTCGACCGGCGTCAGCGAATTCGACCGCGTGCTCGGCGGCGGTCTGGTGCCGGGTGGCGTGGTGCTGATCGGTGGCGATCCGGGTATCGGCAAATCGACGCTGCTGCTGCAGTCGCTCGCCGAAATCGCCGCGGACAAACGGGCGCTCTATATCAGCGGGGAAGAATCGGCCGCGCAGATCGCGTTGCGCGCGCAGCGTCTTTCGCTGCTGGAACCGGGCTCGAAGGCGAGCGAGCTGCAATTGCTCGCGGAAATCCAGCTCGAAAAAATTCAGGCGACGATCGCCGATCATCAACCCGACGTCGCCGTGATCGACTCGATCCAGACCGTCTACTCCGACGCGCTGACTTCCGCGCCGGGTTCGGTCGCGCAGGTGCGCGAGTGCGCCGCGCAACTCACGCGGATCGCCAAGCAATCGGGCACCACGATCATCATGGTCGGCCACGTGACCAAGGAAGGCGCGCTCGCGGGGCCGCGCGTGCTCGAACATATCGTCGATACGGTGCTGTACTTCGAGGGCGACACGCATTCGTCGTACCGTCTGGTGCGCGCGATAAAGAACCGCTTCGGCGCGGTCAACGAACTCGGCGTGTTCGCGATGACCGAGCGCGGCTTGCGCGGCGTGGCCAATCCGTCGGCGCTGTTCCTGTCGCAGCACGAGCAGTCGGTGCCGGGTTCGTGCGTGCTGGTCACGCAGGAGGGCACGCGCCCGCTGCTGGTCGAAGTGCAGGCGCTGGTGGATGCGGCCAATGCGCCGAATCCGCGGCGTCTCGCGGTCGGTCTCGAACAGAACCGGCTCGCGATGCTGCTGGCGGTGCTGCATCGTCACGCGGGCATCGCCTGCTTCGATCAGGACGTGTTTCTCAACGCGGTGGGCGGCGTGAAGATCACCGAACCCGCCGCCGACCTCGCCGTGCTGCTCGCGATTCATTCGTCGATGCGTAACAAACCGTTGCCCAAGGGTCTCGTCGTGTTCGGCGAAGTGGGGCTCGCCGGCGAAATCCGGCCGTCGCCGCGTGGCCAGGAGCGTCTGAAGGAAGCGGCCAAGCTCGGCTTCTCGGTCGCGGTGATTCCGAAGGCCAACGCGCCGAAGCAGCCGATCGAAGGCTTACAGGTCGTTGCGGTCGAACGGATCGAACAGGCGATCGACCGGGTCCGCACGCTCGAATAGACGGACTTGCGGCGCCTTCGGGCGCCGTCCGGCACCGCCTTGCGCGGTAATGGCCGGTAAATATCTCCATATTGGTTGTAACCAAGCCGCCATTGCTTTTTTCTAAGCTGCAAGCGTCATGCATGGCCATGCATGCAACACGTGTTGCTCGCGTCGCTTCATCGGATGCCGGAAAAAGGATTGCGCCTTGAAACAATCAGTTAAAACCACCGCCGAGCGGCCTATCCAGGTGCGCGGCTGCCGCGTCTCGGCGCCGATTCGCCAGCCTTGGGGCGGCGCGTGCCGGATCGTGGAGTGGATCGATACGACCGGGCAGATCTCGCGCCGCGTGGTCGCCGAGGATGCCACCGCCGCGGAAGTTCGCGCCACGATCAACCGGCATGTGGAAGGCCGCAAGCACGTGCTGTACGACGATGAAAAGACGCCTCGTCAGACCTTGCCGCGGCAGACGGTGGTGCGGCGGTGAGGTGAGCGCGATGATGTGGGCGCGATGAGGTAAGCGCGATGAGGTGGGCGCGGCGAGTAGAGCGCCGCGAGATGAACGCCGCGAGCCAATGGCCGTGCGATGACTCCTCAGGCGATCGGCCGAAGCCCGATCGCCGCTTGCGTCGAACTCACTTGAACCCGCGTTTGACTTCGCCGCGCGGCTTCCCTTCAGCCGATGCCTTTTCCTTTTCAGCGGCGCGCAACGACGCCGCATAAGCGTCGGGATTGAACAGCGGATGCCGCGCCGCCTCCGCCGCCGTCAGCACCGGCGACACGCAGCAGTCGAGCGGTTCCAGCAACGACACCCATTCCTGCAGCGGACGCTTGCCGATCACCCCGGCCAGTTCCTGCATGAGCGCGATGGCGTCCGGGCCGCCGATCGCCTGACCGAGACTCCAGTGACGCGTGGCCCACTCGGGCCGGTCGAGCGCCATGCATAAGGTTTCCCAGAACTTCAGTTCGAGCGCGCCGACTGCGAGCCAGCGCTCGTCGAGCGTGCGGTACAGGTTATAGCAGGGCACACCGCCATTCAGCAGACCGGCGCCCGCGGCCGGCGCCGCGCCTTCGTTGATCAGCGAGACCTGCGCGAGCACGTTGTGCGCGTAGGACGCATGGGTCATCGACACGTCGACGAAGCGGCCATCGCCGCCGCGCGACACGTGCCACAGCGCGGCGAGAATCTGCGTGACCGCGCTCAGCGCGCCGCCCAGCAGATCGGCGATCTGGAAATTCGGCAGGATCGGCGTGCCGTCGCGGCTCGCCAGTTGATCGAGCACGCCCGCATAGCCGATGTAGTTCAGATCGTGCCCGGCATGCTCGACGAAAGGACCGCTCGCACCGTAGCCGCTGATCGAGCAGTAGACGAGCCGTGGATTGAGTGCGCGCAAGGTGTCGTAGCCGAGGCCCAGCCGATCCATCACGCCCGGCCGGAAACTCTCGATCAGCACGTCCGCTTCGGCCGCGAGCGCGCGCAGCACGTTGCGGCCCGCGTCGGACTTGAGGTCGAGGCGGGTCTCGCGTTTGCCGCGATTCACCAGCCGGTAGAACGCGCCGGGGCGCCCGGCGACGCGGTCGCTCGACGACTGCAGCATCGTGCGGGTCGGGTCGCCGGCGCCGGGCGCTTCGATCTTCAGCACGTCGGCGCCGAGTTCGGCGAGCCGCAGCGCGGCGACCGGGCCGGGCAGCAGCCGCGTGAGGTCGAGTACGCGCAGCCCCTGCAACGCGGGCGGCGCCGCATTGGACGCAGGCACCGGCGATGTAGACGATGCGGACGATGCTGTCGTGGATGACAAGGCCAACCTCCCGTCGATACCGGCGCGGACCGGAAACCGTTTGCCGCTAGCCGATCTGTTCGAGTTCCTCGTGCGTCTCGAGCCATTCGGCTTCGAGCGTTTCGAGGCGCGCGTTCACGTCTGCCTGACGGCGGATCGCATCCGTCAGTTTGCTCTTCTGTTCGGGCTCGTAACTGGCCGGATCGACGACGAAGGCATCGAGCTGCGTCTTCTCCGTGTTGAGCGCGTCCATTTCCTTTTCGATCTTCGTGATGCGGCTTTGCAAGGGCTTCTTCAGATGCGCGAGCTTCTGCCGCGTTTCCGCTTCGAGCCGGCGCTGTTCCTTGCGATTGACGCCGTTGTCCGCATCGGCGCCGTTGCCGCCATTGCCGCTACCGCCACTGGCGCCGCCGTTCGATGCAGCGCCGGCCTTGAGCGCCGCGCGCTGTTCCGCCGCGTGCTGCAGCAGCCAGTCGCGATAGTCGTCGAGATCGCCGTCGAATTCCTGCAGGCGATGCTTCGCGACCAGCATGAACTGGTCGGTGGTGGCGCGCAGCAGATGCCGGTCGTGCGACACCAGAATCAGCGTGCCTTCGAACTGCGCGAGCGCCATGGTCAGCGCGTGACGCGTTTCGAGATCCAGGTGGTTGGTCGGCTCGTCGAGCAGCAGCAGGTTCGGCTTTTGCCAGATGATCAGCGCCAGCGCGAGACGGGCCTTCTCGCCCCCGGAGAACGGCGCGATCTTCGAGGTCGCCATTTCGCCGGAGAAATTGAAGCTGCCGAGGAAGTCGCGCAGTTCCTGTTCGCGCGTGTCGGGCGCGAGACGCGCGAGGTGCTGCAACGGCGTATCGTCCGCGCGCAGCGTTTCGAGCTGGTGCTGCGCGAAGTAGCCGATACGTAGCCCCTTGCCTTCGCGTACGTGACCGCCCAATGCGGGCAGCGTGCCCGCCAGTGTCTTGATCAGCGTGGACTTGCCCTGGCCGTTCGCGCCGAGCAGGCCGATGCGCTGCCCGTTCTGGATCGACAGCATGACGCGCTCGACGATCGGAATCTCGGCGCCCTCGCTGCCGTCCGCGCTTTCCACGTTTTCCCCGCTTTCCGTGCTCTCCACGCGATAGCCGCAACGCACGTCTTCCATCACCATCATCGGATTCGGCGCGGAGTCGGGCGTGCGGAATTCGAACGTGAACGGCGAAGCCGCGTGCGCCGGCGCGATCAGCTCCATCTTCTCCAGCGCCTTCACCCGGCTTTGCGCCTGACGCGCCTTGGTGGCCTGCGCCTTGAAGCGGTTGATGTAGCTCTGCAGATGCGCGACCGTGCGCTGCTGCTTGTCATACGCGCTCTGTTGCAGCGCGATCTGCTGCGCGCGCAGCACTTCGAATTGCGAGTAGTTGCCGCCGTAGCGCTTGATCTGCTGTTGCTCCAGATGCAGCGTGACATTGCAGACCGAGTCGAGGAATTCGCGGTCGTGCGAAATCACGATCAGCGTGCCCGGATAACGATGCAGCCAGTCTTCGAGCCAGACGATCGCGTCCAGGTCCAGGTGGTTGGTCGGTTCGTCGAGCAGCAGCAGATCGGAGCGGCACATCAGCGCCTGCGCGAGATTCAGCCGCATGCGCCAGCCGCCCGAAAAGCTGCTGACCGGCTCGCGGGTCTGGTCGAGCGTGAAGCCGAGGCCGAGCAGGAGTGCCTCGGCACGCGCGGGCGCGGTGTAGCCGTCGGCATCCGCGAACGCGGCGTGGGCTTCGCCTTCGGCCGCGCCGTCGTGCGCGGCGGAGGCGGCGGCAATGGCGGCTTCGATCGCGCGCAACGCGGCGTCGCCATCCAGCGTGTAGGCGAGGGCGGTTTTGTCCGCGGCCGGCGTTTCCTGCGCGACGTGGGCGATCTGCCAGTTGGGCGGAATCGAAAAGTCGCCGCCGTCCGCATGCAGTTCACCGAGCAGCACGGCGAACAGCGTCGACTTGCCCGCGCCGTTCGCTCCGACCAGACCGGCCTTTTCGCCGGGGTTGAGCGTGAACGTGGTGTTGTCGAAAAGCGGCTTGGTACCGCGTGCAAGGCTGAACTGATTAAAGCGGATCACGACGAGGCCGGCAGAAGAAAACCGCTATTTTAGACTGCCGGCGAGGACACCGGGCGCTCAACGGGGATAGGCCATTCGGCCGACTGTAACGGCGCGTCTTTTGGCATAGACTGGCAGCTTTTACGGGGGACAGCACATGACATCGATCTATTCGTTTTCGGCACGCACGCTCGGCGGCGAGGAAGTGAGCCTCACGCAGTATCAAGGCAAGGTGCTGCTGATCGTCAACACCGCGAGCGAGTGCGGATTCACGCCGCAATACGCGGGCTTGCAGAAGCTGTACGACACCTATGCGGCGCGCGGTCTCGCGGTGCTCGGCTTTCCATGCAACCAGTTCGGCAAACAGGAACCGGGTGACGCGACGCAGATCGGCAGTTTCTGCGAGAAGAACTTCGGCGTGACCTTTCCGATGTTCGACAAGATCGACGTGAACGGCGCGAATGCGCATCCGCTGTTCCGCTATCTGACCGGCGAGGCGCCGGGCGTGCTGGGCATCGAGGCGGTGAAGTGGAATTTCACCAAATTCCTGATCGGCCGCGACGGCGACGTGGTCAAGCGTTATGCGCCGATGACCAAGCCCGAGGCGATTGCCGAGGACATCGAAAAGCAGTTGTGAGCGTGAAAGCCTGGCGTCTACAGCACCGGTGAAAAGAGCCGCGCCACGTGCATCGCCACGCGGCGCAGCGCGCTGGCCTGCCGGTATTCGTTGCGGTCGATTTCGCGCGATTCGGCGAAGTCGTTCAGCAGCATCGTCTCGACCTCGTCGGCGAAATGACGGTCCACCGTCAGCACCATGATTTCGAAGTTCAGACGGAACGAACGGTTGTCGAGATTGGCGCTGCCGATCGCGGCGGCCACGTTGTCGATCAGCACGACCTTCTGGTGCAGGAAGCCAGGCTGATAACGGAAGATGCGGATGCCCGCGCGCAGGCAGTCGAACGCATACAGCTTCGACGCGGCGAAGACCACGCGGTGATCGCGCCGGCTCGGAATCAGGATGCGCACATCCACGCCGCGCAGCACCGCGAGCCGCAAGGCCGAGAACACCGCTTCGTCGGGTACGAGATAGGGCGAGGTAATCCAGATCCGCTCGCGCGCGGCGTTGATCGCCTCGACGAAAAAGAGCGAGCAGGTCTCCTGCTTGTCGGCCGGTCCGCTCGGCACGACGAGGCAGTGCATGCCGGGCGCCGTGAGCGGATCGGCGGGCGGCGCGGGCGGCATGTCGAATTCGGGCAGTTGCTGGGTCGCCCAGTACCAGTCCTCGGTGAAGACGAACTGGATGCTGGCCACCGTCGGGCCGCGTACTTCGATATGGGTATCGCGCCATGGCGAGAGCGGCGGCTTGCCGCCCAGATACTCCACACCCACGTTATGACCGCCGACGAACGCGCGTTCGCCATCCACCGAGACGATCTTGCGGTGATTGCGGAAATTCAGTTGCAGCCGGTTCACGAAGCGCCGGTTGGTCGCGAACGGATGCGTTTCGACGCCCGCCGCGCGCAGCGAAGCCACGTAGCGGTGCGGCAGATCGAAACTGCCGATGCTGTCGTACAGGAAGTACACGCGCACGCCTTGCTGCGCTTTCGCGATCAGCGCGTCCTTGAGCATCTCGCCGAGCGAGTCGTCGCGCACGATGAAAAACTGCACGATCACGTAGCGGCGCGCGTTTTCGATCGCCTCGAAGATCGCTTCGAAGGTGGCTTCGCCGTTCACCAGCGTGCGCACCGCATTGCCCGGCAGGAACGGCATGCCGCCCAGACGCGTGAGCGAATGCACGAGCCGCGCGCCGAGTTGCTGGGTCGGCAAACCCGCGGACGAAGCGCGCGTGTCCCATTCCGGCGGATGCGCACGGGTGCGCAGCAACTCGTTTTCGACGCGGCGGGCGTCCGCATACCCCGCGAACTTGCTGCGGCCGAGGAACAGATACGGCACCAGCGTCAGATAGGGCATGGCGACCAGCGACACGGCCCACGCAATCGCGCCTTGCGAGGTGCGGGTGTTGAGAATCGCGTGGCACGCGGCGATCACGCCGAGGATGTGCGCGAGAGCAACCAGCGGACCGACGTGAAGCAGGTCGAATTGCATAGGCGGACGAAGGGTTGGCGAGGCGCCGTCAAACCGGCAGATCGTTGGCCTGGATCAGGAACACGTTGTCGTCGCCGGCGCTGGTCGACAGCCACACCAGATCGAGGCCGCCGAACGCCGCTTCGACGTTGGCCCGCTCGTTGCCGATCTCGACCACCAGCACGCCGTCGTCGGTCAGCCAGTTGCGCGCCTGCGCGATGATGCGCCGCACGATGTCCATGCCGTCGGCGCCGCCCGCGAGCGCCATGTCGGGCTCGTGCTTGTACTCGGCCGGCAGTTCCTGCATCGACGTCGCGTTCACGTACGGCGGATTGCTGATGATCACGTCGTAGCGGCGCTCGGCGAGCGGTGTGTACAGATCGCCTTCGAACAGCGCGATGCGGTCGTCGAGTTCATAGTCGGCGACGTTGCGTCTGGCGACTTCGAGCGCGGGCGCGGACAGGTCCACCGCATCGATGTCCGCGTTCGGAAACGCGTGCGCCGCGAGAATCGCGAGGCAGCCGGAGCCGGTGCACAGTTCCAGCACCGCGCCGACCTGCTCGGGATCTTCCACGTACGGCTGCAAGCCGTCCTGCAGCAACTCGCCGATGAACGAACGCGGCACGATCACGCGCTCGTCGACGTGGAAACGGTAGCCGTGCATCCACGCTTCCTGCGTGATGTACGCGGCCGGCACGCGCTCGCTCGCGCGGCGTTCGATCACGTTGAGCACGGCGTCGATTTCGGCCGGGCTCAGGCGCGCGTCGAGGAACGGGTCCAGCAGATCGAGCGGCAGATGCAGCGTATGCAGCACCAGATAGGCGGCTTCGTCGAACGCGTTGGCCGAGCCGTGGCCGAACGACAGGCCAGCCTGGTTGAAGCGCGACACCGCGAAACGCAGCAGGTCGCGAACGGTGGAAAACGGGAGCGTCATCGCGAAAAGTCCTTGGGTTCTTTGGTTCTTTGGTTCTTCAGTCGATCGGTCAGGCGATCAGTTGTTCGAGCACGCGGCGGTACACGTTTTTCAGCGGCTCGATATGGGCGACTTCGATATGTTCGTCGATCTTGTGGATGCTGGCGTTCAGCGGTCCGAACTCGATCACCTGCGGGCAGAGGCGCGCGATGAAGCGGCCGTCCGACGTGCCGCCGGTGGTCGACAGTTCGGTGGTGACGCCGGTTTCGTCCTTGATCGCCGTGGCGAGCGCGTTCGACAGTTCGCCGCGCGGCGTCAGGAACGGCAGACCGCTGACGGTCCAGTGCAGGTCGTATTCGAGCCCGTGTCTGTCCAGAATCGCATGCACGCGAGCCTGCAGGCCTTCCACCGTGCTGGCGGTCGAGAAGCGGAAGTTGAACATCACGTCCGCGTGGCCCGGAATCACGTTGGTCGCGCCGGTGCCGCTGTGCAGGTTCGACACCTGCCAGGTGGTGGGCGGGAAGTATTCGTTGCCGTCGTCCCAACGTTCGGCGACCAGTTCGGCGAGCGCGGGCGCGAGCAGATGCACCGGGTTCTTCGCCAGATGCGGATACGCGATGTGGCCTTGCACGCCCTTGACGACCAGCTTGCCCGACATCGAGCCGCGCCGGCCGTTCTTCACCATGTCGCCGAGCTGCGCGCTCGACGTCGGCTCGCCGACGATGCAGTAGTCCATGCGCTCGCCGCGCGCCTGCAGCGCTTCGACGACCTTCACGGTGCCGTCGGTGGCGGGGCCTTCCTCGTCGCTCGTGATCAGGAACGCGATCGAGCCGCGGTGCGCCGGGTGCGCCGCGACGAATTCCTCGCTCGCCACCACGAAGCCGGCGATCGACGCCTTCATGTCCGCCGCGCCGCGACCGTACAGCTTGCCGTCGCGATGGGTCGGCTCGAACGGTGCCGAGTGCCATTGTTCGAGCGGGCCGGTGGGCACCACGTCGGTGTGGCCGGCGAACGCGAGCAGCTTGCCGCCGGTGCCGTCCACGCCGCGTTTCACGGCCCACAGGTTGGTGACGCCGTTCGACTCGATGGTTTCGTGCTCGAAACCGAGCGCGGCGAGGCGTTCGATCAGAAGGCGCTGGCAATGCTGGTCGTCGGGCGTCACGGAGGCGCGCGAGATCAGTTGTTCGGTAAGGGCGAGGGTGCCGGACATGGATTCAGTACTAGCCACTTTGAAATGAAAAAATGCCGGCTGGCGGTGCAGCACCGCAGCCGGCAACAGCTTTTACCCGCGATGTGCGGGACGCGCGGCGAGGCCGCGCCGGACTCATGCGACCGCGCTCATGCGGTCATGCTTATGCGGTCAAGCTCATGCAATCGCTTATGCAAACCGTGCTCACGCGAACAGCGTTCAAGCAAACAGCGCCGCGTACTCGTCGGCGGAAAAACCGAGCGACTTGACGCGGCCGTTGACCACCAGCACCGGCCGCTTGATCACCGACGGCTTGTGGATCATCAACGCGATCGCGCCCGGCTGCGTGTCCGCCGCCGCCTTCATGTCGTCGGACAGGCCGCGCCATGTCGTGCCGCGACGGTTCAGCAGCGCGTCGAGCTTGACGTCCTTCAGCCAGTCCTGCACCAGCGGCTCGGTCACGCCATGCTTCTTGAAGTCGTGAAACTCGAACTCGACGCCGTGCTCTTCCAGCCACACGCGGGCCTTCTTCACGGTGTCGCAGTTCGGGATGCCGTACACGACGGTCTTCGTGCCGCGCGCCATCAATCGCCTCGCAGCAGCTCGTTCAGGCCGACCTTCGCGCGGGTCTTCGCGTCGACCTTCTTGACGATCACCGCGCAGTACAGGCTGTGCGAGCCGTCCTTCGACGGCAGGTTGCCCGCCACCACCACCGAGCCCGCCGGAATGCGGCCGTAGGTGACTTCGCCGGTTTCGCGGTCGTAGATCTTGGTGCTCTGGCCGAGGTACACGCCCATCGAGATCACCGAGTTTTCCTCGACGATCACGCCTTCCACGACTTCCGAGCGCGCGCCGATGAAGCAGTTGTCCTCGATGATGACCGGGTTCGCCTGCAGCGGCTCCAGCACGCCGCCGATGCCCACGCCGCCCGACAGGTGCACGTTCTTGCCGATCTGCGCGCACGAGCCGACGGTGGCCCACGTGTCGACCATCGTGCCTTCGTCGACGTAGGCGCCGATGTTGGTGTACGACGGCATCAACACGACGTTCTTCGCGATGAACGAGCCGCGGCGCGCAATGGCGGGCGGCACCACGCGGAAGCCGCCGGCCGCGAAGTCTTCGGCGGTGTAGTTGGCGAACTTCGACGGCACCTTGTCGTAGAACTGGCTGTAGCCGCCGGCCGGCATCGGCGCGTTGTCTTCGAGGCGGAACGACAGCAGCACGGCCTTCTTCAGCCACTGATTGACGACCCAGCCGCCGTCCTTCTTCTCGGCGACGCGCAGCGCACCCTTGTCCAGTTGTTCGATCGCGTGGGCGACGGCTTCGCGCACGTCGGCCGGAGCGGCCTTCGGCGACAGTTCGGCGCGGTTTTCCCAGGCGTTGTCAATGATGCTCTGAAGTTGTTGCGACATATGCGTGATTTTCTGAAGAGTTGAAGTCTGAAGATGGGAATGCGGCGCGCGGTGCGCGGGGCAGTGGCTCGCGACGCCGAAGCGCCGCGCGCATGGACATTGCTCCCGCCACTGTTCCTGTCGCTGCTGCTGTGTCGTAACCCGCCGCGAACTCAGCCCGCGAGCGAGCGGCAAAAGTCGACGATACGCTGTGCGCCTTGCGTGCATTCGTCGACGTCGGCGACCAGCGCCATGCGCACGAAATTGCGGCCGGGGTTCACGCCGTGCGCGGTGCGCGCGAGGAACGAGCCGGGCAGAACCGTCACATTATAGTCGGCGTAAAGGCGCTGGGCGAACTCGGTGTCCGACAGGCCGGTGCGCGAGACGTCCGCCCACAGGTAGAACGCGGCGTCCGGCAGACGCACGTCGAGCACCTCGGCGAGCATCGGCGTGACGGTGGAAAACTTCTGCAGATACTTCGCGCGGTTCTCGCGCACGTGCGTCTCGTCGTTCCAGGCCGCGATGCTGGCATTCTGGAATACCGTCGACAAGGCCGCGCCGTGGTATGTCCGGTATAGCAGGAAGTCCTTGAGGATCGCGGCGTCGCCGGCCACGAAGCCGGAGCGCATGCCCGGCACGTTCGAGCGCTTGGACAGGCTCGACAGCATCACGAGCCGCTCGAAACCGCGGCCCAAGCGCTGCGCCGCTTCCAGACCGCCGAGCGGCGGCTGCGCTTCGTCGAAGTAGATCTCCGAATAGCATTCGTCCGACGCGATCACGAAGCCGTAGCGGTCCGACAGCGCGAACAGTTCGCGCCAGTCGTCGAGCGTGAGCACCGCGCCGGTCGGGTTGCCCGGCGAGCATACGTACAGCAGCTGGGTGCGCGCCCAGATATCGGCGGGGACCGCCGAATAGTCGCACGCGAAGTTGCGCGCCGGGTCGCTGTTCACGAAGTACGGCTGCGCGCCGGCAAGCAACGCGGCGCCTTCGTAGATTTGGTAGAACGGGTTCGGACAGAGTACGATCGCAGGCTCGTTGTCAGCCTGGCCATCAGCCTGGCCGCGGCCACGCTTCGGATCGAGCACCGTCTGCGCGAGCGCGAACAGCGCCTCGCGCGAGCCCGACACCGGTAGCACCTGGGTGGCCGGATCGACCGGCGACAGATGGTAGCGCTGCGTGACCCATGCCGCGATCGCTTCGCGCAGCGCCGGCGTGCCGGCCGTGGCCGGATACGCGGCGAGACCGCCGAGCGACGCGATCACGGCGTCGCGGATCAGCGTGGGCGTCGGATGTTTCGGCTCGCCGATGCCGAAGCTGATGTGCGCGAGGCCGGCGGGCGGCGTGACGTCCTTGAAAAGCGCGCGCAGCTTTTCGAACGGATAGGGCTGGAGAGAGTCGAGTAGCGGGTTCACTGGGCGGACGAGCCTGATCGAGAGTGGGCGCAGACGGATGAAGCGGGATGCTGGACACGCGGGCCGCTGGCGTGACGCCTGAGGCGGCGCGCAACGTAGGTGGCGCAAATGCGGAAGACATGCGGCACATACGCGGAAAAATGCGCGCCGGCCGGAAGCGGATAGCGGCGGCGAACGAAGGATTATAGCGTGGCGGCCGCTTCGTCGCGGCACGCACCGGACGGGTCCGGCATGGCAGGCGAACCCGTGAGGCAAAAACAGAATCGCGCCGGCATCAACCCGGCGCAACCCGCCAGGCGGCGCAGCGACTGCGTTGCAGCGGGAACGACGCGAACCGCCGACGGTTCGCGCAAAAGAGAAGCAGGAGCAGCAATGCACGCAGCAGTCCTCGGGAGTTCCAGACGCAAAGGGCGCATCGGACGCGTCCACCACGCGAACCCTGACGGGAGCGCCACATCATGAGCACCACGACCAACTGGCTTCGCAACGGCTGGCCGACGCTCGCGATCATGCTGGGCGCGTCGGTGTGGGGAATGATCTGGTATCCGCTGCGCATGCTGGCCGCGCTCGGCGTGACCGGCACGGCGGCGAGCGCGCTGACGAGCGCGGCCGGCTGCCTGTTCGTCTTGCTGGTGCGTTTCCGCGCGCTGAAGACCGTGCGCTGGCACTGGCTGCTGCCCGCGCTGGCGCTGGCCGCGGGCGTCACCAATCTCGGCTTCGTGTGGGGTTCGATTCACGGGCAGGTGATGCGCGTGCTGCTGCTGTTCTATCTCACCCCGGCATGGACCGCGCTGTTCGCGCATTTCATCCTGCACGAACGGTTGACGTGGGCGGGCGCGGGACTCGCCGCGCTGTCGCTGGCCGGCGCGATGACCATGCTGTGGTCGCCGCAGCTCGGCATCCCGGTGCCCGGCAATCTCGCCGAATGGGCCGGCCTCGCGGGCGGCATGGGCTTCGCGATGAGCAACGTGCTGATCCTCAAGACGAGCCGCGTCTTGCCGGAGATGCGGCCGGAAATGCGCACCGCGACGATCTTCGGCGGCGCGGCGGTGTTCAGCGCCTGCGCGTCGCTGTTCGAGGCGATGCCGGCGCCGCCCACCGGCGCGCATCTGGGCACGGCCGGTCTGCTGGTGCTCGGACTCGGCCTGCTGCTCGCGTCGAACAATATGCTGGTGCAATACGGACTGTCGCGCGTGCCGGCCAACCGGGCGTCGATCATCATGCTGTTCGAGATCGTCGTGACCGCCTTGTCCGCGTGGCTTTTCGCCGGCGAGACGCCCGGTCCGCGCGAATGGGCGGGCGGCTTGTGCATCGTGCTGGCCTCGGCGCTGTCCAGCTGGGTGCATCGCAGCAAGGCCGTGCCGCCGGACCCGGCGAGCGAGGACGCGAGCCCTGCCGGCGGCGTGGAAACAGACCGTAAGGACGGTAAGAACCGCTCACGCGCGATGGTATGATTGCCCCTCATTAGCCGGCGCATGCCTGACCGCGTGTAGCCGGCACTCGTGCCGCGCAGCGTCGCGGGCCGCGCCGCCGAACGGGCGAACGGTCCGCGCGGACTGCGCGAGCTACCCGATTCTTTCCCTTTTCAAACAGCGAAATCGCCGTGCGTCTGACCTCGATCAAACTCGCTGGCTTCAAGTCATTCGTCGATCCCACGCATTTCCAGGTTCCGGGCCAGCTTGTCGGCGTGGTCGGACCGAACGGGTGCGGCAAGTCCAACATCATCGACGCCGTGCGCTGGGTGCTCGGCGAATCGCGCGCCTCCGAGCTGCGCGGCGAGTCGATGCAGGACGTGATCTTCAACGGCTCGACCGCGCGCAAGCCGGGCAGCCGTGCCAGTGTCGAACTCGTGTTCGACAACGCCGACGGCCGTGCCGCCGGCCAGTGGGGCCAGTATGCCGAAATCGCCGTGAAGCGCGTGCTCACGCGCGACGGCACCTCGAGCTACTACATCAACAATCTGCCGGCGCGCCGCCGCGACATCCAGGACATCTTCCTCGGCACCGGTCTCGGGCCGCGCGCCTACGCGATCATCGGGCAGGGCATGATCGCGCGGCTGATCGAGGCGAAGCCCGAGGAACTGCGGGTGTTCCTGGAGGAAGCCGCGGGCGTGTCCAAGTACAAGGAACGCCGCCGCGAAACCGAAAACCGTCTGCACGACACGCGCGAGAATCTGACGCGGGTCGAGGACATCGTCCGCGAACTCGGCGCGAATCTCGAGAAGCTCGAAGCGCAGGCGATCGTCGCGACGAAATACAAGGATCTGCAAAGCGACGGCGAAGAGAAGCAGCGTCTCCTGTGGCTGTTGCGCAAGAACGAAGCCGGCGGCGAGCAGGAACGTCAGCAGCGCGCGATCGAACAGGCGCAGATCGACCTTGAAGCGCAGACCGCAAAGCTGCGCGAAGTCGAGGCGCAGCTCGAAACGCTGCGCGTCGCGCATTACTCCGCGAGCGATGCGATGCAGGGCGCGCAAGGCGCGCTCTACGAGGCCAACGCGGAAGTCAGCCGGCTCGAAGCCGAGATCAAGTTCATCGTCGAATCGCGTAACCGCGTGCAGGCGCAGATCGCCGCGTTGACCGCGCAGCGCGAACAGTGGCAATCGCAGGCGGAAAAGGCGCAAGGCGATCTCGAAGATGCCGAGGAACAACTCGCCGTCGCCGAGGAAAAGGCCGTTATCGCCGAAGAAGAAGCCGCCGCGAAGCACGACGCGATGCCCGCGCTCGAAGCGCGCTGGCGCGATGCGCAGAGCGAACTGAACGCGGAGCGCGGCGGCATCGCGCAGACGGAACAGGCGCTCAAGCTCGAAGCCGCGCATCAACGCAATGCCGACCAGCAACTGCAGCAGTTGCAGCAGCGTCACGAGCGGCTGAAGTCGGAAGCGGGCGGTCTCGACGCGCCCGACGAAACGCAGCTCGAGGAGTTGCGCATGCAGCTCGCCGAGCACGAGGAAATTCTCCACGACGCCCAGGCGCGTCTCGCGGACGCGCAGGAAACCCTGCCGCGTCTGGACGCCGAACGGCGCGCCGCCCAGGAGCGCGTGCAGTCGGAAAGCGCGCAGATTCATCAGCTCGACGCCCGGCTTGCCGCGCTCAAGCAACTGCAGGAAAACGTGCAGACCGAGGGCAAGATCCAGCCGTGGCTCGACAAGCACGAACTGGGTAGCCTGCCGCGTCTGTGGAAGAAGCTGCATGTCGAGGCCGGCTGGGAAGCCGCGCTCGAAGCCGTGCTGCGCGAGCGCCTCGCCGCGCTCGAAGTGTCGAATCTCGACTGGGTCAAGGCCTTCGCGACCGATGCGCCGCCCGCCAAGCTGGCGTTCTACGCGCCGCCGCTGGCCGCTCAGCCGGTTGCCGCGCCGGCTGCGTTGCGGCCGCTGCTGTCGCTGGTGCGGATCGACGACGCCGGCATTCGCGCGGTGCTGAACGACTGGCTCAGCCAGGTGTTCGTCGCGGACGACCTGCAGCAGGCGCTCGCCACGCGTTCGCAATTGCCGGAAGGCGGTGCCTTCGTCGTCAAGGCGGGGCATGTGGTGACGCGCGTCGGCGTGCAGTTGTATGCCGCCGATTCCGAACAGGCCGGCATGCTGGCCCGTCAGCAGGAAATCGAAAATCTCGGCCGCCAGGTGCGCGCGCAGGCTTTGCTCGCAGACGAAGCGAAGGCCGCCGCGATCCGCGCCGAAGCCGCGCACACGCAAGCCGCGCAGGCGCTGACCGACGTGCGTCAGCAGGCCGAGC
Source organism: Paraburkholderia sp. D15 (assembly GCF_029910215.1). NCBI lineage: Bacteria > Pseudomonadati > Pseudomonadota > Betaproteobacteria > Burkholderiales > Burkholderiaceae > Paraburkholderia > Paraburkholderia sp. D15. The sequence goes on along the minus strand of NZ_CP110395.1, from coordinate 2,729,161 downwards.
GCGCGACCCAGCGCGTGCATGCATTGCAGATGGACGTGCTCAAGCTCACGCAGGCGCATGAGCGCTACACGCAGCGCAGCACGCAGATCCGCGAAGAGCTCGAAGAGATCACCGCTCAGATCGACGAACAGCGCGCGATGCGTGCGGAATCCGAAGCGAATTTCGAACGTCACGATGGCGAACTGGCCGAATTGCAGGCCCGCTTCGAAGATCATCAGCTCGCGTTCGAAGCGCTGGACGAAGCACTCACCGCCGCGCGCGGGCAATCGCGCGACCTCGATCGTGCCGCCACCGACGCGCGGTTCGCCGCGCGCAACATGGCGAACCGCATCGAGGAGTTGAAGCGCAGCATCCAGGTCGCGCATGAGCAGAGCGAACGCGTCGCGGCGTCGCTGGAAGACGCTCGCGCCGAGCTTGAAACCATCAACGAGCAGACCGCGCACACCGGCTTGCAGGACGCGCTCGACATCCGCGCGGTGAAGGAAGAGGCGCTGCATGCCGCGCGTCTCGAACTGGACGATCTGACCGCGAAGCTGCGCGCCGCGGACGAAACCCGTCTGACCGCCGAGCGCGCGTTGCAGCCGCTGCGCGACCGCATCAACGAATTGCAGTTGAAGGAACAGGCCGCGCGTCTGAACGGCGAGCAGTTCATCGAGCAACTGGCCGCGGCCGGTGTCGATGAAGCCGAGCTGCAGGCCAAGCTCACGCCGGACATGAAGCCGTCGTACCTGCAGGGCGAAGTCACGCGCATCAACAACGCGATCACCGCGCTTGGGCCCGTCAACATGGCCGCGCTCGACGAACTGAAGGCGGCGACCGAGCGCAAGGGCTTCCTCGACGCGCAGTCGCTGGATCTGAACAACGCGATCGAAACGCTCGAAGACGCGATCCGCAAGATCGACGCCGAAACGCGCACGCTGCTGCAAGGCACGTTCGACCAGGTGAATCACCACTTCGGCGAACTGTTCCCGCGTCTGTTCGGCGGCGGCCAGGCGAAGCTGATCATGACCGGCGACGAAATTCTCGACGCCGGCGTGCAGGTGATGGCGCAACCGCCGGGCAAGAAGAATTCGACGATTCACCTGCTGTCGGGCGGCGAAAAGGCGCTGACCGCCACCGCGCTGGTGTTCGCGATGTTCCAGCTGAATCCCGCGCCTTTCTGTCTGCTCGACGAAGTGGACGCGCCGCTCGACGACGCCAACACCGAACGTTTCGCGAACCTCGTGCGGGCGATGTCGGACAAGACCCAGTTCCTGTTCATTTCGCACAACAAGATCGCGATGGAAATGGCGCAGCAGCTGATCGGCGTGACCATGCAGGAGCAGGGCGTGTCGCGGATCGTGGCGGTCGACATGGAAACGGCTGCCGGTTTCGCCCAGAATATCGTTTGAGTTTCCGCTTGAATCGAACCGCGCGGGCGCCCGCGTTCAGCGCAGCGGCTCAAGGCCGCGTGCAACGCGAAGCGGGCGATCAGCCGCGCAGATAAAAGAATTGCTGATGGAGCATGCATGGACGAGTTGACACTCGGTTTGATCGGCGCTGGCGCCGTGGTGGTCGGGGGAGTGGTCGTGTACAACGCGTGGCAGGGTGCGAAGGTGCGTCGCAAGATGCCGCGCCCGATGCCGGCCGATAGCGCCGAGAGCTTCGCGCGCGACGACCAGGAAGAGCAGAGCCCGTTCATCGAGCCGGCCCGGCCGGCCACGCGCCGCGAGCCGGTCGTCGGTGCCGACGCGGCGGCGGATACAGGCGCCGCGCGCGTCGAGCCGACGTTCGGCGCGGCGGCGCCGCTGGACACGGCGGCCGATATCCAGGCCGAGACGACCACGCCGAACGGGTATCCGGAAAGCGAAGGCATCGCCGAGGCTGAAGGCGGCACACCGGCCGGGGCTGAAGCGGCTCATGGCGCACACGGCGCGCATGGCACACATGGCACTCATGGCACTCATGGCGACGAACCCGTCGAACCGATCCTGCCCGCCGCCACGACGATCTCGTCGGCGCCGCCGGCCATCGTCGACCGGCGCATCGACTGTATCGTGCCGATCCGGCTGAATGGCCCGGTGGCCGGCGACAAGGTGATTCCGCTCGCGCAGCGTCTGCGCCGCGCCGGCAGCAAGCCGGTGCATATCGAAGGCAAGCTCGAAGGCGGCGCGTGGGAACTGCTGCAAAACGGCGCGCGCTACGAAGAACTGCGCGCGGCCGCGCAACTGGCGAACCGCAGCGGCGCGCTGAACGAACTGGAGTTCTCGGAGTTCGTGACCGGCGTCCAGCAATTCGCTGACGCGCTGGACGCGGCGCCGGAATTCCCCGACATGCTCGAAACCGTCGCGATGGCGCGCGAGCTGGACGGCTTTGCCGCGCAGTGCGACGCGCAGTTGTCGATCAATGTGCTGTCCGACGGCGCGCCGTGGTCGGCCAACTACGTGCAGGCGGTCGCGTCGCAGGACGGTCTGCTGCTGTCGCGCGACGGCACGCGCTTCGTCAAGCTCGACGCGAAGCAAAGCCCGGTATTCATGCTGCAGTTCGGCGACACCAACTTCCTGCGCGACGACCTGACCTACAAGGGCGGCCAGATGATCACGCTGGTGCTCGACGTGCCGGTCGCCGACGAAGACATCCTGCCGTTCCGGCTGATGTGCGACTACGCGAAATCGTTGGCCGAGCGTATCGGTGGACGGGTGGTCGACGACGGCCGCCGGCCGCTGCCGGAAAGCGCGCTGCTGGCGATCGAAAAGCAGCTGATGACGCTGTACGCGAAACTCGAACAGGCCGGCATTCCGGCGGGTTCGCCGGCCACGCGCCGGTTGTTCAGCCAGTAAGCGTCGAAGCCCCGGGATTTTCCCGAACGCGTTTGCCGACGGCCGCACGATGTGCGGCCGTTGTCGTTTGCACGGATGGCGCGCGCCTGCCACCCCTCATCCGGCCGATGTAAAGGGGCACGCTTCCTGCCATAATCCCAGTCTGAATTTCACTGAAAAATTGTCCCAACGTATGGCCCGAACCCCCGCCTCCGACCCGGCAAACAGCGCGCCCGCAGAACGCGCCGCGTGGCTGCGCGCGGAACTCGAACGCGCGAATTACGCGTACTACGTGCTCGATCAGCCGGATTTGCCGGACGCCGAGTACGACAAGCTGTTCAAGGAGCTGGAGCGCCTCGAGGGCGAGCATCCCGATCTGATCGTGCCGGACTCGCCGACCCAGCGCGTGGGCGGCGAAGCGGCGAGCGGCTTCGAGCCGGTCGTGCACGACCAGCCGATGCTGTCGCTGAACAACGGTTTCGCCGACGAAGACATCGTCGCGTTCGACAAACGCGTCGGCGACGCGCTTGGCAAGAACGCGAGCGAGCCGCCGGTGCCGGTCGACTACGCGGCGGAACTCAAATTCGACGGCCTTGCGATCTCGTTGCGCTACGTCGACGGTGTGTTCGTGCAGGCCGCCACGCGCGGCGACGGCGCGACCGGCGAGAACGTCACCGAAAACGTCCGCACGATCCGCTCGATCCCGCTCAAGCTCAAGGGCAAGCGCATCCCGCGCGTGCTCGACGTGCGCGGCGAAGTGCTGATGTTCAAGCGCGACTTCGAGCGTCTGAACGAACGCCAGCGCGCCGCCGGGCAGAAGGAATTCGCGAATCCGCGCAATGCGGCGGCGGGCAGCTTGCGGCAACTCGATTCGAAGATCACCGCGCAACGGCCGCTGTCGTTTTTCGCGTATGGGATCGGCGTGCTCGAAGGCTTCGAGATGCCGGGCACGCATAGCGACATGCTCGACTGGTACAAGGAACTCGGTTTGCCGGTGAACGGCGAACGGGCGGTGGTGCAGGGCGCCGACGGTTTGCTCGGGTTTTTCCACGGCATCGGCGAGAAGCGCGACAGCCTGCCGTACGACATCGACGGCGTGGTGTACAAGGTCAACCGGCGCGACGAGCAGGACACGCTCGGCTTCGTGTCGCGCGCGCCGCGTTTCGCGCTCGCGCATAAATTTCCCGCGCAGGAAGCGCTCACGCGGTTGCTCGCGATCGACGTGCAGGTCGGCCGTACCGGTGCGATCACGCCGGTGGCGCGGCTGGAGCCGGTGTTCGTCGGCGGCGCGACGGTGACGAACGCCACGCTGCATAACGAGGACGAAGTGCGCCGCAAGGATATCCGGATCGGCGACACGGTGATCGTGCGGCGTGCCGGCGACGTGATTCCCGAGGTGGTGAGCGCGCTGCTCGATCGTCGCCCGGACGACGCCCGCGAGTTCGTGATGCCCACCCAATGCCCGGTGTGCGGCTCGGCCATCGAGCGGCTGCCGGACGAGGCGATCGCACGCTGCACCGGCGGCCTGTTCTGTCCGGCGCAACGCAAGCAGGCGCTGTGGCATTTCGCGCAGCGGCGCGCGCTGGATATCGACGGTTTGGGCGAAAAGATCATCGATCAACTGGTCGAGCAGAACCTCGTGCGCACGCCGGCCGATCTGTTCAACCTCGGTTTCTCGACGCTCGCGGAACTCGACCGTTTCGCCGACAAATCCGCGCAGAATCTGCTCGATTCGCTCGAAAAGGCCAAGCACACCACGCTCGCGCGCTTCATCTACGCGCTCGGTATCCGTCACGTCGGCGAATCCACCGCGAAAGATCTGGCGAAGCATTTCGGCTCGCTGACGCCGATCATGGATGCGTCGGTGGAAGCCTTGCTCGAAGTCAACGATGTGGGACCGGTGGTGGCCGAGTCGCTGCATCAATTCTTCGCCGAGGAACACAACCGCACGGTGATCGAGCAGTTGCGCGCGCCGGGCAAGGTGAGCTGGCCCGAAGGTCCGCCCGCGCCGAAGGCGCCGCAAGGCGTGCTGGCCGGCAAGACGGTGGTGCTGACCGGCACCTTGCCGACGCTGGCCCGCGAGGAAGCGAAGGAGATGCTCGAAGCGGCCGGCGCGAAGGTGGCGGGCTCGGTGTCGAAGAAGACCGATTACGTGGTGGCCGGTGCCGAAGCGGGCAGCAAGCTGACGAAGGCCGAGGAACTCGGCATTCGCATACTCGACGAAGATGGATTGCGTAAGCTCCTGGAGGGGCAGTTATGATTCGCGAAATTCTCAAGATGGGCGATCCGCGTTTGCTGCAAATCGCCGAGCCGGTCGATCATTTCGACACGCCCGAATTGCACGAGCTCATCAAGGACATGTTCGAGACCATGCACGATGCCAATGGCGCGGGCCTTGCCGCGCCGCAGATCGGCGTGAATCTGCAGGTGGTGATCTTCGGCTTCGGTCACAACGAACGCTATCCGGATGCGCCGCCGGTGCCCGAGACGGTGCTGATCAATCCGACCATCACGCCGGTGTCGCAAGACATGGAAGAGGGGTGGGAGGGCTGTCTGTCGGTGCCGGGTTTGCGCGGCGCGGTGAGCCGTTTTTCGATGATCAAGTACCACGGCTTCGATCAGTTCGGCAAACCGATCGATCGCGTCGCCGAGGGCTTCCACGCGCGTGTCGTGCAGCATGAATGCGATCACCTGATCGGCAAGCTGTATCCGATGCGGATCAACGACTTTGCGAAGTTCGGTTTCACCGAAGTGCTGTTTCCGGATCTGGATCCGAATAGCGACGATTGAGCGAAGCCGCGGTGGTCCCGTTGGTCCCGTGGTCTCGTTCGCTCCGGCGGAAAATGGTCTCGTTGGAAAAAAACCCCACGTTCGCGAGAACGTGGGGTTTTTGTTTGATGACGCGTGGGCGCCGCATCGCGGTCCAGCGTGACCGCGCGATTTCGATGCGTCAGAAGGACTCGTCCGGCGCCAGATAGCGCCATTGACCCGGCGGCAGCGCGCCCAGCATCACCTGTCCCATCCGCACGCGTTTCAGGCCGATCACTTCGAGGCCGACGAGTTCGCACATGCGACGAATCTGGCGCTTCTTGCCTTCGCGCAGCACGAAGCGCAACTGCTCGCCGTTTTGCCAGTTGACCTGAGCGGGCTTCAGCGGCTGATCGTCGAGCGACAGGCCGTGGCACAGGAGCGCGAGACTGTCCGCCGGGAAATGGCTTTCGACGTCGACCGTGTGCTCGCCGTACGCGACGCGCACCAGATACTCCTTGTCGATCTCCGAATGACCGCCGATCAATTGCTTGGCGACGCGGCCGTCCTGCGTGAGCACCAGCAGGCCCGTCGAATCGATGTCCAGACGGCCGGCCGGCGCCAGTTGCCGCAGATGCGCAACCGAGAAACGGATGTCCGAGTGGTCGCCTTCCCAGCGGTTTTCCGGCGTGACGAGCGTGACAGCTGGCTGATAGCCGTCTTCCGCCTGACCCGACACGAGACCGACCGGCTTGTGGATCAGCACCGTCACCTGGCTGGCCTGCGCGGCTTCCGCGGCCGGATCGATCTCGATGCGCTGATCCGGGCGGACCTTGGTGCCGAGCGTGTCGATGCGTTCGCCATCCACCAGCACCCAGCCTTTTTCGATCCACTCGTCGGCTTCGCGGCGCGAGCAGAGGCCGAGTTCGGACATCAGTTTCGAGAGCCGCAGCGTGCCCGGCGCGTCTTCGTAATCGCGACGCGGGGTGCGGCGTGGGGTGTCGTCGCCGTGGTTGTCGTGGTCGCCGTGGTCGTTGCGATCCTGGTCGATGTGGCCGGCGCGCGCGTTGGACTGGGGCGCGCGGGGTTGGTCGCCGTGTGCTTTGTTGCCGTGCGGCTTGTCGGCGCGCGCGGGACGGTCGTCGGCGAAGCGACGGCCGGCTGACGGCGCGCTTTTGTCGAAGCTGCGGGCAGGGCGATCCGTGCGATCGCCGTAGCCGTCTTTTACCGGCTTCGCGAAGCTGCGTGCGCCACGGTCGGACGAACCGCGTTCGCCTTCGAAACGGCGCGGTGCGCTGTCGCTGCGCGGGCCACGGTCGCTGTTGAAGCGCGGACGGTCGTCGCGGTCACGTTCGCCGCGTGCGCCGCCTTCCGGCGGACGACGCGAATCAGGACGCGAGTCGAACGAACGGCGTTCGCCGTCGTCGCGACGCGGCGGACGGTCGCCGAAAGGGCGCGGGGCGCGTTCGCCGCGATCGCCGGCGCCTTCGAATTTGCGCGGGGCGCGTTCGCCGCGATCGCCGGCGCCTTCGAATTTGCGCGGAGCGCGTTCGCCGCGATCGCCGGCGCCTTCGAATCGACGCGGAGCGCGTTCACCCCGGTCGCCAGCGCCTTCAAATCGACGCGGGGCGCGTTCGCCGCGATCACCAGCGCCTTCGAATTTGCGTGGAGCGCGTTCGCTGCGGTCACCGGCGCCTTCGAACCGACGCGGGGCGCGTTCGCCGCGATCACCCGCACCTTCGAACTTACGCGGAGCGCGTTCGCCACGATCGCCTGCGCCTTCGAATCGACGCGGAGCGCGTTCGCTGCGATCGCCAGCGCCTTCAAACTTACGCGGGGCGCGTTCGCCGCGATCGCCAGCACCTTCGAACTTACGCGGAGCACGTTCGCCGCGATCGCCAGCGCCTTCGAACTTACGCGGAGCACGTTCGCCGCGATCACCAGCGCCTTCGAACTTACGCGGAGCGCGTTCGCCGCGATCGCCAGCACCTTCGAACTTACGCGGAGCGCGTTCGCCCCGATCGCCAGCGCCTTCGAATCGACGCGGAGCGCGTTCGCCCCGATCGCCAGCGCCTTCGAATCGACGCGGAGCACGTTCGCCACGATCACCAGCGCCTTCAAACCTACGCGGAGCACGTTCGCCCCGATCACCCGCACCTTCAAACTTACGCGGAGCACGCCCACCCCGATCACCCGCATCCCGCTCACGCGAAAAAGACCGATCCGATCCTTCCGCACGCGGCGCACGCGCGCCGGCGCCGGCCGGCTTGCCGCCCGCTCCGCCAGTGCTCCGTTTGCCCGCACCCGCGCCGCTGGAACCTGCCGTCGACGGTCCCGTACCCTCCGGCCGGGCCGGACGCACGGGACGCGTCGGCTTACGCGCCGACGTGCTGCCGGTACGGACAGGGGCGCGTTCGGACGAAGCCGGCCGCGGATGCTTGGCTGTTAACTTGATTCGCATGAAATCTCACACTGCGATCGCGCGCAGCAGTTCGGTCTCGACCTGAATTTGCAGACGGTTGTCCGACAGGCCGTGTCCATCCAGCAGAAACACGTCTTCGACGCGTTCGCCGAGCGTATTGATCCGCGCCGAGGCGACGCCGACCCGATGCTCGGCCAGCACGCGCGCGATCGAATAAAGAAGGCCTGGCCGGTCGTTGCACGACACGGACAGGATGTAATATTGGCCGCGCTCGTCGGCCCGAAGGTCGACACGCGGCGTCACCGGGAAGGTCCGCGAAAGCCGCGACAAACGGCCCTTCGACGGTCCCGGCAGCAGGGTGCCGTCGCCGGTGAGGCGGGCGGTCAGTTCCTGCTCGACGAGATTCGCAATATCGCGATAATGCACGTCTTCCTCGGTATGCGCGACGAGGAAATTATCGAGCGCATAGCCATGGCGGGTCGTGCTGACCCGCGCATCCAGCACCGACAGGCCGTTGCGGTCGAAATACGCGCAAATGCCCGCGAACAGATCGGGCTGATCCTTCACGTACACCAGCACCTGCAACGCCTCGCCGATCGGCGACGGACGCGCCCTCACGATCGGCACGGGCGTCTCGACATGACGCGACAGCACGCGGGTTTGCCACGCGATGTCCGCCGCGTCGTGACGCAGGAAATAGCCGATATCGAGCTTGTCCCACAACGCGGTCTGCGCGCCTTCCGGCACGGTTTCGAGGCGCAGCAGCGCGAGCGCCTCTTCCTGACGCGATTTCAGTTCCGAATGCGCGTCCGGCCGCGCGCCGCCCAGCACGGCGAGCGTCGCCCGGTACAGGTCTTCGAGCAGCTTGCCCTTCCACGTATTCCAGACCTTCGGACTGGTGCCGCGGATATCGGCGACCGTCAGCAGGTACAGCGCCGTCAGCCGGCGCTCGGTGCCGACCAGTTCGGCGAAGCGCTTGATGACTTCCGGGTCGCTCGTGTCCTGTTTCTGCGCGACCTGGCTCATGGTCAGATGCTGCTGCACCAGCCAGACCACCAGCGCGCCGTCGTCGCCCTCGATGCCGTGGCTGCGGCAGAAACGCCGCGCATCGGCCATGCCGAGCGTGGAATGATCGCCGCCGCGGCCTTTCGCGATGTCGTGAAACAGCGCCGCCACGTACAGCACCCACGGCCGGTCGAAATTGACGATCAGCTGGCTGCAGAACGGATACTCGTGCGCGTGCTCGGCCACCGCGAAGCGGCGCAGGTTACGCAGCACCATCAGGATGTGCTGATCGACCGTGTACACGTGATACAGGTCGTGCTGCATCTGCCCGACGATGCGCCGGAAATTCAGCAGATAGCGCCCAAGCACGCTGGTCTGGTTCATCAGCCGCAACGCGTGCGTGACGCCGGCCGGCTGTTTGAGGATTTCCATGAAGAGCCGGCGGTTTTCCGGATCGCGCCGCCAGTGCTGGTCCATCGCGTCGCGGGCGTTGTAGATCGCGCGCAGCGTGCGCGCCGACAGACCCTTGACGCCGGGCGTCAGCTCGTACAGCAGGAACGCTTCGAGGATCGCGTTCGGCTCGCGCTGGAACACGTCGTCGCTGGCGATTTCCAGCATGCCCTGTTTTTCGACGAAACGATCCGTCAGCACCCGCGTGATGCCGCTCGTGCTCGGGAAAAGTTGCGCCTCGATGTTCTGGATCAGGATCGTGGCGAGCTGCGTGACGGCCTTGGCGGACCAGTAATAGCGGCGCATCAGCTGTTCGCTGGCGCGCTTGGTGGCGGTCGGCTGGTAGCCGAAGCTCTCGGCCACCGGCGTTTGCAGATCGAACACCAGAATGTCCTGGCGGCGTCCGGCGATCACGTGCAGCCGTGCGCGCAGCGCCTTCAGAAAGCCCTCGTTGCGGCGCAGCTCGCGCGCTTCGCGCTCGGTGATCAGGCCGCGCGCTTCCAGTTCCCGCCAACTGCTGCCGAAGCCGGCCGCCTGCGTGATCCACAGAATCAGTTGCAGATCGCGCAGTCCGCCAGGACTTTCCTTGATGTTCGGTTCGAGCGAGTAGGGCGTGTCCTGGAATTTGGCGTGGCGCTGGCGCATTTCCAGCACCTTCGCCTGGAAGAAGGCCTTCGGGTCGAGCGCGTCGCGATAGCGTTTCGCGAAATCGTCGAACAGCGGCGCGCTGCCGGTGATGCGACGCGCTTCGAGCAGCGAAGTGCGCACGGTGACGTCGTTGGCGGCTTCTTCGAGGCATTGCGACACGCTGCGCACGCTGCTGCCGAGTTCCAGCCCCAGATCCCACGCGAGGCTGATAAACCGCTCGATGCGCGCTTCGAGATGCGCGACCGGCGATTCCGGCAGCAGCACCAGGATGTCGATGTCCGAATGCGGCGCCAGTTCGCCGCGCCCGTAGCCGCCGACTGCCAGCAACGCGAGGTCGGGCGGCAGTTCGCAGGTGTCCCAGGCGGCGCGCAGCGAGTTGTCGGTGGCGCGCGCGAGGGCGGCCATCAACGCGTCGACGTTGGTGGCCGTCTTGAAGCGTTCCAGCAACTGGGCTTTGGCCACTTTGTAGTCCGCCTTGAGCGACGTGGCATGGGATGGGGCGACGGCGGGAACACTACTCATTGGCAGGTGGCGGGCAGCGGGCGGACAGTGGGCGGGAAGTCGGTCAGGCCGTGGCCGCGACCACCGGCGGCCGGGCCGGCGTGCCGGCGGACACGGTCAGCACGTCGTAGCCGGTTTCCGTGACGAGCACCGTGTGTTCCCACTGCGCCGACAGGCTGCGGTCTTTCGTCTTGACGGTCCATTGATCCGGCATGGTGCGGATGTCGCGGCGGCCGGCGTTGATCATCGGCTCGATCGTGAAGATCATGCCGGCCTGCAGCTCGAGCCCGGTGCCGGGACGGCCGTAGTGCAGAATTTGCGGATCTTCGTGGAATACCGTGCCGATGCCGTGGCCGCAATATTCGCGCACCACGCTGTAGCCCTGGCCTTCCGCATGTTTCTGGATCGCGTAGCCGATGTCGCCGAGATGCGCGCCGGGGCGCACCTGGTCGATGCCGAGCCACATGCATTCGAAGGTGGTCTGAACCAGCCGCTTCGCCATGATCGACCCTTCGCCGACGATGAACATGCGGCTCGTGTCGCCGAAATAGCCTTCCTTGATGACGGTGACGTCGATATTCAGCGCGTCGCCGTTCTTCAGCGTCTTTTCGCCGGGGATGCCGTGGCAGATCACGTCGTTGACGGAAATGCAGGTTGCCTTCGGGTAGGGCGGGTAGCCGGGCGGCTGATAGTTCAGCGGCGCGGGCACCGTGCCCTGTTCCTTCAGCATGTATTCGTGACACAGACGGTCGAGTTCGCCAGTCGTGATGCCGGCGGCGACGAACGGCGTGATGTAGTCGAGCACTTCGCTCGCGAGTTTGCAGGCGACGCGCATTTGCGCGATATCGTGTTCGTTTTTGAGCGTAATAGCCATGAGTCGGGCCTGAAATGCGATTTATTTCAGGATTATCGCACCATATCCCGCCTGCCGCAGGCTTTTGCGGGGCAGGGTATAGGCTGCGGGCCTCCCTGGGAGTCGTGCTCATTCGTTGTGCATCGGCTGCGTGCCTGCGGTGTGCCGGGGCAGGTGCAACCCGTCGAGCCCTTCCGGGAGCTACCGGGCAGGTTGAGTCGGGCGATAGTCGCGTGCTATAATCTTTGGCTAAGTCGCTATCTGCCTTCGTTTTATTGTCCGATGTCCCAGCTTGATTGGGGAAATCGGGCAAAAGAAGCGGATCAGGCGTCTTCTCATGATCGTCCGGTTGCCTGCGTCATGAGGTAAGCAGTACCCAGGTAGTATCAGGCAGCCAATTCGCAAGCCGGCCGCACCCAAGGGTGTCCGTCGCGTGCCGCCAAATTGAAGGCGGGCGCGGCCGATACGGCAGCCGGCTTAAGACCCAACCCTCGCGGAGATTTTCATGGCAGTTACCATGCGTCAAATGCTGGAAGCCGGTGTCCACTTCGGTCACCAAACGCGCTTCTGGAACCCGAAGATGGCCCCCTTCATTTTCGGTCATCGCAACAAGATTCACATCATCAACCTCGAAAAGACGCTGCCGATGTACAACGACGCGCTGAAGTACGCGCGTCAACTGGCAGCGAACCGCGGCACGATCCTGTTCGTCGGCACGAAGCGTCAATCGCGCGACACGATCGCCGAAGAAGCGCAACGCGCTGGCATGCCGTTCGTCAACGCACGCTGGCTCGGCGGCATGCTGACCAACTTCAAGACGCTGAAGGTATCGATCAAGCGCCTGAAGGACATGGAAGCGGCGCTGGAAGCAGGCGAAACCGAACGCATGAGCAAGAAGGAAGCGCTGCTGTTCGAACGCGAAATGGCCAAGCTGCAGAAGTCGATCGGCGGCGTGAAGGACATGGGCGGCATTCCGGACGCGATCTTCGTGGTCGACGTCGGCTACCACAAGATTGCTGTCACCGAAGCGAACAAGCTGGGCATTCCGGTTATCGCCGTGGTCGACACGAACCACTCGCCGGAAGGCATCGACTACGTGATCCCGGGTAACGACGACGCCTCGAAGGCTGTCGCTCTGTACACGGCTGGCGTGGCTGACGCGATCCTCGAAGGCCGTGCGAACGCGGTCAACGAAGTGGTGCAGGCTGCCCGTGGCGGTGACGGCGACGAGTTCGTCGAGGTCAACGCGGAAGCGTAAAGCTGCCCCGTGTCCGGCAAAAAAGGGGGCTTTCTACAGGCCCCCTTTTTTTAAGTCGCGACGGTGTAGTGGGGCGCTGAAAAAGCGCCCGAGCAGTGTTCGAGGTGTATCGGTGTCAGGCGGGTGTTAAAGGCAGTGTAAAAAACACGCGATACGCTGAAACGAATTCTTGCCGCCGGCATCGAAGTCCGGGCGGTGTGTGACAGACGGAACTCAAGGAGCAAATGATGGCGGCAATTACCGCAAGCATGGTTGCAGAACTGCGCGCAAAGACCGACGCGCCGATGATGGAATGCAAGAAGGCGCTGACGGAAGCCGACGGCGACATGGCGCGCGCTGAAGAGCTGCTGCGCGTGAAGCTGGGCAACAAGGCCAGCAAGGCTGCATCGCGCGTGACGGCTGAAGGCGTGGTCGCCTCTTTCATCGGCGGCAACGCGGGTTCGCTGGTCGAGCTGAACTGCGAAACCGACTTCGTTTCGAAGAACGACGACTTCCTGGCTTTCTCGAAGAAGATCGCCGAGCTGGTCGCCACGCAAAACCCGGCCGACGTCGCTGCGCTGTCGGCGCTGCCGCTGGACGGTTCGACCGTCGACGCGGTGCGTCTGGCACTGGTCGGCAAGATTGGCGAAAACCTGTCGATCCGCCGTTTCGTGCGCTTCGACACGGCCAACAAGCTGGCAGCGTACCTGCACGGCACGCGCATCGGCGTGCTGGTCGAGTACACCGGCGCGGATGAGCAGGTCGGCAAGGACGTGGCCATGCACATCGCCGCGATGAAGCCGGTTTCGCTGTCGTCGGACGACGTGCCGGCGGACCTGATCGCCAAGGAACGCAGCATCGCTGAACAGAAGGCCGCCGAATCGGGCAAGCCGGCTGAAATCGTCGCGAAGATGGTCGACGGCAGCGTGCAGAAGTACCTGAAGGAAGTCTCGCTGCTGAACCAGACGTTCGTTAAGAACGACAAGCAGACGATCGAACAGATGCTGAAGGCTGGCAACGCAAGCGTTCAGAAGTTCGCGCTGTTCGTGGTCGGCGAAGGCATCGAGAAGAAGCAGGACGATTTCGCGGCGGAAGTGGCTGCGCAAGTCGCTGCTGCAAAGCAACAATAAGCATCACATAAGCATTAGTCAGTACTGTTGGACCCGCGGCGGAGCAAGACTTTGCCGCGCTCGGCAGTGCCGCAAGGCTGCGGGCGGGCAGACCCCCGCCTCGCAGCCGCCTCTGGCGGACCCAGGGTTCGTCAATTTGGCGGCGCTTGCCCGAATCAGCATTTCACCCCTACATTAGTCCCTTGTTGTTGCCCTGTTCTGCGCGATCTGGATACCCCTATGCCCACTGCCTATAAACGCGTCCTGCTCAAACTCTCCGGTGAAGCTTTGATGGGCGACGATGCCTTCGGCATCAATCGCGCGACCATCGAACGAATGGTGGCGGACGTGGCCGAAGTGGTCCGTCTCGGAACGCAGCTGGCCGTGGTGATCGGCGGTGGCAATATTTTCCGCGGCGTCGCGGGCGGCGCGGCCGGCATGGACCGCGCCACGGCCGACTACATGGGCATGCTGGCCACCATGATGAATGCGCTGGCATTGCAGGACGCCATGCGCCACGCCGGCATCGAGGCGCGCGTGCAGTCCGCGCTGCGCATGGATCAGGTGGTCGAGCCGTACATCCGGCCCCGCGCGATCCGCCAGCTCGAGGAAGGCAAGGTCGTGATTTTCGCGGCCGGTACCGGCAACCCGTTCTTCACCACCGACACGGCCGCGGCATTGCGCGGCTCGGAAGTCGGCGCGGAAGTCGTGCTGAAGGCCACCAAGGTGGACGGCGTCTACTCCGCCGACCCCAAGAAAGACCCGAGCGCGACCCGCTACACCACGATCAGCTTCGACGAAGCCATCGGCCGTAACCTGCAGGTGATGGACGCAACCGCTTTCGCGCTGTGCCGCGACCAGAAGCTGCCGATCCGCGTGTTTTCGATCGTCAAGCCGGGCGCGCTCAAACGCATCGTACAAGGCGAGGACGAGGGCACCCTCGTCCACGTGTAAACTCTCGTTCACATAACGTGGGCTTTAACGCGAGCCCGGGCCGCCGCATCGCGCGCGCCGGCCGGCTCGCACCGTTTTGAAGGTTCGGAGGTTTAAAAATGTCTGTGGCTGATATCCGCAAGGGCGCTGAGCAAAAAATGCAGCGTTCCATCGACGCGTTCAAGAACGATCTGTCGAAGATCCGTACGGGCCGTGCACACACGGGCCTGCTCGATCATATCCAGTGCGATTACTACGGTTCGCCGGTGCCGATCTCGCAGGTCGCGAACCTGACGCTGATCGACGCGCGCACGATCGGCGTGCAGCCGTGGGAAAAGAAGATGGTGCAGGTCGTCGAAAAGGCGATCCGCGAATCGGACCTGGGTCTGAACCCGGCTACCCAAGGCGATGTGATCCGCGTGCCGATGCCCGCGCTGACCGAGGAACGCCGCCGCGAACTGACCAAGGTGGTCAAGAGCGAAGCGGAAACGGCCAAGGTGGCGGTGCGCAACCTGCGCCGCGACGCGAACGAGCAACTGAAGAAGCTCGTCAAGGACAAGGAAATTTCGGAAGACGACGAGCGTCGTGCCGGTGACGACGTGCAGAAGCTGACGGACAAGTTCGTCGCCGAAATCGACAAGCTGGTCGTGACGAAGGAAGCCGAGATCATGACGGTCTGACGCCTCGCGGCGCTCGGTACTTTCAGGATTTCCACTTCTTTATTTGCAGTCACTGTCCAACGGCCATGACCTATACCAGCTCAACCGTGCGCGTGCCTGATGTCGCCGCGGTGCCGCGACATATCGCGATCATCATGGACGGCAACGGCCGTTGGGCCACTCAGCGGCGTCTGCCGCGCGTCGCGGGCCATACGCGCGGCGTCGACGCGGTGCGTGCGGCCGTCGAGGCGTGCGCGCGGCAAGGCGTCGAATATCTGACGCTGTTCGCCTTCAGCTCGGAAAACTGGCGCCGTCCGAACGACGAAGTGTCGTTCCTGATGCGTCTGTTCGTCACCGCGCTGGAGCGCGAGATCGGCAAGCTGCACGCGAACGGCATCCGCTTGCGCGTGGTCGGCGACCTGTCCCGCTTCGACGAACGCATTCGCGAACTGATCCGGCGCGCGGAAACCAAAACCGCGCGCAACACCCGTCTCACGCTGACCATTGCCGCCAACTACGGCGGTCGCTGGGACATCATGCAGGCCACCCGCAAGCTCGCCGAACAGTCGGCGCTGGCGGGCAAGGCGGTCGAGGTCAACGAGGAATCGTTCGCCGAACACCTGTCCATGGCCTACGCGCCGGAACCGGATCTGTTCATCCGCACCGGCGGCGAGCGCCGCGTCAGCAACTTCCTGCTGTGGCAGCTCGCGTACACCGAGTTCTACTTCACCGACACGTTCTGGCCGGATTTCGACGCCGACGCGCTCGGTCACGCCATCGCTTCGTACGCGGAGCGCGAGCGCCGTTTCGGGCGCACCAGTGCTCAACTCGAGCCGCAATCGCAAAACGTCGATTCGCTTCCATGCTAAAAACCCGTGTCATCACGGCGATCATCCTGCTGGCGGTGTTCCTGCCGGTCACGTTGTTCGCGCCGGTGGGCGCGTTCGGCGCGCTGATCGCCTTCGTCGTCGTGTTCGCCGCGTGGGAATGGGCGCGTCTGCTCAAGCTCGGCGGCGCCGGTCCGATCGTCTACGCGCTGGTCGCCGCGGTTGCGCTGGTCGCCAGCACGCGGCTCGGCACCGGCGTCGAACAGGCGCGGTCGCTGTTCAAGGCCGCGGCGATTTTCTGGGTGATCGCCGGACCGTTCGTGCTGCTGCGCAAGCCGACGCTCGCGCAGGGCGCGTGGCGCGCCTTTCTGTTTCTTGCCGGCATTGTGGTATTCGTCGCGTGCTGGCATGCTCTCGTCGCGGCGCGCATGCAGGGCGTGCCGTTCGTGCTGTCGCTGCTGCTCCTGGTCTGGCTGGCCGATATCGGCGCATACTTCTCGGGCAAGGCGTTCGGCAAACACAAGCTGGCGCCGGCCATCAGTCCGGGTAAAACCTGGGAGGGCGCGATCGGCGGCTGGCTGGCCGTGATGATCGTCGCGGCGGCGGCGGTCTTTTTGCACGCATTCGAGCCGACCCTGTATTCTTCGCTGCTGGCGCAATGGGGCGCCGTGCGTGCGCTGCTCGCGTTGACCGTGCTGGTGGCATTCAGCGTGGTGGGCGACCTGTTCGAATCGATGCTGAAACGCCAGGCCGGCGTCAAGGATTCCAGCGGCCTGTTGCCGGGTCACGGCGGCGTGCTCGATCGCATCGACGCCTTATTGCCGGTGCTGCCGCTTGCCATGCTGCTGCTCGGCTAGAGAAAGAGATATGCAAAAACGTCTGACATTGCTCGGTTCCACGGGCTCGATTGGAGACAGCACGCTCGACGTCGTCGCGCGTCATCCCGAGCGCTTTTCGGTCTACGCGCTCACCGCGCATCGCAACGGCGACAAGCTCGTCGAGCAATGCCTGCGCTTTGCGCCCGAAGTGGCGGTGGTCGGCGACGCCGACACGGCCGCGCGGGTCGCGGCGAAGCTGCGTGAAGCGGGCAGCAAGACCGAGGTCACGTACGGGCCGCAAGCGCTCGTCGACGTGTCGGACAGCGCCGGCTGCGACACCGTGGTGGCAGCGATCGTCGGCGCGGCCGGCCTCGCGCCGAGCCTCGCGGCGGCACGCGCCGGCAAGCGCATCCTGCTCGCCAACAAGGAAGCGCTGGTCATGTCCGGCTCGATTTTCATGGACGCGGTGCGCGACAACGGCGCGGTGCTGCTGCCGGTCGACAGCGAACACAACGCGATTTTCCAGTGCCTGCCGCGCGAAGCCGCGCTGCACGGCGGCGTCTCCAAGATCATCCTGACCGCGTCGGGTGGCCCGTTCCGCACCCGCGAACCGGCCACGCTCGTCGACGTCACGCCCGACGAAGCCTGCAAGCACCCGAACTGGTCGATGGGCCGCAAGATCTCGGTCGACTCGGCCACGATGATGAACAAGGGCCTCGAAGTGATCGAAGCCCATTGGCTGTTCGGTCTGCCGGGCGAGCGCATCGACGTGCTGATTCACCCGCAGAGCGTGATTCACTCGCTGGTGTCGTATGCGGACGGTTCGGTGCTCGCGCAGCTCGGCAACCCCGATATGCGCACGCCGATCGCGCACGCGCTGGCGTTCCCGGAGCGTGTCGATTCGGGCGTCGCGCAACTCGACCTCGTGCAGGTCGCGTCGCTGTCGTTCGAAAAGCCGGACTATGCGCGCTTCCCGTGTCTCGCGCTCGCCATGAAGGCGCTCGCCGAAGGTGGCCTCGCGAGCGCGGCGCTGAACGCCGCGAACGAAGTCGCGGTCGAGGCCTTCCTGCAGCGCCAGATCGGTTTCATGGCGATCGCGCAGGTGGTCGAGTCCGTGCTGAACGCGTTGCCGAACCGCAGCGCGCATTCTCTCGACGATGCGATCGAAGCGGACGCCGCCGCGCGCCGCGCCGCTGCCGACTTCATCGCGCGTCTGCCTGACGGCGCCCGTCGCACGGAACGCGCCGTCCAGTGAGGCGCTTATGAACCTGCTGATCGAGCTGCTCGCCTTCGCGGTCGCGATCGGCGTACTGGTGGTCGTCCACGAGTACGGGCATTACCGCGTCGCGCGCTGGTGCGGCGTGAAGGTGCTGCGGTTCTCGATCGGCTTCGGCAAGCCGCTGTTCCAGTGGGTGAGCCCGAAGACGGGCACCGAGTGGACCATTGCAGCGTTGCCGCTCGGCGGTTACGTGAAGATGCTCGACGAGCGTGAAACCGGCGCCGCGCCGATTCCCGCCGAATTGTTGTCGCAGGCGTTCAACCGCAAGTCGGTGTGGCGCCGCTTCGCGATCGTCGCGGCCGGGCCGGTCGCGAACTTCCTGCTGGCTATCGTGCTGTTCGCGCTGGTGTTCGCCACGGGCGTGACCGAGCCGGCCGCCGTGGTCGCGGCGCCCGCGCCGAACACGCCCGCCGCTCAGGCCGGCTTCGACGGCGGCGAGACGATCGTCGCGGTGCGCGCGGAAAATGCCGGCGAATCCGAGCCCGTGCGTTCGTGGTCCGATCTGCGCTGGAAGCTGCTGGGCGCGGCCTTCGATCACAAGCGCGTGGTGCTGAGCGCGAAAGACGCGCACGGCACGTCCGATTTCCAGCTCGATCTGCGCGGCCTCGGCGAGAAAGATGTCGACGACGACTTCATGTCGCACCTCGGTTTCGAGCCGGGCGGCGGCAAGCTGACGGTCGCGGGCGTGCAGCC
Organism: Paraburkholderia sp. D15; assembly: GCF_029910215.1. Lineage (NCBI taxonomy): Bacteria > Pseudomonadati > Pseudomonadota > Betaproteobacteria > Burkholderiales > Burkholderiaceae > Paraburkholderia > Paraburkholderia sp. D15. The sequence continues at coordinate 2,710,181 of NZ_CP110395.1, read as the reverse complement.
CGGCAGTGCGGCGCAGAAGGCGGGACTCGTCGCGGGCGATCGCCTGCGCGCGGTAGATGGTATCCCGACCGATAACGCCACGGCCTTCATCGCTTATGTAAAATCCCACGCCGGCAAACCGCTGACGCTGCAGGTCGAACGCGGCGCGCAGGCGGGTGGCGCGGCGGGCAAGCTCGACGAGATCACCCTCGTGCCGCAGTTGCAGCGCGACGAGGCGAGCGGTCAGCAGGTGGGGCGAATCGGCGCGGAACTGGCGACCCAGGTGCCGTCCATCGACGTGCGTTACGGCCCGGTCGAAAGTCTGCAACTCGGCGCGCGCCGCACGTGGGATCTCGCGGTGTACTCGGTGCGCATGTTCGGGCGGATGATCGTCGGCGAGGCATCGCTAAAAAATCTTTCCGGTCCGGTGACGATCGCCGATTACGCAGGAAAGAGCGCACGTCTAGGTCCTTCTGCATTCCTGTCGTTCCTGGCCCTTGTCAGTATTAGCCTCGGTGTACTGAACCTGCTACCAATTCCGGTATTGGACGGGGGTCATCTGTTATATTATTTGGTTGAAGCTGTAACCGGCAAAGTTGTCTCCGATCGCTGGCAACTCGTTTTTCAGAGGGCGGGTCTCGCCTGCATCGTCGCATTGTCGGCGATCGCGCTGTTCAACGATCTGGCTCGTTTAATCCATTTTTAAAGTGTCTGGCGGCGTTCACGATGGCGACCGTCTGACCTGATGCAGCTATACACACTGGGGAAGCACGTTGTTTAAACCTCATCGCTTTGTTCCAAAGACGGTTATAGCCGCGGCGCTCGCCGCGCATGGGCTGGTTGCTCACGCAACGTCGCCCTTCGTGGTGCAAGACATCCGGATCGAGGGATTGCAACGCGTCGAACCCGGTACCGTGTTCGCGTACCTGCCCATCAAGCAAGGTGATACGTTCTCCGACGACAAGGCCTCGGAAGCGATTCGCGCGCTGTACGCCACGGGCTTCTTCAACGACGTCAAGATCGCCACCGAAGGCAACGTCGTCATCGTGCAGGTGCTGGAGCGCCCCGCGATCGGCACGATCGACTTCGCCGGCATTCACGAATTCGACAAGGACAACCTGACCAAGGCGCTGCGCGCGGTCGGTCTGTCGCAAGGTCGTTACTACGACAAGGCGCTGGTCGACAAGGCCGAGCAGGAACTGAAGCGTCAGTACCTCACGCGCGGATACTACGCGGCCGAAGTGACCACCACGATCACGCCGATCGACCGCAACCGCGTCGCGGTGCTGTTCTCGGTGGCCGAAGGTCCGAGCGCGAAGATCCGCCAGATCAACTTCATCGGCAACAAGGCATTCAGCACGGGTACGCTGCGCGACGAAATGCAGCTGTCCACGCCGAACTGGTTCTCGTGGTACACGAAGAACGACCTGTACGCGAAAGACAAGCTCACCGGCGACCTCGAAAACGTCCGCTCGTATTACCTGAATCGCGGCTACCTCGAGTTCAACATCGACTCGACCCAGGTGTCGATTTCGCCGGACAAGAAGGACATGTATCTGACGGTCACGCTGCATGAAGGCGAGCCGTACACGATTTCGAGCATCAAGCTGGCCGGTAATCTGCTCGACCGCGAGCCGGAGCTGGCCAAGCTGATCAAGATCAAACCGGGCGACCGGTTCTCGGCCGAGAAACTGCAGGCCACCACCAAGGCGATCGTCGACAAGCTCGGCGAGTACGGCTATGCGTTCGCCACCGTCAACGCGCAGCCGCAGATCGATCAGACCAACCACAAGGTCGACCTGACGCTGCAGGTGGACCCGAGCCGCCGCGTCTACGTGCGCCGCATCAACGTGGTCGGCAACACCCGTACGCGCGACGAAGTGGTGCGCCGCGAAATGCGCCAGCTCGAAAGCTCGTGGTTCGACTCGAACCGCCTCGCGCTGTCGAAGGACCGTATCAACCGTCTCGGCTACTTCACCGACGTGGACGTCACCACGGTGCCGGTGGAAGGCACGCCCGACCAGGTCGACATCGACGTCAAGGTCGCCGAAAAGCCGACCGGCGCGATCACGCTGGGCGCCGGCTTCTCGTCGACGGACAAGGTGGTGCTGTCGGCAGGTGTGTCGCAGGACAACGTGTTCGGTTCGGGCACGAGTCTGTCGGTCAACGTGAATACCGCGAAGACCTACCGTACGCTGACGGTCACGCAGGTCGATCCGTACTTCACGGTCGACGGCATCAAGCGGATCACGGACGTCTACTACCGCACGTATCAGCCGCTGTACTACTCGACCGATTCGAGCTTCAAGATCGTGACCGTGGGTGGCGACCTGAAGTTCGGCATCCCGTTCTCGGAAGTGGACACGGTCTACTTCGGCGCGGGCCTCGAGCAGAACCAGCTGGACATCGACGCGAACACGCCGGCTTCGTACAAGCAGTACGTGCAGGATTTCGGCCGCGTGTCGAACAACGTGCCGATCACGGTGGGCTGGTCGCGCGACGCGCGTGACAGCGCGCTCGTGCCGAGCCGCGGCTACTTCACGCAGGCCAATGCCGAATACGGCACGCCGATCGGTGGGACCCAGTACTACAAGGCCGACATCAACGCGCAGTACTATTACTCGTTCGCGCGCGGCTTCGTGCTGGGCTTCAACTTCCAGGGCGGCTACGGTAACGGTCTCGGCGGCAAGCCGTATCCGATTTTCAAGAACTACTACGCGGGCGGTATCGGTTCGGTGCGGGGCTACGAGCCGAGCTCGCTGGGTCCGCGCGACGCCACCACCGGCGACCCGATCGGCGGCTCGAAGCTGCTGGTCGGCAATATCGAGTTGACGTTCCCGCTGCCGGGCACGGGCTACGACCGCACGCTGCGCGTGTTTACGTTCCTCGACGCCGGTAACGTCTGGGCCGACGCGAGCAGCGCCGCGACGTCGACCGGCGCGAACGGTCTGCGTTACGGCTACGGTGTCGGTCTCGCATGGATTTCGCCGATCGGTCCGCTCAAGCTCAGCCTGGGCTTCCCGCTCACGAAGCACACCGGGGACCAGTATCAGAAGTTCCAGTTCCAGATCGGGACGGCGTTCTGATCGGGTGGCAGGCAAACCCGCGGCGGGCGGCCCGATCCGGGCGCGTGCGCAACGGGCGGCCGGCGGCGGGTTGTTGGCAGTGGGCCGCGGGCAACCGGCGTTGGGCCGCCGGTCAAATTACAGTATCGAGAGGATGACTTTGCTAACCGGTATGTTTTCGAAACGTGTGGCATGCGCGCTGGCGCTGGCAATGACCTTGGGGGTCGGGGTAGCGCACGCGCAGGAAGCCAGGATCGCCGCGGTGAATTCGGACCGGATCCTGCGGGAATCCGCGGCCGCGAAAGCCGCTCAGGTCAAGCTCGAAGCCGAGTTCGCCAAGCGCGACAAGGATCTCGCCGACATGGCGCAGAAGCTGAAGACCATGTCCGACGCGCTCGACAAGAACGGCGCCTCGATGTCCGCGACCGACCGCGCGCAGAAGCAGCGCGACCTGTCGCAACTGGACACGGACTTCCAGCGCAAGCAACGCGAATTTCGTGAAGACCTGAACCAGCGCCGCAACGAAGAACTCGCGGCGGTGCTCGATCGCGCGAACAAGGTGATCAAGCAGATCGCCGAGCAGCAGCACTACGACCTGATCGTTCAGGAAGCGGTGTACGTGAGCCCGCGCATCGATATTACCGACCAGGTGCTCAAGGCGCTGGCGGCGTCGGGCAATTAAAAGACATCGGGACGTACGCACCGGGTGAGACCCCAAGCCGGTGAGCAGTGCACCGGCTCCGGCGCATTCTGGCATCCCGGTGAGCAGCACAGACGTAGAACTGACAAGTTGGACTGAACTGCAGGAGACTGGACAGGCATGGCATTTACGCTCGAGGACATCGTCCAACGGTTCGGCGGTGAGGTAGTCGGCAACGGTTCGCAGCGCGTCGGCAGTCTCGCGCCGCTCGATCAGGCAGGTCCGGACCAACTGGCGTTCCTCGCCAATCCGAAGTATCTGTCGCAGGTCGAGACGACTCGCGCGGGCGCGGTGTTGATCAATGCCGCCGACCTCGCGAAGCTGACTCCCAGCGAAGACCGCCCAAACGGCGCGCTTAACTTCATCGTCACGCCGAATCCGTACGCTTACTTCGCGCGCGTCGCGCAGACCTTCATCGACCTCGTTGCACCCAAGGCCGCGCCGGGCATCCATCAAAGCGCGACCATCGATCCGTCCGCGCAGATCGCCGCGAGCGCGGTGATCGGTCCGCACGTCACGGTGGAAGCGGGCGCCGTGATCGGCGAGAACGTGCGGCTCGACGCCAACGTGGTGATCGGTCGCGGCACGCGGATCGGCGCGGGTTCGCATCTGTATCCGAACGTGGCGGTGTACTACGGCTGCAAGCTTGGCGAGCGCGTGATCGTGCACGCGGGCGCGGTCATCGGTTCGGACGGCTTCGGCTTCGCGCCGGACTTCGTCGGCGAAGGCGACGCGCGCACCGGCAGCTGGGTGAAGATTCCGCAGGTGGGTGGCGTGTCGATCGCGAACGACGTCGAAATCGGCGCGAACACCACGATCGATCGCGGCGCGATGGCCGACACGATCATCGAGGAGTGCGTGAAGATCGACAACCTCGTGCAGATCGGTCACAACTGCAAGGTCGGCGCGTACACGGTGATCGCCGGGTGCGCGGGCATCGCGGGCAGCACCACGATCGGCCGGCATTGCATGATCGGCGGCGCGGTCGGTATCGCGGGGCACGTGACGCTTGCCGACTACGTGATCGTCACCGCGAAGTCGGGCGTGTCGAAGTCGTTGCTCAAGCCCGGTATGTACACCAGCGCGTTCCCGGCCGTGAATCACGCGGACTGGAACAAGAGCGCGGCGCTGCTGCGTAATATCGACAAGCTGCGCGACCGTATCAAGGCGCTTGAAAACGCCGCGGCCGGGCAGTCCACAAGTGCGGCAAGCGCGGCAAGCGGCGAGAGCGCCGGCAAGCTCCACTCCGCGGGCGAATGAGCGCCGTTGGCGCGCGCGTCCGCGAAACCGGGCGGCCCGCGGGCACCGCGTAGAATAGCGGGCCAGCATCAGAAGCAAGGTCGGTGGCCGTGACCGGGTGGCGCGGCCCCCGGGTCAGGGCGAGCGCCGGCAGCACGCGTTATCAACCCACCTGCACCAGCATCCGCAGTCATCATCGCGCAGTCAATGCGTGAGCAGAAACACCATGAGCACCGAAAAAATCAATCTCGACATTCATAAGATTCTCACGCTGCTGCCGCATCGTTACCCGATCCTGCTGGTCGACCGGGTGCTCGAACTCGAGCCGCACAAGAGCATCAAAGCGTTGAAGAACGTGTCGATCAACGAGCCGTACTTCATGGGGCATTTCCCGAACCGTCCGGTGATGCCTGGCGTGCTGATCCTCGAAGCGCTGGCGCAAACCGCCGCGCTGCTGACGTTCTCGGAAGAGCCGAGCGATCCGACGAACACGCTGTACCTGTTCGTGGGTATCGACAATGCGCGCTTCAAGCGCGTGGTGGAGCCGGGCGATCAGCTGATCCTGAACTGCACGTTCGAGCGCCACATGCGCGGCATCTGGAAGTTCAAGGCGCGCGCCGAGGTGGATGGCGTCGTGGCGGCGGAAGCCGACCTGATGTGCGCGGTGCGGCACACGGACAAGGACGCTTGAGCGTCCTTCGGAAGCGGCTTTCGTGAGCGCCGTTGGTGCGCTCGGGCGCGGGCCGTAGCGGCGCCGCGTCGGCCCATCCAGACACAACGCAACAGAATCAGAAGCGAGGACGCATGAGCAGGATTCATCCCACTGCGATCGTCGAACCGGGCGCACAGATCGACGAATCCGTCGAGATCGGACCGTATGCCGTGATCGGCGCGCACGTGACGATCGGCGCGCGGACCACGGTCGGCTCGCATAGCGTGATCGAAGGTCACACCACGCTCGGCGAAGACAACCGGATCGGCCACTACGCATCGGTCGGCGGCCGTCCGCAGGACATGAAGTACAAGGACGAGCCGACGCGGCTCGTGGTCGGCAACCGCAACACGATCCGCGAGTTCACCACGATCCACACCGGCACGGTGCAGGACGCGGGCGTCACCACGCTCGGCGACGACAACTGGATCATGGCCTACGTGCATATCGGCCACGACTGCCACGTCGGCAACAACGTCGTGCTGTCGAGCAACGCGCAGATGGCGGGCCACGTGACGATCGGCGACCACGCGATCGTCGGCGGCATGTCGGGCGTGCATCAGTTCGTGCGCATCGGCGCGCATTCCATGCTGGGCGGCGCGTCGGCGCTGGTGCAGGACATTCCGCCGTTCGTGATCGCCGCCGGCAACAAGGCGGAGCCGCACGGCATCAACGTCGAGGGGCTGCGTCGCCGCGGGTTCTCGCCGGACGCGATTTCGGCGCTGCGCGCGGCCTATCGCGTGCTGTACAAGAACGGACTGTCGCTGGAAGAAGCGAAGGTGCAGTTGCGTGAGCTGGCGACGGCCGGCGGCGACGGCGACGAGCCGGTGCAGACGCTGCTGTCGTTCATCGACCTGTCGCAACGCGGCATCATCCGCTAAACGATGGTCCTGCAACCCACTCCGCTGCGCATTGCGATGGTGGCCGGCGAACCGTCCGGCGACCTGCTCGCGGCGTCGCTGCTCGACGGTCTCGCGAGCCGTTTGCCGGATGGCACGCGGTACTACGGGATCGGCGGCCCGCGCATGATCGCCACGGGCTTCGACGCGCACTGGCCGATGGAAAAGCTCACGGTGCGCGGCTACGTCGAAGCGCTGCGGCACATCCCCGGCATTCTCGCGATCCGCAACGAACTGAAGCGTCAATTGCTGGCGGAGCCGCCTTCGGTGTACGTCGGCGTGGACGCGCCCGATTTCAACTTCGGGCTCGAACATGCGTTGCGCGACGCCGGCATTCCGACCGTGCATTTCGTCTGCCCGTCCATCTGGGCGTGGCGCGGCGGGCGCATCAAGAAGATCGCGAAAGCGGTCGACCACATGCTCTGCGTGTTCCCGTTCGAAACCGCGCTGCTGGAAAAGGCGGGCGTCGCGGCGTCGTATGTCGGCCATCCGCTTGCCGACGAGATTCCGCTCGTGCCCGACACACTCGGCGCGCGGCGTGCGCTCGGTCTCGCGGAAGACGGCCCGATCATCGCGGTGTTGCCGGGTAGCCGACGCTCGGAGATCGATCTGATCGGCCCGACGTTCTTCGCGGCGATGGAAATGATGCAGCACCAGGAACCCGGTCTGCGCTTCGTGATGCCGGCGGCCACGCCGACGTTGCGCGAGATGCTGCGGCCGCTGGTCGACTCGCACCCGGGGCTTGCGCTGACCATCACCGACGGCCAGTCGCAACTCGCGATGACCGCCGCCGACGCGATCCTCGTGAAGAGCGGCACGGTGACGCTGGAAGCCGCGCTGCTGAAAAAGCCGATGGTGATCTCGTACAAGGTGCCCTGGCTGACCGGGCAGATCATGCGCCGCCAGGGCTATCTGCCGTACGTGGGGCTGCCGAATATTCTGGCCGGGCGCTTCGTCGTGCCGGAAATCCTGCAGCACTTCGCCACGCCGCAGGCGCTGGCCGAGGCCACGCTGAAGCAGTTGCGCGACGAAGGCAACCGGCGCACGCTGACGGAAATCTTCACGGAGATGCATCACGTGCTGAAGCAGAACACCGCACAGCGTGCGGCGGAAGTCGTGGCGGACGTCATCGACAAGCGCAGGGCGCGCCAATGACCGCGGCTCGTGCACCGCGCCGCAAGGCTTCCGTGGCGGGCGCCGCCGCGCAGCAGACCGGTCTGAACTTCGATACGCCCGACGAGATCGTCTGCGGCGTCGACGAAGCCGGCCGCGGTCCGCTGGCCGGTCCGGTCGTCGCGGCGGCGGTGATCTTCGATCCGTCGAAACCGATGATCCGCGGCCTCGACGATTCGAAGGCGCTCAGCGCGAAAAAGCGCGACGAACTGTACGACAAGATCGTCGAGCGGGCGTTGGCGTATTGCATCGCGTCCGCGAGTGTCGAGGAAATCGATTCGCTGAATATCCTGCACGCGACCATGCTCGCAATGAAGCGTGCGGTCGAGGGGCTGTCGGTCGTGCCGACGCTCGTGAAGATCGACGGCAATCGTTGTCCAACGCTGAGCGTGCGCAGCGAGGCGGTGATCGGCGGCGACGCGCTCGTCAAAAGCATTTCGGCGGCGTCGATTCTCGCCAAGGTCACGCGCGACCGGATGTTGCTCGAACTGCATCAGGCGTTTCCGGTGTACGGCTTCAATGCGCATGCCGGTTACGGCACGCCGCAGCATCTTGCGGCGCTGCGCGAACATGGGCCGTGCGAGCATCATCGGCGCTCGTTCGCGCCGGTTCGCGAGGCGCATGTGCGCTTTTTCGGCGCGAGTGGCGGTGTGCATTTGCAAGCCACGGGCGACGTGATCCTCGTGCCCGCCACGCTGACCACCGGTGCGACGCTCGACGACGATGCGTTCGGCGAGCGCAGCGGCGTGTAGCGCGTAACTGCAGAAGAGCGTATCAGGCGTGCACGGCGTACGAAGCCTGCGCGCCGCATAAAGCGCCTGAGCCGTCTAAACTATTCAAGTCACCTTGTGAACGCCGCGCGGCCGCCGTCGCGCGGCGTTCATGCTTTTCTCACTCTTAACCGTCTTCGCTGCCCGTGAAAGCCATCACCTCGCGCGACAACCCGCTCTATAAACGCCTCAAGGCACTGGCCGGCTCGACGCATCAACAGCGTCGGGGCGGCCAGGCGTTGCTCGAAGGTTTTCATCTGGCGAGCGCGTATCTCGACGTCGCCGGGCAACCGGAACTGTGCGTCGTCACCGACGGCGCGCTTGCGCACGACGAAGCGCGCGCGATCGTCGCGCGGGTCGACGAACATCGGGTCGTGACGCTGCCGGATGCGTTGTTCGGGCAACTGTCGAACGTCGTGCATGGCGTCGGGATTCTGCTGCTGGTGGATAAGCTGGATACGCCGTTGCCGGAGAAAGTCGCGCAGACCTGTCTCGTGCTCGACGGCGTGCAGGATGCCGGCAACGTCGGCTCGATTCTGCGCAGCGCGGCGGCGGCCGGTATCCAGCAGGTGTTCTGCGCGCCGGGTACGGCGTACGCGTGGTCCTCGAAGGTGCTGCGCTCGGGGATGGGCGCGCATTTCCTTTTGCAGATTCACGAGGACGTGGACGCGCAAACGCTGATCGATCGTCTGAGCGTGCCGATCGTCATCACCGATTCGCACGGCGCCGAAGCGATCTACGACTGCGATCTGGGTGGTCCGCTCGCATGGGTGTTCGGCAACGAGGGCGCGGGGGTGTCGCAGATCTGGCGCGACGCGGTGTCGATGCGGGTGACGATTCCGCAGCCGGGCGGCATGGAATCGCTTAACGTGGCGGCCGCGGCGGCGGTGTGCGTGTTCGAACAGTGCCGCCAGCAGCGCGGCGGGCGAGGGCGCGGATAAAACGCGGTGAGACCGCGCTAACAACGCGGTCAACTGCAACGACCACAGCGCCCCCAGCGCTCCCAGCGGCCCCAACGATCAATACGACGGCCGGTCCAGCTTGATCTCCTGCAGGATCGTCGTCGCGATCTCCTCGATCGATTTGTGCGTCGACGACAGCCACTTGATCCCTTCGCGCCGCATCATCGCCTCGGCTTCGTTGATCTCGTAACGGCAATTTTCCGGCGCCGCATACTTGCTGCCGGGCCGGCGCTCGTTGCGGATCTCCGACAGCCGCTGCGGATCGATCGACAAACCAAACATCTTCTGCCGATGCGCAAGCAACGGCGTGGGCAGCTTGCCGCGCTCGAAGTCCTCCGGAATCAGCGGATAGTTCGCCGCCTTCACCCCGTACTGCATGGCCAGATACAGGCTGGTCGGCGTTTTGCCGCTGCGCGAGACGCCCACCAGGATCACGTCGGCGTCGGCCAGATTGCGGTTCGATTGACCGTCATCGTGCGCGAGCGAAAAGTTGATCGCTTCGATCCGGTTCTTGTACTCCTCGGTGTCCGCGTTCTGGTGACCACGGCCCATCGCGTGGCTCGACTTCAGTTCGAGTTCCTGTTCGAGCGGCTCGACGAAGGTCTGGAACATGTCCAGCACCAGCGCATTCGAGCCTTTCACGATCTGGTTCGACGCGCTGTCCACCAGCGTGGTGAACACGATTGGACGACGGCCGTCCTGCGCGACCGCTTCGTTGATTTTTTCGAGCGTCGCGTAGGCCTTTTCGGTCGAGTCGACGAAGGGCACGCGAACCAGGCGGAATTTCTGGTCGAACTGGGAGAGGATCGAATGCGCGAAGGTTTCGGCAGTGATCCCGGTACCGTCGGAGACGATGAATACGGTGGGCGGCATCAGTGGGGCTGGGGAACGTGAGCGGAACGACGCGCTCGAAGCAAACAGCGCCGCGCGAACCTCGCTGCCCGGTGGCTAACCGGCGCATGCAGCGGGTCGACGCGGCGCGCCGTGGGCACCGCAATTGCGTCCGGATGACGATGGGCATCGCAATGGCATGACGGCCGCCAGTGCTTTGAAGCCCGCCGGCCGGTCCGGCGCGCGATTCGAGGCGCATTTCTCGTCCGACAGTCACATTTTGAGAGTCGGCACGGTAGAATAGCGGCAACCTGTTGGATAAGCAATTGCAGGCGATTGGCGTCTAACTTACCGTGAACGGTCGTTTAACGCGTCGCCTTCTGCCGGTAACGTGCGGTGAATGTGGTGAATTGGCTGGTAATTTCGGCCATTCGCGGGCTTCGTCGCCGATCCGTCCCGGTTTTGGCAATGCCGAAGGCGATTGCTTCTCCAACAGGTTGTGCAAGACGCGAGATCACGCTTCCAATAGGCGCCTCGCGTTCGAGCCCACTTGCACAGCCGTGAATTTCTTTCACACTTAGGGGCTTGTATGACTAACGCAGTTACCGTCGCAAAGGATAAGGCGTATGTAGTTCCGTTCGAGCAGTTGCGGATGACCGATGTGGAGATTGTCGGCGGCAAGAACGCGTCGCTTGGCGAGATGATCAGTCAGCTCGCTGAAGCCGGCGTGCGCGTGCCCACCGGTTTCGCCACCACGGCGCTGGCATTCCGTGACTTCCTGCATCACAACAATCTGACCGAACGCATCGCCAAACGTCTCGAGACGCTCGACGTCGACGACGTGAAGGCGCTCGCCGAAGCGGGCAAGGAGATCCGTCAATGGATCGTCGACGCGCCGCTGCAGCCGCAACTCGAAGCGGATATCCGCGCGGGTTTCGACACCCTGCAAAACAGCTCGCCTGAAGAGCTGTCGTTCGCCGTGCGCTCGTCGGCGACGGCGGAAGACTTGCCGGACGCATCGTTCGCGGGTCAGCAGGAAAGCTATCTCAACGTGGTCGGCATCGACGACGTGCTCGATCGCATGAAGCACGTGTTCGCGTCGCTGTACAACGACCGCGCTATCTCCTATCGCGTCCACAAGGGCTTCACGCATGCTGAAGTCGCGTTGTCGGCGGGCGTGCAGCGCATGGTGCGCTCGGACGTCGGCGCGGCCGGCGTGATGTTCACGCTGGACACGGAATCGGGCTTCAAGGACGCCGTGTTCATCACGTCGAGCTACGGCCTGGGCGAAACCGTGGTGCAGGGCGCGGTGAATCCGGACGAGTTCTACGTCTTCAAGACCACGCTCGCGCAGGGCAAGTACCCGATCATCCGCCGTTCGATCGGCTCGAAGCTCATCAAGATGGAATTCACGAAGGCCGGTGAAGAAGGCCGCGTGAAGACCGTCGACGTGACGCACGAGCAGCGCAACCGTTTCTCGATCACCGACGAAGACGTGATCGAGCTCGCGAAATACGCGGTCATCATCGAAAAGCACTACGAGCGTCCGATGGACATCGAGTGGGGCAAGGACGGTCGCGACGGCAAGATCTTCATCCTGCAGGCGCGTCCGGAAACGGTGAAGAGCCAGGCCACCGGCAAGGCCGAGCAGCGCTTCAAGCTGAAGGGGCAGTCGAACGTGCTGGCCACCGGCCGCGCGATCGGTCAGAAGATCGGCGCGGGTCCGGTGCGGGTGATTCACGATCCGTCGGAAATGGACCGTGTGCAGCCGGGCGACGTGCTGGTCGCCGACATGACCGACCCGAACTGGGAGCCGGTGATGAAGCGCGCGTCGGCGATCGTCACGAATCGCGGCGGGCGTACCTGCCACGCGGCGATCATCGCGCGTGAGCTGGGCGTGCCGGCCGTGGTCGGCTGCGGCGATGCGACCGACGTGCTGAAGGAAGGCTCGCTCGTCACCGTGTCGTGCGCGGAAGGCGACGAAGGCAAGATCTACGACGGTCTGCTCGAAACGGAAGTCACCGAAGTGCAGCGCGGCGAACTGCCGCCGATTCCGGTGAAGATCATGATGAACGTCGGCAATCCGCAACTGGCCTTCGATTTCTCGCAACTGCCGAACGCGGGCGTGGGTCTGGCGCGTCTCGAGTTCATCATCAACAACAACATCGGCGTGCATCCGAAGGCGATTCTCGAGTACCCGAACATCGATCAGGACTTGAAGAAGGCGGTGGAAAGCGTCGCTCGCGGTCACGCATCGCCGCGCGCGTTCTACGTCGACAAGCTGACCGAAGGGATCGCGACGATCGCGGCGGCGTTCTATCCGAAGCCCGTGATCGTGCGTCTGTCGGACTTCAAGTCGAACGAGTACAAGAAGCTGATCGGCGGTTCGCGTTACGAGCCGGACGAAGAAAACCCGATGCTCGGTTTCCGCGGTGCGTCGCGCTACATCGCCGACGACTTCGCCGAGGCGTTCCAGATGGAATGCATCGCGCTGAAGAAGGTGCGCGAGGAAATGGGCCTCGACAACGTCGAGATCATGGTGCCGTTCGTGCGTACGCTGAAGCAGGCGGAGCGCGTGATCGGGCTGCTCGCCAAGTTCGGCCTGAAGCGCGGCGATCACGGCCTGCGCCTGATCATGATGTGCGAAGTGCCGTCGAACGCGATTCTCGCCGAGGAATTCCTGCAATTCTTCGACGGTTTTTCGATCGGTTCGAACGACCTCACGCAGCTCACGCTCGGGCTGGACCGCGATTCCGGCATGGAGTTGCTGGCCGTCGACTTCGACGAACGCGACCCGGCGGTCAAGTTCATGCTCAAGCGCGCGATCGAAACTTGCCTGCGGTTGAACAAGTATGTCGGTATCTGCGGTCAAGGTCCGTCGGATCATCCGGATTTCGCGCAGTGGCTGACCGCCGAGGGCATCAAGTCGATCTCGCTGAACCCGGACTCGATCATCGAGACGTGGCAGCAACTGGCGCAGTCGACGAAGCAATAAGAGTTGGCAATAAGCGCGTACCGCATGCCGCTTCTTAAGCGGCATGCATAACGTGACGCGGGGGGGCGCGGATCGCTGTGCCAAATGTGTGTCCAGGCGTGTCGCAACCCCCGTTCGATGCACCAGCTTCGTGCTATAAACACCCCGGTAGATCCGGGGTGTTTTGCTTTGTGGAGGTCAATGTGGCGCCAGGTGGACTGTTCTGGTGGATCGGTGCGGGCGTGCTTGTCGTGCTGGAGTTGATGAGCGGCACGTTCTATCTGCTGATGATCGCGTTGGGTTTCGCCGCGGCGGCGCTCGCACACATTGCCGGTGCGCCTGCTTCCGTGCAATTCGTGGTGGCGGCCGTGGTCGCGCTGGCCGCGGTGCTGCTGCTGCGCCGCTCGCGTTTCGGCCGCCGGGCGCGCAAGGACGCGTCGCGCAATCCGGACGTCAACCTTGATATCGGCCAGACCTTGACCGTCGACGCGTGGCAGGCGCGTCGCGCTCGCGCAAACTATCGCGGCGCCGCGTGGGACGTCGAGCTTGCGCCCGGCGAGCCGGAAGACGCGCATCTTTATGAAATCACCGCGCTGAACGGCAGTTGTCTGGTGGTGATCGCCAGCAGGCGGACGGTGGACGCCTGAACGCGCCGCGCGTTCTCGATCCGACGGGCGGCCCCGGCCGGCGTTGAGGGCCGGGAGCGAGACCGCCGGGACCCATTCCCGCACCCAACCCAACCCATTTTCACGCAACCAATCGAGTACGGACCGGAGAACAACAATGGATGTATCGACTATCGTCGGGGTAGTACTGCTGATCATCGTCATCGTGACTGCCGCGCAGACGCTCAAGATCGTCCCGCAGCAACACGCGTGGGTGCTCGAACGGCTCGGCCGCTATCACCGCACGCTGACGCCGGGCCTAAGCTTCGCGGTGCCGTTCGTCGACCGGATCGCGTACAAGCACATCCTCAAGGAAATCCCGCTGGAAGTGCCGAGCCAGGTATGTATCACGCGCGACAACACGCAGTTGCAGGTGGACGGCGTGCTGTATTTTCAGGTCACGGATCCGATGAAGGCGTCGTACGGATCAAGCAATTTTGTGTTCGCGATCACGCAGTTGTCGCAGACCACGCTGCGCTCGGTGATCGGCAAGCTCGAACTCGACAAGACGTTCGAGGAGCGCGATTTCATCAATCACAGCATCGTGTCGTCGCTGGATGAAGCGGCGTCGAACTGGGGTGTGAAGGTGCTGCGCTACGAAATCAAGGATTTGACGCCGCCGAAGGAAATCCTCCACGCGATGCAGGCGCAGATCACCGCCGAGCGCGAAAAGCGCGCGCTGATCGCGGCGTCCGAAGGGCGTAAGCAGGAGCAGATCAATATCGCGTCGGGCGGACGCGAGGCGGCGATCCAGAAGTCCGAGGGCGAGCGTCAGGCGGCGATCAATCAGGCGCAAGGGCAGGCGGCGGCGATTCTGGCCGTGGCCGAGGCGAACTCGCAGGCGATCCAGAAAATCGCGGCGGCGATCCAGTCGAACGGCGGGATGGAAGCGGTGAACCTGAAGGTGGCCGAACAGTACGTGAACGCGTTCGGCAACCTGGCCAGGCAGGGCACCACGCTGATCGTGCCGGGGAATCTGTCGGATATGAGTTCGATGATCGCGTCGGCGTTGACGATCGTGAACAAGGGCAAAGGCGTGCCTGAAGGGCGTTGACGTGAGGCCGGCCCGCGCCGGCACTCGCGTCGGCTTTCTCCGTTCCATGCATCTGAACGAAAAATGGCCCGCTTCCAAAGCGGGCCATTTTTTTGTTCAAGCGTGTGCGCGTAACGCGTAATGGGGCGACCGGGGCGCGCCGCGCGGCAAATGCGCGCATTCGCTCACATTGAAATTGAACGGCGCGATGCTACGAGCGCATCAAGCGCGCCTTTTCGCGCTCCCAATCGCGCTTCTTCTCGCTTTCGCGCTTGTCGTGCAGTTTCTTGCCCTTGGCGAGACCGATCTCGCATTTGACGCGGCCGCCCTTGTAGTGGAAGTTCAGCGGCACGAGCGTATAGCCGCGTTGCTCGACCTTGCCGATCAGTTTGCTGATCTGCTCGGCGTGCAGCAGCAGCTTGCGCGTGCGGACCGGGTCGGGATTGATGTGGGTCGAGGCTTCGGGCAGCGGGCTGATGTGCGTGCCGATCAGGAACAGTTCGTTGTTTTTGATCACGACGTAACCTTCCTTGATCTGGCCGCGCCCGGCGCGCAGCGCCTTGACCTCCCATCCTTCGAGCACGAGCCCTGCTTCATAGCGTTCTTCGACCGAATAGTCGTAGAAGGCTTTTCTGTTGTCGATAATGCTCATGAATGGAAAGTGCCCAACTCGTTTAAAATCACGATTTTAGCAAAGCGGGGCCAGGAAAGCCCGCCGCGCTTCGTCCACCCTTGCCGCGCGCTGTTCAATTTATGGCAGATGTCCAGAAAACCGTGTTGATCCGTCATTCGGCGGAACAGATGTTCGACCTCGTCACCGACGTCGCCGATTACCCCAATTTCCTGCCGTGGTGCGGAGGCGTCGAAATCCGCCGGCAGGACGAGAACGGCATGGAAGCGAAGATCGACATCAATTTCAAGGGCATCAAGCAGCACTTCGCCACGCGCAACAGCATGGAGCGGCCCACCCGCATCGACATGGAATTCGCGGACGGCCCGTTCCGCAAGTTCACCGGCTTCTGGCGCTTCACGCCGCTGCGCGCGGACGCCTGCAAGATCGAATTCGCGCTGCACTACGAATTCACCAACATCATTCTCGAGAAGATCATCGGGCCGGTGTTCAACCATATTGCGAACACCTTCGTCGAATCGTTCGTGAAGCGCGCCGATCAGCGCTACGGCAAGGCATGAGCGCGCGTCTGTCGGTCGAAGTGTGTTACGCGACGGCGGACGAGCAGGCACTCGTCGTCGTCGAACTGCCCGAAGGCGCCACGTTGCAGCAGGCGCTGGACGCGAGCGGCATCCTGCAACGCTTTCCGCGTATCGATCTGGCTACGCAGAAGGTCGGCGTGTTCGGCAAGGTGAAGACGCTCGATACGGTGCTTGCCGATCATGACCGCGTCGAGATTTACCGGCCGCTGCTGGTCGATCCGAAGCTGTCGCGGCAACGGCGCGTGGAGAAAACCCGGAAGGCGGGTTCGATCGAAGGGCGGCGCTGGCAGAACCGGGATTCGCGCCAGGCTCCGGGTTCGGCTTAGGCGCTGCGCCCGTCCTAAGGCGCGGACGCCTGCGCCTTCTTGCCCAGCGGCGCCGCGCCGGACGAATCGTCGTCCGCATGCTGGCGCACCGACCAGCACACGCCCGCCACCAGCAGCAGAATCGCCGCGATCTCCAGCGGACGCGGCAGCCGCTGGTCGTAGATAAATCCGTACAGCAGCGCGAACAGCGTCTCGAACACGATCATCTGGCCGGACAGCGTCAACGGCAGTCGCTTCGACGCGGCGTTCCACAGTCCGTTGCCGAGCCACGACGCGCCGATCGCGACCGCCAGATTCAGCATCCAGAACGTATGCCAGCGGGCGTCGGCCAGTTCGCCTTGCGGGCTGCCCGGCGGCAGCAGTGCGATGATCAGCCACATGGCCGCGCCGAGCGCGCCGGTCACCACTCCCCACAACAATGACCACTCGTTGCCGCTGAAATGCGTCTGACGCTGCAGATAGCGGGCGTTCTCGACCGCGAACCAGGTCCAGCAGGCCAGCGCGCCGATTGCGCAGGCGAGGCCGGCCAGCTTCGTCGCGATGCTCGACGGCGTGCCGTCGGCGAGAGTGAAGACGTCCACGTTGATGCAGACAATGCCGGCCATCACCATCGCGAGCGGCCAGGCGAGGCGCGCGAGCGGTACGGCGCCATGATCGCGCCGGCCGAGTAGGGTGACCGTGACGGGCAGTACGCCGACGATCAGCGACGCCGGCGCGATCCCGATCAGATGCACGGCGGCCGTCAGCAGCAGGTAGTAGAGCAGGTTGCCGGCCAGCGCGAGTTTCACCAGCGCGGCAAGATCCTCCCGCGACAGGCGTTTGACGAGCGAGCGCGCCATCGGCAGCGCGGCGGCCAGCGAGACGATGCCGTACATCGTGTAGCGGCCGGCGCTCAGCAGCAGCGGCGAAAAGTCGGGCAGCATGCGCGGCACCAGAAAAACCATGCCCCATAGGGCGCCGGCCAGAACTCCATATGCCACACCGCGCTGCATGAACTGCCCCTGCAAGAAAACTGGAATGGTCGGGAGAATAGCGGCTCGCGACGGCGGGCGTCTTGTTCGATTCTGCATTCGAGCGCGGATTTCAGCCTCGTCGCTCGCCCAGTGCCGATTTGCGCCCGAACGCGCAAACGAAACCGGATCGAACCCGAGCCGAACGGAATAGCGAAATCGGCGCGCCCGAAGTCACGAAAAAAATCGCTGGAAATTCGCTAAGCTGCTGTTCGTGCAGTGAAAAGCGGGGAGGTATCGCGTATAATTCGCTTTTGCGCCTATAGGATTTGCCATGCGTCTGATCCAAACAGCACTCACGTTCGATGACGTGCTCCTCGTCCCGGCCTTCTCCGATGTTCTGCCGCGCGACACCAGCCTCAAGACCCGGCTGACCCGCAACATCTCCCTGAATATGCCGCTCGTGTCCGCCGCCATGGACACCGTCACCGAAGCCCGTCTCGCGATCGCGATGGCGCAAATGGGTGGCGTGGGCATCATCCACAAGAACCTCACGCCGGCCGAGCAGGCGCGTGAAGTTGCCAAGGTCAAGCGTTTCGAATCGGGCGTGGTGCGCGATCCGATCACGGTGCCGCCGCAAATGAAGGTGCGCGACGTCATCGCGCTGTCGCGCCAGCATGGCATTTCGGGTTTCCCGGTCGTCGAAGGCGCTCAGCTGATCGGTATCGTCACGAACCGCGATCTGCGTTTCGAGGAACGTCTGGACGAGCCGGTGCGCAGCATCATGACGCCGCGCGAGCGCCTCGTCACCGTCAAGGAAGGCACGCCGCTCGCGGAAGCCAAGGCGCTGATGCATAGCCACCGCCTCGAACGCGTGCTGGTCATCAACGACGCGTTCGAACTGCGCGGCCTGATGACCGTGAAGGACATCACCAAGCAGACCGAACACCCGGACGCGTGCAAGGACGAACACGGCAAGCTGCGCGCGGGCGCGGCGGTCGGCGTCGGCGCGGACAACGAAGAGCGCGTCGAACTGCTGGTGCAGGCGGGCGTCGACGTGATCGTCGTCGATACCGCGCACGGTCATAGCAAGGGCGTGCTGGAGCGCGTCAAGTGGGTCAAGCAGAACTTCCCGCAGGTCGAGGTGATCGGCGGCAACATCGCCACCGCCGCGGCGGCCCGTGCGCTCGTCGAATACGGCGCGGACGGCGTGAAGGTCGGCATCGGCCCGGGTTCGATCTGCACGACGCGGATCGTCGCCGGTGTCGGCGTGCCGCAGGTCACGGCCATCTCGAACGTCTCCGAAGCGCTGAAAGGTACCGGCGTACCGGCGATCGCCGACGGCGGCGTGCGTTTCTCGGGCGACGTCAGCAAGGCGCTGGCCGCCGGCGCGAACGCGGTGATGATGGGCAGCATGTTCGCCGGCACGGAAGAAGCGCCGGGCGACGTGTTCCTGTATCAAGGCCGCCAGTACAAGTCGTACCGTGGCATGGGCTCGGTCGGCGCGATGAAGGACGGCGCCGCGGACCGCTACTTCCAGGACAACTCGGCGAATATCGACAAGCTGGTGCCGGAAGGCATCGAAGGCCGTGTCGCGTACAAGGGTTCGGTCAACGCGATCCTGTTCCAGTTGATCGGCGGCGTGCGCGCCAGCATGGGTTACTGCGGTTGCCGCACGATCGAGGAAATGAACGAGAAAGCCGAGTTCGTCCAGATCACCGGCGCGGGCTTGCGCGAGTCGCACGTGCATGACGTGCAAATCACCAAGGAAGCGCCCAACTACCACGTGGACTAAACGCCAATGAAGCCATTGCTGCGCGCTGTACTGATCCTCGATGCCTTGTTGCTACTCGCGTTCGGCCTGCTGTTCCTGCTGACGCCCTGGACTTCGTTGTACAACGCGCTGCTTCTGGTGCAAACCCAGCCCGCTCTTGTCGGGCAAGGGTTTGGCGTGGCGCTGATCGGGCTGGCGTGGCTGGCGCTGCACGCATCGATCGACGGGGCGCTGACCGCGACGGTCGCCAAGGTGGTCGGCCATGTGAACTGGCTGACCGGCGTGCTGATGCTGGTCTGGCTGCTCGGTTTGCATACGCCGGCGCTGACCGGTTTCGGTCAGATCGCCGCGGTGCTGACGGGTGTGGTGCTGCTGGTGATCGGTTTGGGCGGCGTGCGTCTGTCGGGCGCGGTGCGGCGGCGCGAGCGGGTGCGGTTTGCCGAAGCTGCCGCGGCCGAGCGTACGCAGCAAGCCGAACGCAAGGCGGCTAAACAGGCCGGGAAGCAAGCTGAAAAGCAGGCTGAAAAGCAAGCTGAAAAGCAGGCCGCCAGGGATGCCGCGAAGGACCCCATCGACCGGCGCGAGCCGGGCCGTGTGACGGCGGGCTTTCCGGTGTACCACGCGGAACCGGTGGTGGCGCCTGTCGTGCCGGCGACGCCGGCTACGAGGCCGTTGCAACCGGCCGTCGACGAAGCCTCTCTCACGCCTGCTGAACGGGCAGAGAGGGCAGCGCGCGCAGAAGCCGCAGCCGCCACAACTCGCGACGAAGCCCGCGATGCCGCAGCCGATGCGGCCGGCAATCCTCGGCCGCCGTTTCATGGCTGACCCGCGCCGCGCTACCTCGTTCATTGCGCTCATCGCCTTTGGTCCGCACGCGCCCCGTCGCGTAGACCGTTTTGAATCCAACGCCGCGCTTCCAGCGCGGCGATTTTTATCCGCTTACTTTTGACTCCGTCCGCTGCCATGCACGACAAGATCCTGATCCTCGACTTCGGTTCGCAAGTCACCCAACTGATTGCACGTCGCGTTCGCGAAGCCAACGTGTACTCGGAAATCCATCCGTACGACGTCGACGCGTCGTTCATTCGCGACTTCGCGCCGAAGGGCGTGATCCTGTCCGGCGGCCCGAGCTCGGTCACCGAAACGGATACGCCGCGCGTGCCGCAGGCCGTGTTCGAACTCGGCGTGCCGGTGCTCGGCATCTGCTACGGCATGCAGGCCATGGCCGAGCAGCTGGGCGGCAAGGTCGACAACGGCCATCTGCGCGAATTCGGTTACGCCGAAGTGCGTGCGCGTAATCACACGAGCCTGCTCGAAGACATCAGCGACTTCACCACGCCGGAAGGTCACGGCATGCTGAAGGTGTGGATGAGCCACGGCGACAAGGTGCTTGAAATGCCGCCGGGCTTCGCGTTGATGGCATCGACGGAATCGTGCCCGATCGCGGCGATGGCCGACGAGAAGCGCCATTTCTACGGTCTGCAATGGCACCCGGAAGTCACGCACACGGTGCAGGGCCGCGCAATGCTCGAACGCTTCGTGCTGAAGATCTGCGGCGCGCAACCCGATTGGGAAATGGGCCACTACATCGACGAAGCAGTCGCGAAGATTCGCGAGCAGGTCGGCAAGGAGCACGTGATCCTGGGGCTGTCGGGCGGCGTGGATTCGTCGGTGGCGGCGGCGCTGCTGCATCGCGCGATCGGCGATCAACTGACCTGCGTGTTCGTCGATCATGGTCTGCTGCGCCTGAACGAAGCCGAGCAGGTGATGGCGACGTTCGCCGATCACCTCGGCGTGAAGGTGATTCACGTCGACGCGAGCGAGGTGTTCCTGCGCAAGCTGGCCGGTGTGACCGATCCGGAAGCGAAGCGCAAGATCATCGGCGCGGAATTCGTCGAAGTGTTCCAGACGGAAGCCGGCAAGCTGACGGACGCGAAGTGGCTCGCGCAAGGCACGATCTATCCGGACGTGATCGAATCGGCGGGCAAGGGCAAGAAGGCGACGCAGACCATCAAGAGCCATCACAACGTCGGCGGCTTGCCGGAGACGTTGAACCTGAAGCTGCTCGAGCCGCTGCGCGAACTGTTCAAGGACGAAGTGCGCGAACTTGGCGTGAAGCTCGGTTTGCCGCCGGCCATGGTGTATCGCCATCCGTTCCCGGGCCCGGGTCTGGGCGTGCGGATTCTTGGCGAAGTGAAGCGCGATTTCGCGGACCTGCTGCGTCGCGCGGATGCGATTTTCATCGAGACGCTGCGTACGTTCATCGACAAGGAAACCGGCAAGTCGTGGTACGACCTGACGAGCCAGGCGTTCGCGGTGTTTCTGCCGGTGAAGAGCGTGGGCGTGATGGGCGATGGCCGGACTTACGAGTATGTGGTCGCGCTGCGTGCGGTGCAGACGCTGGACTTCATGACCGCGCATTGGGCGCATCTGCCGCATGAGCTGCTGGGGCATGTGTCGAATCGCATCATCAATGAAGTGCGGGGGATTAACCGGGTGGTGTATGACATTTCGGGGAAGCCGCCGGCAACGATCGAGTGGGAGTAGGCGGTAAAAAATTCCCAATAAAATCAATGGCTTGCGATGTTTGATGTAGAGGTTTCTTTGTTGATCGTTTCGTTGTAAGTCATTGATATAGAAGAAAAATTTTTGAAGATTCCGGAAACAGCCGGGCCGTTGTGTGCCGCAAAATGACGGTATGGCGGACGGTATGGCGGACGGTATGCGCCGAATGCACGATTGCGACTCGATAATTTACCGGCAGCGCGATTCGGCCGCGACGGTAAAATTCTTTCCAAAAAGCTAGGCGTGGTGCGGTTTTGCGGGCACATCGAGGGCTCGTGGTTGGTGACGGTAAAAGGTGTACCAACCACGAGGACGAGAAACGATGCTCACCGAATTTGCACTCCGCAACCTTAAGCCCCGCACAGCCCCGTACAAGATCGCCGACCGCGACGGCATGTATGTCACAGTATCTCCGGCGGGCACCATTTCCTTTCGATACGACTACCGCATTAACGGGCGGCGAGAAACACTGACAATCGGTCGCTATGGTCGAAGCGGCATCTCGCTGGCGTTAGCAAGGGAAAAGCTGCTAGACGCTCGTCGTGCCGTCCGTGAGGGCAAGTCGCCGGCCGTGGAGAAACAGCGGGAAAAGCAGCGGCGCGCTGTGGCGAAGACCTTCGGTGAATGGGCTGCTAGCTGGCTTGACGGAGCCAAAATGGCGGACACGACGCGGTCCGTGCGCAGGAGCATCGTCGTGCGCGATATCCTGCCGGCCTTCAAGGAGAGGCTTCTTTCCGAGGTCACTGCTGACGATCTGCGGGCGCTCTGCATGCGGGTCAAGGAGCGTGGTGCGCCGGCAACCGCAGTTCATCTTCGCGATATCGTTAAGCAGATATATGCGTATGCGAATCTGCACGGCGAGAAGATCGAGAATCCGGCTGACGAAGTTGGCGTCGCGTCGATCGCCACGTTTGTGCCTAAGGACCGGGTCCTCTCGCCGTTGGAAATTCGGCTCATGCATCGACAGTTGGAACAGGTGGCGACGTACCCGACGATCCGGCTCGCCTTGCGTCTCATTTTGCTGACGATGGTGCGTAAGAGCGAATTGATCGAGGCAACGTGGGATGAGGTCGATTTCGAAGCTGCGGTGTGGACCATACCGAAGTCCCGGATGAAAGCGCGGCGCGCCCACAACGTATATTTGTCCCGCCAGTCGATCGACATCATGGTGGCGCTGCATACCTGCGCGGCAGGTTCCCGATATGTGTTGCCTTCCCGCTATGCCGCGGATCGATGCATGTCCAAGGCGACATTAAATCGGGTTACGCAGCTCGTTGCCGAACGGGCAAAAGCGGCTGGACTACCCTTGGAGCCATTCACCGTCCATGATTTGAGGCGTACGGGCTCAACGCTGCTTAACGAAGCGGGTTTCAATGGCGACTGGATCGAAAAGTCGCTGGCACACGGAGGAGATGGGAGATCTTCGCGAGCGGTGTACAACAAGGCCGAGTATGCCGCACAGCGTCGGCATATGCTCCAGGAGTGGGCGGACATGGTCGATGCATGGGTACAGGGAGGCGGGCATCGGCCGAATCTAATGCCTTCAGATATAGCTATGCCAGCGATCGTCGCCCGCGTGTTGTGAGGTTAGGCGCCTTGCCGATGATGCTCCAGTAGATTGCGGAATTGTCGGCGCGTGTTCAACAGCAGGATTGAGCTTCGTTCTTGGGAGCGATATGCGCGCGCCCAAGGACTAAACTCGGGCGGGCCATTGTGAACCGCATTCGTCAGGTCCGTTCGGAACTACGTACTAGCCCTGCGCACATACCGGATGCCGTCGTGCTCGCTAGTGGAAATGACGCCGCACGCGATGGCGTCCGTGATGACCGAGAGCCAATGATGCTGGTCGGCCTGGAAATGACTGAATTGATATGCCCACTATGCATTCCGGTTACAGTTGCATGTCGCGGCCGAGCTTTTCTCGCCTGCATGGCGGGGACCTGCGCTTCGGCAGTTGTCGTAGGGGTTTATGACGAATGGAAATACGCAGGCTCACGACCACTCCTAAAGTTCGTGCATTCGATGTCGCTAGCATAAGTATCATGAGTTCGTGAGAATCTTGTAGATGATCGATTTTGACGATTATTTTCAGTTTGGGCTTTCCCATAAGCTTAGCGGACGGCATCTCGACAAATGGGTGACCGTGTATTCGCCGCAAATAAACGACAACGCTCGTTTTGTACGGCTTCGTCTGGATACTGTGGAGCAGCTTCAATCCATGATTGATGAATCGGATGACACCTTTGTCTTAGTCGACAATCCTCCGATATTTTGCTGCTGCTACGACATCAACGAAATGTGTCCGGTGCCTCGCATTTACCATTTCACGCCGGGCGGCAGCCTAGCTGAATTCGCATCCGTTGCATCCCGGCTGGAGAGGCACGGATTCCGGTCGAAGAACATGTTGGGTGAGCATGAGTTTCTGGAGCGGGTTGGTGCGCGGTCAGCGGCAGAGCGGATCCGTTCTTACAAAGAGGCCCATCAAAAGTCACGCCATCTGGCCACCGCGAAAGCGTTTGCAGAAGGGCGCCGGCAGAATACTTTTGTCACGCAAACCGCACTTTGGCGAACGGATGGATGCCTCCTTTGTGGCGCCGCAGATGTTGCGTTGATCACCACGACATGGGGCAGCCAGACTGGGGAATCTATGCAGCTCCTTCTCTGTCAGCCGCACGCAACGGAGGCATTCCAGGCGGACTCAGTGCTGAATTATCTGGCTGCGTGGTGTGGCTCACCCCGCAGACTGGCGTTGCAGCCGCTCGATCTGTCTACTGATAAGGCTTACTTTTCCGAGACCATTGAGCTGGTCGATCAGGAACTGGATTGCAAGGTCAAAAAAATAAAAGATATCGAAAGGGAAATCACCGGGATCCGGCGGGTATCCGGATTTACTGTGATACTCAGGATTCACAGTACCGTTAAACGTGGATATTCCTACATGGTGAATCTTCCTAATGGCACCCAGGTCGCACGAATCGATGACGCACCTGACCATCACGACGTCAACTTCTTTCCCGACCATCGCCATACCGGTCTTCCGGTAGAGAACAAGAGCGCGGAACCCAGTTTTTCAACGGGACACGCCAGAATTGATCTGCCCGGCATCAAAGCAGAAATAGAAAGAGTTGAGGAAAAGTATAAGGTTCACTGGGTTAGATAGGGATATGTTGTCCCTATGGAATCTACTACGGGACGGCGATTCGAGGTCATTCTCTGCCAGAGGGAGACCAGCGGAACAGACCAAAAATCCATGACATGGTTATGCATATGCGTTTGCCAGTGAAAAGACGTCGCAAGTTCTCCGGTGTACAGCTCTTTTCAGTACTGACGTTTATGATTTTCTTGCTGTCCGCTGCGGGATGTCTTTGGTGGGCGCAGTCCAGCATACTGGACACCCACGGAAGAGATGCTTGCAATGCGACGTCGCCGCCGGGAAGCAGCGGGCGCATCTATCTAGGCATCGAAGGTGGATCGGGCGGAAAATTCCAGATGACGGGTGAGGTGTACGTTCCAGTCTTGTTGTGGCCCAAAGGCGTACCCGGGTCGCAGAGAGGCCAGATTGATCTGCCCGACATGTCCGACGATGGAGAGGTTCACGTTCCGTGGCTGCCTCTGTCCGTCTCGACCCCGGTGAAAACAGAGTTTGAGGGAACCGAGGTCTACCAGATGGAACTCGAAGCGAGCCCGGTGGGCAACGGCACGCTTAGGGCGTATCCGTTCGACCGGTACTGGGTCGGTATCCAGTCGGCACGACTGGTTCTGCCCCTGCCACCACAATCGATGCAGCCCGCGCCGAACATTCCGCTGGAACTCCATGTGAGGTTCGAGGGCGAGCCGGGTTGGGACGCGCATAGGAAGATTGGCGCGGACGAACCGTTTCACGAAGGTTTCGACGGTACGGATGGATCAGATGAGGAATCACCTCGTGCTCGCTCATGCGGAATCGTGATCAGCCGGAGCCCGTGGTATATCGGTCTGATGGCTGCGCTGCTTGCCGTCCTGGGCGTCGTCCCCTGTCTTTACGTTTGGCGCCGGACGACAGAGGCGGCGGGACTCGAACTGATTGCCGCAATGGTTGGCATGGCAACCATACGAACTTATCTGATCGGGCCATCGTCGTCTGTTGCGGGTCTGCTGCCCTTCGATGTTGTATTGGGGGCGTTTATATTTGCGGTAGCCTTCATTCCGTTCTGGAGACCCGAGGCTGGTGACGAAAAGCAGGAGCGGCGCCTGAACATCGACATTGGTCGCGACGGCGGGGACGATCGCGACGACGACGCGGGCTATTGACTGCTGATTGATTGGAGGTTAACGGTGTGGTCAGTTATGCTGTGACAACAGATGTTGCATTTGGATCAGCGTGCCGACATCGAGTGCCTGCACGAATTGGCCGGCAATCACGATATCGGAGGCAATCCGCTAAGTGTGTTGGAGAATACTCCAGCGAACGTAGAGTCCGCTCGCAGCGTGCCACCTCCAGCTATCCGAGCAATGCTCGTAGGTTGTCGCGAATGAGGCTTGCCACGTCGCTCGCAGTTAGCCGATGCAAACGCCCCAGCTCCTCGACGACGCCTGCTACATCGGTCGGCAGTGAAGGTCTGTCGCCGGTGCGAGTGAAAGGGCCATCGGTTTCCGTCAGCATCCGATCCAAGGGGATAGCCTGCACCATCGGTGCGTGCCTCTCATTGCCCAGCATTCCCGCGTTGATGGAGAAGTAGCAGCCCAACTCCAACGCGCGCTTCGCCTCGCTCTTTGTTCCCGTGAACCAGTGGAGAACGATTTTTCCGCGCTCGGGTGGTAGATTCGCTTCGACGAGATCGAGTACCGCCTTGGCCGATCGGATGCTGTGGACCGTAATGATCTTGTCGCCGGCCTGCGCGCAACGCTGGAGCACGTGTTGGAAGACACGCTTCTGCGCATCGAGCGACTTGAAGAAGCGGGGGCCGGCGTCCAATCCGACTTCGCCGACATAGCGCGTCTCCGCAAGATGCCGATCCCACAGCTCAATCTCGCTTTCACGCTCCGCGACCAGTTGGGGGTGCAGCCCCAGCGCTGCTCGAACATGCTTTGTGCGCTGCGCGAGTTCGTGATTGCGGGGCCACGCGCGAGGTGTCGTCGTTACGGCCAGCGTGAACACGCCGGACGCCTCCGCATCATGGACCGCCGCCGCATGGTCCGGGTAGAGATCAAGATGGCAGTGGAAGTCCACGAGGCCCGCAGTGGCGATCATGCGCGTACCCTCATCTTGGTTTCGCCTCGGCACCGTCGATGAGCCGTGCGACTTCGCCCAGGCCGCGCCGGTAGACGTCGGCAAGCTGGTCCAAGTGTGCGGCTTCGTCGGCAAGCGAGCCGGGCTTGTGGATCAAGAGGTTCGCGAGCTGAGGCTTGCTCTTCAAGCGCTCGATCGCGTACTGGAACGACCTGACCTGCACTCCTGTCGCCTGGCGTGTGTCCAACGGATGCGCATGAAGATCGGGTACCGTGTACGTCGTCGGGTCGTTCCCCGTACTCCATGCTGCCGTCAACGCTGCGCGACGGATAAGACATGGCAGGCAATAGCCACATTGCTCGATACCATGTCCTAACCATCTGGCCTTAGCAGGGGACGAACACGACAACGAATCCGTCGCCAGCTTCTTCAAGAGGTCCGGGTTGCGGCAGGCTGCGGTCATCTCACCCTTCGTCTTGTCCCAGTAAGGGTTCCGAATCTCGCCGTCGATGCCGAGTGCGACGAGCAGGTCGTTCCACCTCGCCATGTAATACGGATGCGTGGTACGGGTGCTGTTTGATCCCAACCGCAGGGGGTCCAAAGGCACATTCAGCGCGATCAGCCCATTCTCGGGGACGCGCAGGATGAAGCGGCGCCCAAGCCCAGTACCGGCGAACACCCCGAGAGCGAAGAACAGGAACGATCTGCCGCGTGTGCTGTTCTCGCCGCCGACGCCTTCCACAAGACCATCCACGAAGGTCATGCCCACTCGCAAGCGCTCGAAAGATGACTTGACGTAGTGCTTCTTCAAACTTGCGAACAGCTTGCCTTGAGCATCGCTCGTCGCGCCCTCGCCGAAGTGGCTGACCAGTAGGGGAGTGGCACCGTCCTCCAGCAGATCGATCGCTCCGATCAAGCTGTCCAATCCACCAGAGAACAGGCTGACGGAATCAAAGGGCGGAGCGATCAGACTCGGAGGCGCTACTTGGGCGATCGTCGCGAACCGATCTGGACGTGCCCTGAACCCGATCGTCCAGCGATCGCCCGTCAGGAAATCCAGAGACTTCTTGAGAGTCGGTGCCGCAGCGGCCCAGCGAGATGGATCGCCTACCGGCACGACCAGTCGTATCTCACGCGTCCACGAGTCCTGCGACTGCTCGGTGCGAGAGATGCGTGTGTCCGCCGCATGGACATGAGCGGCCAAGACCAGCAGGTCAATGCCGATCTCCGAGGGAAACACACCGATTTTCTTCAAGCTAGTCAGCGCGCCACCGATGCCATGATCCAAAGACTTCTCGCCGGCAACGAGTTGGAGGTAGGTCCTTTGTTCATCGGCGCCCGCCGTCACATCGAAGCTGTCGTCAGGACCGAAGCGGCCCGCCAGGAGTTGTCGTTTCATTGGTCCGCCTCCGCATCGCCCAGGGTTTGCAAGATTGCAAATGCAGACTCGTACAGCGCATCGACGAAACCCTGAATTCGCTCCGGCGTGAGATTCGGCGTTTCTGCACGAGCCCGCGTCAGCGCGTCGCTCACCCCGCCCCGGATGAAGTCGCGCAACTGCTGTTCGACGCGGTGCGCAGCTTGCGTGTCCGCTGGCATGGTCACGGCCTTTGTGCCAATGTCGTTGCAGATGCGGGCTTCTATCGCGTGGGTGGCATACAGCTCGAAGACTGTCTGCATCTGATCTGGTGTGAAGGTGGTTAGATCGGTGAGCCCTTCACTTGCCAGTTCAACGATAGTTTCAATGTACGCCTCGCGGGCGATGCCTTCATCGACGGTGCCCGCGCCTGGGCAGACGTAGTCGGCTAGGCCAACGAAGATTTCCGTGAGCGGTCGTCCGGCCAACGACTCCAGGTCCAGCGCCCGTAGCGCCTCGCGCACACCCCTTGCTTGTGCATCGGACAGAAAGCCAAGCAGCCGTGCACCCGCTCCGCGCGAGGCGCCCATGCGTTGGGCAGCCTGGTGCGCGCCGCCGGCCGATGTTGAGACGTATCTTGAGACTGCGCGGCCCAGGTTGGCACGGTCGCTGCCACCAGAACCGGCAAATCGCGTGAAGCTGTTGCGAGCACCGGAGAAACGCTGAGGGTCTGCCGTCTTGGGGATGGGGGGCCGGTTCGGCGGCACCGGTGGCGCGGTGCCGTCTGCCGGCGGCTGGCCGTCCGGGACTGCGCCATCGCCCGGAGGGGCTGCTGGTGCGCCCGCGCCGTCGGTGTCACCCAACCATGACGGAACAAGTGGTGTTCCGCCGCCAGGGCCGCCGTACGCCGTGGAGGTTCCCATCAACGTCCTCCCTTCAAATCCTTGAGCGCTGCTTCGGCGCTGGCCTTTAGGCCGGGGTTATTGGTGACTTTGCTCCAGTCTCCCAGCAGCTTCGTCAGGCGATCAGCGCATTCGCTGTCCTTGATGACGCCTTGCCAGCCGCTGACAGCCCAAGGCCCACACTTACCACTTGGTAGTGCCTCCAGGAAATCCATCAACCGGCTCTGGAGCCCAGGCTGCGCCTTCACAAGGACGGCGAGACCGTCGATGCCTGCAGGCCTGGTATCGAAGGTGCCCGTGCTCATGATTTTGCTGCGCACGGCCTCGAACACCTTCTCGGCTTCGGGCTGCACGAGCTGCTTTAACTCGGCTTCGTAGCCCTGGACGGTCATCTTGCCGCCGAACAGCTTCTCGACTACGCCGGCCAGGTGGCCGAGTACCGACACTGGGCCGAAGTAGTCCTTCTTGTCCTTTGTGACGAACAAGTAGGGGCGCAGATCGAGTCCTGACAGCTTCGGGGAGAGGTGCGCCCAGTCACGCACCGTCTCCGACGACTTCCACTCGTTCAACACGACGTTGTCGGAGGCAGGCACCGCTTCGGCGGCCTTTGGCCCTTTCGACTCGCTGTCCTTGCCGTCGGCC
Organism: Paraburkholderia sp. D15; assembly: GCF_029910215.1. Classification (NCBI taxonomy): domain Bacteria; kingdom Pseudomonadati; phylum Pseudomonadota; class Betaproteobacteria; order Burkholderiales; family Burkholderiaceae; genus Paraburkholderia; species Paraburkholderia sp. D15. The sequence goes on along the minus strand of NZ_CP110395.1, from coordinate 2,680,242 downwards.
GAAACCAGGCTCTTCTCCAGCGTTTCGAGGTCTTCACACAGTCCCTGCGGATGAACCGCTGCGACGAACGCAATCTGCTCGAACAACCTCGGGATGAATCGTTCTGCGAGCATGAGCTTCGCGAGCACGGGTAGCTTGATGTCGTCGCCAAAACCGCGCGCAGTCGCAGTACGCTCGCGCAACAGCAGCGTGTTGAGGAAGCGCTTGATTTGGCGCGGGTTGCCCTTTGCGCCGCTTGCGAGGATGGGGCCGATCTGGTCGCTGAGTGCCAGCGCATTGTTTGCCTTCTCGGCTTGCTGGCCGAGCGCTGTCTTGACCGTCGCGGCATCCAGACCACCGCTGGTCCACGGCCGTTTCAGCTTCTCTCTCGCTACAGCGATCAGCTTCCCATAATTCTCGCTGTTCTCGCCGACTTCAGCGCCAGCGAGCAACAATGTCACGTAGATCCGCGTCTCGGTTTCACCTAAGGCAGGGATGCGGAACGGAACCTGTATTAGTTTTTCGAGGTAATTGCGGGCATAGTCTCGCGGCCCGGTGCTGTCGGGTAGATCTGGAAAGTGCTTGCGCACCGCGTATTCGATCATTGCCTCATCAGCCGCGACGACAAAGGCCGTTCGCGCGGTGAACACGAACAGCCGGATGGCTTCGAGCGTTTCAATGGCGGTGTCGGGCAGGCATCGATCAAGGTCGTCGATCAGGACAACGAGCTGTTTGATGCCTGCATCTTTCAGGAGCTGGTCGAATGCCTTGCGGAAGGCCTCCACTTCCTCCGGCACATTCTTGGACTCGCCGGGCTTTAGCACGGCTTTCGCCTCATGGATGGCTGTCGATAGGTTTTCTTTTGTGACGAGCTTGGCGGGGTCAGCCACTAGCGCTTCGAGCGAGCCGACGATTGCTCCGATTTGCTCGGGCGTCGGAATGCCGGTGAATGCGGTCAGGGCTAGGCCCCCGGCCCGCTTGGCGACCTTCAGCTGTTGATTTGCACTGGAAACTGACCCACTTTTTGCATCTAAAATTGACCCACCCCTGATGCTGATAAACATCAATCTGGTGCGTCGATTTCCTCCTCTTTTTGTCGTTTGGGTGAGCTTTTACGGGTTGCAGCCCGCGAAGCGGGCTGCCCCGCCGTACTGTTTTTGAAGCGCCAGGAATCGTTGCCTGTTTCCACTATATGGCAGTGGTGGGTGAGCCGGTCAAGCAGCGCAGTTGTCATCTTCGCGTCGCCGAAGACGTTCGACCATTCAGTGAAGCTCAGATTGGTTGTAACGAGAACGCTCGTACGCTCGTAAAGTTTCGAGAGCAGATGGAACAGCAGTGCACCGCCCGTTTGAGTGAACGGGAGATAGCCCAACTCGTCCAGAACAATGGCGTCGACATACATGAGACGATTTGCCAGTTGCCCTGGTTTGCCGGCTGCCTTCTCGGCTTCAAGCTGGTTGACGAGTTCAACCGTAGTGAAGAACCGGACCCGCTTTGCATGATTCTGTATCGCGTCGATACCGATGGACGTCGCCAGGTGCGTCTTTCCTGTGCCAGGTCCACCGATGAACACTACGTTCTGCGCGGACTCGCAGAAGCGGACAGTGTGGAGCTCTCGCACAAGAGTTTCATCGACGCTAGCCTGCTCGAAGTCGAAGCCGGCAAGGTCACGGTGCGCGGGGAAGCGTGCGGCGGCCATCTGGTAGTTGATTGACCGAACCTGCCGTTCAGCCGTTTCTGCTTTCAGCAGCATCTGCATGAATTTCTCCGGTTCAAAGTCACTGTGTCGTGCCTGTGCTACCAGTTCGGGCCACGCCTGCGCCATTCCGTGAAGCTTTAGCGCCTTGAGAAGTGCGGCAGTTTCATTCGACACGACCATCCTCCTCGTCGCGCATTACGCGCAGTCGTTCATAACGGTAGACGTCTGCAAGCGGTTCGACCTTGAGCGTTATTGCTGTCCTCACCCCGTCGCCCGATTGAGCCGACTGGCTTTTCAGTCGGGCAAGGATGTTCAGGACATGGTCTCCGCTGGGACGTCCGGACTCGAGCGCAAGCTCGACGGCAACCAGCACGGCCTCCAGGCCATGAACGGGGGTGGCCGCCAGGACCTGGACCATTACGCGGTCGCCACCGGTCTGCCTTAGTAGGTGTCTCTGCAGGCGAAGCATCGGTTCTGGCATCGTCAGGAACGGCGCGCCGTTTCTCAAAGAGCCGGGCTTTCGTTCCACCAAAGCGATGTAGTGCCGCCAGTCATAAAAGGTTTGGTAGCGGTCGAAGCTGCGGGGGTGGCGGGCAATTTCGATGCCGTCAGCCACCAGGCTGATGTAGGTCGGATAGCTACGCAGGCTAACAATATGATGTGCAAACTCCGTCGGCACGCTATAACGGTTCCGGTCGAGATGTACCAGACTCGTCGGCGAGACGCGCACGGGTTTCTCAATGTAGCCATCAAACGGCTTTGGAACCTGCATCAGCCGAGGGCGTTCATCCGCGAGGGCGTCTTCCACACTGAGCTCAGGCCATTGCGGATGTCTCAGTTGCTTCCAGGCCTGTTGGCAGCGTTCTGCCAGCCATATGTTCAGGACCTCAAGCGATTCCCACCGGATACCGATTGCATCGTGCCAAATCTGCCGGCGGCGGTCCTGGACATTCTTTTCAACGATGCCTTTCTCCCAGCCAGCGGCCCGGTTGCAGAACTCAGGCTCGAACAGGTAGTGGCCGCACATCGCGTGGAAGCGCGCATTGATAGCTCGCTCCTTACCCGGGCCAACCTTGTCGACGGCAGTCTTCATATTGTCGTAGATGCCGCGCCGGGGAATGCCGCCTAACGCGACGAATGCTCGTGCGTGGGCGTCGAACAGCATCTCATGGCTTTGGGTCGGATAGGCCACAAGCCAGAAGGCACGACTCGCGGCGAGCTTCATGTGTGCGACCTCTACGCGTCGTCTGAGTCCACCGATGAAGACATACTCGCAACTCCAGTCGAACTGGAATGCTTCACCATACTCAAAGGCGAGCGGCACAAAGGCGCCACGCTGCGCTCCGGAATCGCGCTCCTTCTTCCAGTTGCGCACAAAGGCAGACACGCGGTCGTAGCTCCCGTCGTAGCCAGCCGCCCGTAAATCCTCATACATCTGCGTTGCCGAGCGCCGTCCCCGTCTTGTACGCCTCGTATCGGCGACCAGCCATAGTCGCAGTTGCTCTGACCACGGGTCGACGACGCTGTTGCTGATGCGCTTAGCGAATTTCGGCTCGCTTTCCGACGGTTCGCGCAACCATCGTCGAATAGTGTTTCTCGAAAGCCCTGTCTGTCTTGCAATGTCCCGGAGCGGGACGCCATCGCGGAAATGCATCCGCCGAATTTTGGCCAACATGCTCACGGTTATCACTCCGTTCTCCTGCTTGGCGTCCAAGCAGGCAGTTGAACATGTGGGTCAATTTTCGATGCAAATTTCTAGCGGAAGTGGGTCAGTTTTATGCGCGTATCAACAGCAGGTCGAAGACGATCGACGAGTGCGGGATGTTCAGGGCCGAGATCGTGCCCTCGGTCGGCAGGGGCTGTACCTTGCCGCCGGCGAGATCCGGCGCGTCCGCCAGTAGTTCGAGGACCATCAGCGCACCGTGTTCGGTGCGGGTCTGCCAACGCCACGAGAGTTTCTTCCCGGCTTCGTTTTCGGCGCGCTCGAAGCCCATCTTCTTGAGGTTGTCCTCCAGCGTGTGATACGCCTCGGTATCGGCCAGGATTTGCAGGTCGATCACGATGTCCACGTCCAGCGTCCCCGCGTGCGCCGGTACCACAGGAGGCCGCGCGGCGACGAGATACCGCGGTGTGAGCCCACCGATCAGGTAGACCGAATCCTTCCACGGTCCGAGACCTCGCAGCAGTGTCACGAGGACACGTTCACAGTCCACTGTGTATTGGTCGCTGTAACCGTCGAGCGTTGCGGGCTTGGCCATCAGAAGCCGATCCTTTCTTTGCGGAAGTGCTCGGCCATTTCCTTGGAGCGGCCTTCGCCGCGCAACAGGTCGAGATAGATTTGGATGGGGCTGGCGAGCCATAGGCCATCGACTCTGTCGCGAAACAACAGTTCGCCCGATGACTTGGCATCAATGATGCCCAAGTTGGCGCCTTCGTTGACGACGCGCGCGCCTAGGTCACCAATCGCGGCATCGGCGTTCGCACCGATTAGCACCCGCACGCGGACCTGGGAGACGTTGGAAAGAAATGGTGCATAACGTTGCGCGGCCGCCTCGTGGCTGACTTCGTACTCGACGTCGTGCATGTCAAAGACTTCACCAATCCGCATCGCCAGCATTTCGGCCTTTGTGCCCGGCACATAGTACCGTCGCAAGTTTGGCGGGCGGATAGTGGCAAGCTGCTTGGCCCATGCGTCCAGCAAGGCCGTCGGCTCGCGAAGATGACGCTCCTTGCTGGGGCCTTGCCCACGCGCCACCAGCCAGTCGAAGCGCTCCAGTTCGGTCAACACTTGGGAGGCGGTAGCGGGCGACACAATCGCCTGCTGTGCCAGTTCCGTGACGCCAAACCAGTTCTGATGCTGCACCAACAGTGCGTGGAGCACCTGGGCGCGCCGTCCGGTAAACAGCGTGCGTACCGACTTCGCAAGGGCCTTGGGCGGCGGCTTTTCGATGTAGAGGTACGCACCGGGCGCTGGCAGGTACAGGCTGCCGCCGCTGTCGTAATAGCCGATGCGCTCGCTTCTGAGCAACTCCTTCGCGCCGGGGGAGAGGGATTCGGCGACGAGGAGCGGCAACGGCGCTTGCCCTTGCCCTTGCCCTGCAGTTCGTCCATGACTCGCTTCCCGAAGTTGCCAGGCCACTTGACGGACATCTCGGGGGAAGACGGATTTCTTGACTTCGATCAGCAAGACAAAGGACTTGCCGGCGACGTGCAGATCGACCTGGGCGTCGTATCCACGGTCGCCGTGCGTTCTCACGGGCTCCCAGTGGTCGAGGTCGGCGTCCACTTCCGGAAGCTCCTGTAGCGCGTCCACGAACTGGGTGATGAGCTGTCGTCCGGTCAGAGGAGACTCAAACATAGGCGCCAAGACCTTCTTTACTGGTCAGTAAATATACGCATTATAGTGAATATTCGGTCGAATACCAATATTTACTGTGCAGTGAAAAAGGGCCCCTTCCGGCCCGGCGTAGGTTGAACATCCGGTCGGGCATCTTGGCGTTCCGACGTAGGGTTCGTGGGCTATGCCTCGCGCCTCGCTGACGCCTGCGGCCGACTCGTCTACGTCAGTCAAGAAGACAGAGCCCACCAGTCGACTGCAACTCGATGTCAATCTTGCCAAGACCTTTACGCGCATTAACGCTCGGGTGGACTCCAATAATCGTCATCCGAATCGATCTGATCCGAACTAGTCCCCGGAATTTGGACAGGAGACGTTGAGTAGTCGACCCTTTTGACTAATACGGCTTCGACAGTATCGGGAACTACGCGAAGCGGATCTGTTGACCATCCGGTGTCAGCGTGAAATGCACCGAGCGCGCGTCCGAAAATGACGATATTTTTCCCTTCCTCGTGTTGCACGGATCCGAACACGACGGCGTCCAACGGTGGTTGATGTATTGCAGTCAGATATTCGGCTAGGACCTGTGTGGTCAGATATTCGTGTTCTTCCCCAGGACGAATCGGCGTCTTAATACGGTCGTGCAGATGGCGCAAGAGACGAAACAGCATTGCTCGATTGCGGAAATCGTCCTGAAAGTAGCTTAGCGCCATCCCGTGGGATTTCTCGAGGAGCGTGAAGTCGAGAACACGCAGCGGCCGGACGGTTCGAAATTCGACAGAGCTGACCTGTACACCGAGCGGAGGCCGGAGTTCGGCGACACAGGTCGGACGTTCGAAGGATCCATAGAAAACCGAAACGCCTTCCGGATTCATCCGCCCAGCCTTCGCGACACTTGGCGGCGGTGCATGTAGCTCGCGGGCCGGGTTGGCGGCAAATTGACGAAGCTGTTCGAGGGACGTTACTTGGCGACCGCGAAAGATTGACTGGTCTGTGAGTTCATAGATGACCGTGGGTTTGCCTTTCGAGTGCCGTTGCCAAGTGCGCAACTTGTCGACGTCTTGAAAGAGCTTGGCGAGGAAGTCTCTCGCATCATCATTGAAGAATCTGTATCCCGATTTGACGCCACGCCGGAAATGTTCCCACGCATCATCGGCGTATTCGTCGATGTTCCAGCCGGAACGGATTTCGTAATTTTCAGTGTCATCCCAGTACGGCTCATCGCCATCGCTGGGATCACCGTTGAAATTGTCGGTGAGCACTTCAAGGATCGCCGGTACCACTCGCTCCTCTGCATCCTCTCCGAGGATTTCCGTGACAACGTCGGATAGTGGATCGCCTGAGGTTTCCCCATCGTAGTGCTGGTAAGTGCCCTTGACGAAGTATTCTTCCAGGACATCGTGCACGCGCGTCGTGGCCGTCAACAGATCCCACGTTTTGCGACGTTTCCGACAGAAGTCGCACTCGTCTACTTTCCCTGTTGCTTTTATTTCTTTATCTAAATGGATGTCGTCGAGACATGTCCCACAGATTCTGCTGTCCCGATCAAATTCGTTCAAGGTGTTTTCTGTCATGGCCGAGTGTCGCCAGCTTCGGAGATCCCCTTCTGCAACACAGGCTGATCAGAAGGCCTCAAGCGTTTGCTGCAGCGTCTGGACACTATCGGACGTCGAGGCTTTGGCGCTTGCGGGGGGGGGCGTGGCGAGGAACATAGATTCTACGCCGTCTCTATATCGTAAAGAAAAGCCCGCGAGGGCGGTTCGACCGATCGTGAGCTGGGGCAGATTGGGCGTCAGGCATGTGCCGCACTGCCGGCTCGGGTACGGCTCTTCGAGGTCGTGCTGCCCGCTCGCTTCGCGACTGGCCATGCTTTCTTCGGCACAACGCCCTTCGTCGCGGTTTTGGATTTGGCGGCCGCCTTCGGCACTGCTTCGGGCTTTGCCAGCGTGAGATGTAGGCCCATCTCCTCGCTTTGGCGGTGTGCGCTGGGAGCCCGTGACCTTGAACATCGCAGCATCTGTTGGCTTTGAGCGGGCCGCGTCGGAAGGAGCCTGACCGTACTCGTGACGGTATTACCTTTGTGCAATGCTTTGCGGTACTCTTCCTCCCCGGGTGTGGTGAGGAAAAGAGGCGTTGTCTTCCATTGCAATCGACCGGAAGCCGAGAAGTGCTGGACGGATTTGTCGGCATCGCTGGCGGTATCGTTGCAATGCCAACCCGCGGAAAGGCCGTCTACACAAGGCTCCAGCCCAATGGTTGACAATCGAGTGGGAATAAGCGGTAAAAAAATTATCAATAAAATCAGATGACTTATGGGGATTGGCACAGAGTTTTTCTTGCCAGCCATTTCTCTATAAGTCTTTGATTTCAAAAAAGTCAGGCGTGGTGCGGGTTTGAGGGCATATCGAGGGCTCGTGGTTGGTGACGGTAAAAGGCATGCCGACCACGAGAACGAGAAACGATGCTCGCCGAATGTGCACTGCGAAACCTCAAGCCCGGCACAACCCTGTGCAAGATCGCCGACCGCGACCGCATGTCCGTCGCAGTATCTCCGGCGGGCACCATTTCCTTTCGATTCGAGTTCCGTCATGACCGATACGGCATGCCGTCGAAACGCCATGCGCCATTCTCGGCTTCGGAATGCGGTTGGCTGCCTGGGTTAGCGCAGTGCAGCCTCGCGACGGCTTGCCGCCCCTTTGTCAGCGTGGATCTGACTAACTCCAATATATTGTGGTTATTTGCGAAATTTGACAGATAAAGCACAAAATTAGGGAATTAATCTATCTTGAATAAGAGTCTCGTTAACTCTATAATTTTGGGTGTTAACTGCCAAAAAACGGGGTAAACACCCACTATGCTGGATTTAACCTTCAGCAAGCCCAGCGAGGTCGTGACTCGCCTGTGCGACCGCTTGCGCAGAGAGCGCCTGGCTCAGGACATGACACAGGCCGATCTGGCCGGCCGTGCCGGCATCGCAACCAACACCGTGTCGAACCTGGAAGCCGGGCGCAACGTCGGCTTCGAGGCCGTCGTCCGGGTAGCGATGGCGCTTGGGAGGACGAGGGAGCTCGAAGCGCTGTTCCAGCCAAAGCTGGACAGCATCGAGGACATCCGCCGCTACGAAAAGACGGCCAATCGTCTCCGCACCAAGAGGAGGCCCGGCAATGCTTGAGCAGGTGAACGTCTTCTACGAGGGCTGGGGGGAGCGCTGGCATTGGGGCACGCTGATCTCCACGACCGCCCTCGGCAGTCGCCCGATGATCGCGTTCGAGTACAGCAGCGAAGCCAGACAAAGGGGCCTGGAACTGTCCTCGTACACGCTGCCGCTGCAGGGCCCCAACTTGCGGCGAGATTTCCCGGACCATCAATTGCAACTACCAGGGCCCGTCTACGACGCCTTGCCGGACGGTTGGGGCATACTGCTGATGGACCGCATGTTCAGGAGCCGTGGGCTGACCACGGCGCGCGTTGGGCCCCTGGAGCGGCTGTCCTATATCGGTAGGAATGCGATGGGGGCCATGACGTTCGAACCCGTGTTGCCTGAAGGGGCGGAGCCGGGCGTCCACATTCCGATGGAAAAACTCGCCGCGCAAGTGCAGGAGGTGCTCCATGGAGAAGGTGGCGCGTTCCTGCAGTCGTTGCTGCTGGTGGGCGGTTCGCCCCAAGGCGCAAGGCCTAAGGCCCTGGTCTATCGCAATCCCCAAACCGGTGGCTTTACCACGGCGGTGACACCGGGATTCGAAGCCTGGTTAGTCAAATTTCCCGCGAAAGAAGAACATCTCGATGTGTGCGCCATCGAGATGGTCTATGCCGAATGCCTGCGTCGATGCGGCATCGAGACCCCGGATACGCGGTACTTCAGTTTGCCAAATGGGCTGGCGGCGTTTGCCAGCAAGCGCTTTGATCGCCACGATGGATTGCGCATCCCCATGCAGAGCCTCGCTGCCTTCACGGGTGCCAATTACCGGACGCCGGGGGCGTTGGACTACGTCACCTTCTTGCGGGCGACGCAGATGTGCACCAACGACGTACGACAAATGGCGGTGGCCTTCGAGCGTGCCGTCTTCAATGTTGCGTTCAACAACCGGGACGATCATCCCAAGAACTTCGCCTGCATCATGGCGCGAGAGGGGCAATGGAGGCTGGCGCCGGCTTACGACGTGACCTTCTGCGAGGGACCCGGAGGCTATCACCAGATGGACGTGATGGGAGAGGCGCTGGCGATTTCTCGCGCGCACCTGCTTCGGCTTGCCGAGGAGGCGGAGGTGTCGCAGGGCGATGCCGGCGTGATGATCGACAGGATGTGCGAGGTGGCCAGCCAATTTGCAGACATTGCCCGAAGCCTGTACTCGGGGGTGATTACTCGAGACACCTTGCGCATGATTCAAAGGCGCATCGACCAGAACGTGGCGCTGCTACGCCAAGGTCACACGGACCGCGCTCGCCGGTGAAGACAACCCGGCGAGTGGACGGTCCGGCAGTGTTTTCACAGCTCGCCCGATGGACTGCCGCTTCCATCATCTCTTTCGACGCAGTTTCGTCCGTCCTTTCTCTTCCGCCACCGCCAGCTCACGCGCGTCGAGCACATAGTCGCGCGATCCGGCCAACCGTTCGACGCTGAGGTCGATAAAAGCGCGCACCCTCGAAGGTTGCGCGGGCCGGCTCCCGTAATACAGATACACGCTCATATGATCGGTCGCATGCGCCGTGAGCAGCGGCACCAGGCGTCCCGCGCGAATCAACGGCGCCGCCGACAGCCCCGACAACAAGCCGATCACCTGACCCGACAGAACAGCCTCGGTCTCCAGTTGAGCATCGTTGGTCGACAGAGCCGGCGGCAGATCATGACGGATCACCTCATCGTCGACGCGCAGCAGCCATGGGAGCACACGGCCGCTACCCGGATGCCGGAACACGCTGCAACGATGCGAGGCCAGTTGCTCGATCGAATCCGGTGCGCCATGCCGGGCGAGGTAAGCCGGCGCGGCGCAGACGATCAGCTGCAGCGCAAACAGGCGCCGTGCGCTGAGCTCGTCCTCCAGCGTCGCACCGATGCGAAAGCCGATGTCGATCCGGTCCTGCACCCAGTTGCCGATGCGATCGTCGAGCTTGATGTCCGGCTGGACCTCCGGATGATGCCGGCAGAACTCGTCGACCAGCGGCCAGAGCACCGGCAGGAACGAGTACTTCGGTGCGACGATGCGCAGCGGTCCGGCGATCTCGTCCTTCGCGATGCGCACGCGATCGATCGCGCGTTCCTGCGCCGCCAGCGCCGGCTGCGTGGCCTCGAGAAATTGCTGACCTTCATGCGTGAGCGCGATGCTGCGTGTCGTGCGATGCAACAGGCGCACGCCCAGCCGCTTCTCGAGCGCCGCGAGGGCCTGGCTGGCAGCCTGCGGGCTGACGCCCTGGGTCGCCGCGGCGCGCCGGATGCTGCCCAACTCGATGGCCCGGGTGAAGATTTCAATCGCGCGAACGTCGCTGATGGACACGGCGCCTCCCAAAATTTGCGTGCGCCCAGTATCAACCTGAACTTGCTATTGGAGCAAGCCGGAGACGGCTACTGGATTGACAGTGGACTGCCTAGAATCGGCGGGCATCACTCAACACAACCAGGAGCGCTCCATGAGCGGGAACATCGAAGGGAAGGTCATTGTCATCACCGGCGCCAGCAGCGGACTGGGTCTCGCGGCCGCGCGTTTCCTCGCCGCACGCGGCGCGCGCGTGGTGCTCGGCGCGCGGCGCATCGACCGTCTGCGGGAGGTGGCCGAGGAACTTAACCGGCCAGGGCCTCGCGCGCTGGCCGTTGCCGTCGACGTGACCGTGCGCGACCAGGTCGTGCAGCTCGTCGACAGGGCGGTGCGGGATTTCGGTCGCGTCGACGTCGTCGTCAACAATGCGGGGCTCATGTCGCTCGCGCCGCTGGAGCGCCTGAAGGTCGACGAGTGGGACCGCATGATCGACGTGAACCTGAAGGGCGTGCTGTACGGTGTCGCGGCCGCTTTGCCGCACATGCAGCGTCAGATGTCGGGGCATATCGTCAACGTGGCGTCCGTGGCGGGCCACAAGCTGATGCTGAACGGCGCGGTGTACAGCGCGACCAAGCACGCGGTCAGGGCGGTGTCGGAGGGGCTGAGGCAGGAGGTCAAGCCGTGGAATATCCGCACCACGGTGATCTCGCCGGGTGCGGTGGATACGGAACTGCCGGGCGGCGTGAGCGAGCCGGATATCGCGCAAGGTCTCGGCGTGTTCTATGAAGCCAACGCGATATCGGCCGAGTCTTTTGCGCGAGCCGTCGCATTCGCGATCGATCAGCCCGAGGACATGGACGTGAACGAGATTCTGTATCGACCGACGCGCCAGCTTCCTTGAATGTCCCCGGACGAATCGGTCAGGGGCCACGCAGAGCGCGATTGAGATCGTTGAGCAAGCGCTCGATCATCACGCTATTCGGTTTGTAGTACACCCAGTTCTTGATCTTCTTCGAGGTCACCAGTTCTGCTTTCGCCAGCGCCTGCATATGCGTGGTCACGGTGGGCTGACTCAAGCCGATCTTCTCCGTGATGAAACCGACGCAGACGCCGTCCTTCACCAGGTCACCGTCCCGCTGCGGCGGGAAGTGCTTTTTCGGTTCGGTTAGCCAGATCAGTATGGTCAGGCGGTGACGGTTTGAAAGCGCATTAAGCGCCTCCTGCAGCGAGCTCTCAAACAGGCTGTCCGGTTTCTGCATGGTGCGGATTGTCCTTGACGCGAGATATCTATATTGTACTCTATCTATATAGATATTTATCGATACAGATCCCGTCATGGCGACTCACGCAGCGACTTCAGGCAACGCGCAGCCGATCACGCGCACCATCAGCATCGCGGTTGTCTTCACGCTTTTCGTGGCGATCGTGTTTGGCTTCGGGCTGTATCTTTTTGCCCTGGTCGTTCCCGTGATGCGGACGCGTCTCGGGTTCGAATATGCGGCGATTGGAATCGTGACTGGCGGCGCGCAAACCGCTTACCTCGTGGCGGCGCTTCTGTGTCCGCTTGTCGAGCGCCGTTTCGGGAGAGGGCAGGTGATCGTGGGCGCCGTCGCTGCCGCGGGGGTGTTGCTGCTGCTCTTTGCGGGAGTGCGCAGTGTCTTGCAGACCGGGTTCGTTCTCGCCGGACTCGGCGCGGCCGCGGCGTTCATGGTGATTCCGACTGTCGGCGTCATCTCGGCCTATGTTCCGTCAGGCTACCGGTCCCGCGTCAACGGGCTGATATCCAGCGGTACGGCCTATGGGCAAGTCGCGAATGGCGTGCTGGTGCCCTGGCTTTTGCCGGGCTACGGATGGCGCACGATCTGGCTTGTGGCTGGCTCGGCATCGCTCGTTATCGTGCTGCTCGGTTTTGTGGTTCTCCGATTGTTTGCGTCGCAGGTTTTTGTCAACGAAACGGCGCAGAGCGTGGAGCATAACGTTGCATCCGGCGACCGGCGTCGCTTATGGACGCGTAGCAATCTCACTGTCTGGACATTGCTGGGACTGAGCGGGATGGCGTGTGGGCCGTGGCAAAATTATCTCTCGAGCTTTCTGTCCGTTGAGCGAGGTAGTTCGCTCGAAACGATCGGGCAACTCTGGTCGATTGTCGGTGTGATCGGGCTTTTCAGCGGATTCGCGGCAGGCATGGCGGCTGACAGGATCGGCGTGCGAGTCGCACTGGTGTTGTCCTATGCGGCGCTGGCTTCTTCCGCTTTTCTGGTCGCTTTTCGTTCCCAAATCTGGCAATTGCAGTTGGCCGCGATGTGTTTCGGCGTGTCGTTCTATGCAATTTATGGCTTGATTCCGGCCTATATCAGCAAGACGGTCGATGCTCGATCGGCGACGACGGTGTTTGCGGTTGCCAACATCTTTCTGGGTCTCGGCACGACACTGGGTAATGTCGTCGGCGGATATGTTCCGAGGTGGTATGGATCGCTTCGGGGTGTATTCATCGCCGCGTCGGTGCTTGCATGCGTGGCGATGGCACTCACGATGATGCTGCGCGATGAACGAAAGGCCGATTGATCGATCGTGTTCATTCGAGAGAAGGGTTTTTCGCGGCCGGGCGACATAATGCGCCCGGCCCGCAAAGCCCTTCCACCCTCAATGCAGAATCTTCGCCAGAAAATCCTTCGCCCGATCCGACTTCGGATTCGCGAAGAAATCTTCCTTGCGGTCGTCCTCCACAATCAAACCCTTGTCCATGAAGATGACCCGATGCGCGACCTTTTTCGCAAAGCCCATTTCGTGCGTCACGCACATCATGGTCATGCCTTCCTGCGCGAGTTCGACCATCACGTCGAGCACTTCGTTGATCATCTCCGGGTCGAGCGCCGAGGTCGGCTCGTCGAACAGCATCGCGATCGGATCCATCGACAACGCGCGCGCAATCGCCACGCGCTGCTGCTGACCGCCCGACAATTGCCCCGGAAACTTGTCCGCATGCGCGCGCAGGCCCACGCGCTCCAGCAGCTTGAGCCCCTTCGCGGTCGCTTCATCCTTCGAGCGGCCGAGCACCTTGACCTGCGCGAGCGTCAGGTTCTGCACGATCGACAGATGCGGGAACAGCTCGAAGTGCTGGAACACCATGCCGACCTTCGAACGCAGCTTCGACAGATTGGTCTTTTTATCCGTCAGCGACTCGCCGTTGATCACGATCCCGCCCTTCTGGAACGGTTCGAGACCGTTGACCGTCTTGATCAGCGTGGACTTGCCCGAACCCGACGGTCCGCACACCACCACCACTTCACCTTTTTTGACTTCCGTCGTGCAGTCCGTCAGCACCTGGAACTGGCCGTACCACTTCGAAACATTCTTGATTGAGATCATCTTGCGACCTTTTTCTGAAGACCTTTGACGAGGCTCGACGCGATCACGCAGACCACGAAGTAACACGCGCCCGCGAACAGTACCATTTCGATATTCGTACCGTCACGGTCGCCAATATTGGTGGCGGTGCGGAAGAAATCGGCGAGGCTGATCACGTAGACGAGCGACGTATCCTGAAACAGCACGATGCCCTGCGTGAGCAGCAGCGGCACCATCGCGCGGAACGCCTGCGGCAGCACCACCAGACGCATCGCCTGCGCGTAGTTCATGCCGAGCGCGAACGACGCATTCACCTGCCCGCGCGGCACCGCCTGGATGCCGGCGCGGATGATTTCCGAGTAATAGGCCGCCTCGAACAGCGAGAACGCGACCATCGCCGACGCCAGACGGATGTCGATGTCCGGCGACAGACCCAGCACGTTCTGCAGCACCTGCGGCACGATCAGGAAGAACCACAGCAGCACCATCACCAGCGGGATCGAACGGAAGATCGTCACGTAGCCTTTGGCGAACCACTCGAAGGGCTTGAACGACGACAGCCGCATCATCGCGAGAAGGGTGCCCCAGATGATGCCGAACACGATCGCGATCAGCGTGATCTTGAACGTGACGATCGCACCGGTCCACAGCGTGGGCAGCGCGCCCGCAATACCGCTCCAGTCGAAATGGTGCATTACTTGCCTCCGATATAGCCGGGCAACCGGGTTTTCGCTTCGACCCAGCGCATCAGTTGCATCACGACCAGATTGATCAGCACATAGGCGAGCGTGACCGCGATGAACGACTCGTACGTCTGCGACGTGTAGTCGACCAGCTGACGCGCCTGCGCGGACAGATCCAGCAGACCGATCGTCGAGGCGACCGCCGAGTTCTTGAAGATGTTCAGGAACTCCGACGTGAGCGGCGGCACGATGATCCGGTAGGCGACCGGCAGCAGCACGTAGCGATACGTCTGCCACTGCGTGAAGCCCATCGCGAGACCGGCCGCGCGCTGGCCCTTCGGCAACGCGTTGATGCCCGAGCGCACCTGCTCGCACACGCGCGCGGCGGTGAAGAGCCCCAGACACAGGATCGACGACGAGAAGAACTGCGCGCCCGGCGGCAACTGCTTGAACCAGTTGCCGATGGAAACGGGCAGCAGCTCCGGAATCACCAGATACCAGATGAAGAACTGCACGATCAGCGGGATGTTGCGGAACACCGCGACGTACACCGTGCCCGCGCCCGACGCCCATTTATTCGGCACCGTGCGCAACACGCCAAAAATCGAACCGACGATCAGCGCGATCACCCATGCCGACAGCGACACGGTAATCGTCACCCAGAAGCCCGACAGCAGCCAGCCCAGATAGGTGGTCGGCTCGCCGGTGGAGACGGGGCTGAGCAGAATGCCCCAGTTCCAGTGATATGACATGACCAGGACTCCAGCAAAAACCAGCAAAAACCGGCAAAAAAAAGCGGAAGAAGCACGCGCCCCTTCCGTTCCTTGCAGCGTTTCAGAAAAACCGCCCGGATTTAGTCGATAGCCTTGTCATTCGGGCTCTTGAAGAGCGCCTTCATGTCATCGCTTTCCGGGAAGTTCAGGTTCAGGCCCTTCGGCGGAATCGGCGATTCGAACCACTTCTTGTAGATCGCGTCCGCTTCGCCCGAGGTTTCGACCTTGGCAATCGCGTCGTCCACGACCTTCTTGAATTCCGGATCGTTCTTGCGGATCATGCAGCCGTACGCTTCGTGCGATTGCGGTGCGCCGACAATCACGAAATCGCCCGGGTTGTTCGACTTGGCGCGTTCGCCCGCGAGCAGCGCGTCGTCCATCATGAACGCGGCGGCGCGGCCGGTGGACAGCGTCAGGAACGACTCGCCGTGGTCCTTCGCGCTGATGATGTTCATGCCCATGCTCTTGTCCTGGTTCATCTTGCGAAGCAGGCGCTCGGAGGTGGTACCGGCGGTCGTGACGACCGTCTTGCCCTTCAGGTCGGCGAAGTCCTTGATGCCGGAGTCTTTCTTGGTCATCAGACGCGTGCCGATCACGAAGATCGTGTTCGAGAACGCGGCCTGTTGCTGACGCTCGGCGTTATTCGTGGTGGAGCCGCATTCCATGTCGACGGTACCGTTCTGCACCAGCGGAATGCGGTTCTGCGACGTGACCGGCGTGAGCTTCACCTTCAGGTTCGGCATGTTCAGCTTCTGCTTGACGGCTTCCACCACCTTCAGCGCGAATTCCTGCGAGTAGCCGATGACATTCTGCTTGTCGTCGTAATACGAGAACGGGATCGACGATTCGCGATGACCCAGCGAAATGACGCCCGTGTCCTTGATTTTCTTCAGTGTGCCGGCGTCCTGCGCATGCGCCGAGGCAATCACCGCCTGCGCCCCGAGTAGCGCAACGGTCAAAATCAGTTTCTTCATCATGCATTTCACCTGTCTGGTACGAGTAGTACGTTGCTGCGGTAAACAAGTTAGCCATACTGAGCGTGAGATGGTCAGTACATCATCGAACTTGTGACGATTCAACCTGCGTCGCCAATCCGGCGGCAGTAGCAATCTTGCCTTGTATTGCCGAGCATGCGCCTGCGATTGCGGATCGCAAATATAACGTATACAAACTAGACTTTAAAATAGCCGGCGGTAAGTGATTACCCTGGAAAGCGACAGGTGAACGCGTTAGGGGACGCGGGGAAGGCGGGTCAGACGAGTTTCTTCACGCGAAGCAGCGAACAGTGCCACGCATGAGTCGACTCGATGTGCTCGATCATTTCTGTTCTTGCGCGATCCGGGTCGTGCGTACGTAGTGCCAGCAGCAACGGATCGTGGTCCATCGACTGCGTACCGACGGGTTGCACGAGCGGCGGCAACGCCTGATAAAGGACATTGAATTCTTCCTGAATCGCCTGTTCCTGTTCGATCAGGTGGCGCGACCCCGTGACTTCGGCAATCAGCACGTGAAAGCGGGCATCGGCCGAGCGCCGTGCTTCGACATCGGAAAGGGTATCGACGAAACCCTGTGCCGCCTGCTCGATCTGGCGTAGTTGCGCATTCGACGCGCGAAGCGCCGCAAGAAAACATGCCTCGCCGGATATCGCGCGCCGCCAGTCGCTGAAGCTACGCAGTGCCGCGCTGCTGATCTTCGTGACGCGCCCCATGTCGTGCAAACGCTCGCGTACATCCGGTGCGATGAACGTGCCGCCCTGGCGACCCCGCGCCGTCGAAACCAGCCCGAGTTCCTGCAGCACGACGAGCGCGTTGCGCAGCGTCATCCGCGCGACGCCGAACGACTTCGCCAGTTGTGTCTGATCCGGGAGCCGGTCGCCGGCCTTCAGGTCGCCCGAGGTGAGCGCATCGAGAATGCGCTCGACGATCGCTTCGGGGGCGCTGCGGCTGCTGATTGTCTGATCGAGTCTCGTGGGAAGTTGGTCGGGCATGCGTCGAAACCAGGTGCGATTACGGAATGGGTGAAGTATCGCATGACCGCTGGACGCCGGATGCGCGTCGAACCTTGCCCGGCGCGTTGTCGTCAGGCGGCATCACCCGGCAGCCGTTTCGATAGCCAGGGAAATTACTCGCTTGGCATCATTTTTTATAGTCTATAGTCTAGACCTAATATTTTAAAGAGGAGTCTGCACGAAGGTGGTTGTCGCACGCGATACCAGCGAGGTAGGGGAGTAGGACGGGGCTCGTCCCCAGGAACCCGTCCCCGTCTAGTTGTTATTTGAATAATCCGGATTACTGATAAGTGAGAGTGAAGAAGATGATGGAAGGAAACACCCGTTCGATGGCCGGTCTGCTTGGGGCCGGCCTCGTGGCCTGCCTGTCGTTGAGCAGCGCGGTTGCCGGTACGCTCGACGCCGTGGCGAGCACGCAGCGAAGCACGCCTGCCTTGCTGACCGCCGCCGCCTACGCGGTGCCGGACAAGTACAGCGCCGCGGCGGCACAACAGATCATGAAAATGGGGGGCAACGCCGTCGATGCCGCCGTTGCGATCGCGTTCACGCTGGCGGTAACGTATCCGGAAGCGGGGAATATCGGCGGCGGCGGTTTCATGACGCTCGCGGTGAACGGCAAGCCTTACTTTCTCGACTACCGCGAGCGCGCGCCGCTTGCGGCGACGAAGGACATGTATCTCGACAGGAACGGCAACGTGGTCGATGACCTGAGTCTGGTCGGCGGCAAGTCGGTCGGCGTGCCCGGCACGGTCGAGGGAATGTGGGAAGCGCAGCGGCGCTTCGGCAGGTTGAAGTGGTCGCAGGTGATTGCCCCGGCGATCCGCTACGCCCGTGATGGTTTCATCGTCGACGAACAACTCGCGCAGCGCGCGGCGGATGCATCGAAAGCGTTCGGGAAAAGAACCAACTTCGACCAGTACTTCGGTTCGCTGAAAGCCGATCAGAACTTCAGGCAACCGGAACTGGCGGCCGTGCTCGAACGCATTTCGAACGAAGGCGCGCGGGGCTTCTATACAGGACAAACCGCCGATCTGATCACCGCGAAGATGCGGAAGGACGGCGGCCTGATCACGAAGCAAGACCTCGCGCAGTACAAAGCGGTATGGCGGCAGCCCGTGCTGGGAAGCTGGAACGGCTATCGGGTGATCACCGCGCCGCCGCCGAGCTCGGGCGGTATCGGCTTGCTGCAGTTGCTGAAGATGAAGGAGGATCTGAAGCAGAACTTCGACGGTGTCACGCTCAATTCGCCGCAGTACATCCATCTGGTGGCCGAGATCGAGAAGCGGGTCTTCGCGGATCGCGCGCAATACATCGGCGATCCAGACTTCTACAAGGTTCCGGTCGCGCAACTGACGGACGACACGTACCTGGAAAAACGCGCGGCCGAGGTGAATCCGACGCAGCCGTCGGATACGCAGTCGGTCAAGCCAGGACTCGGCACCGCGCTGCCGCTGCGTTCGATGCCCGAGAAGTCGGAGACCACGCATTACTCGGTGGTGGACAAGTGGGGCAACGCGGTGTCGAACACCTATACGCTGAACGGCGGCTTCGGTTCCGGTGAAGTGGTGGACGGCGCGGGTATCGTACTCAACGACGAGATGGACGACTTCTCGTCGAAGCCGGGTGTGCCCAACATGTTCGGCGTGGTCGGCAGCGATGCGAACGCGATCGAACCGGGCAAGCGTCCTCTGTCTTCGATGACGCCGACGATTCTGACGAAGAACGGCAAGGTCGCGCTCGTGATCGGCACGCCGGGCGGTTCGCGCATCTTCACGTCGATCTTTCAGGTGATCAGCAATCTGTACGACTTCCGGATGCCGCTGCCCGATGCCGTCGCGGCGATGCGCTTCCATCATCAACTGCTGCCGCCGAATACGATTTTCTACGAGCCGTACATGCCGATCACGGGCACGCTCGCGCAGCAGATCGAGGCACGCGGCTACAAACTCGCCGATCAGCCATTCTCCGGCGACATTCAGGCAATCCAGATCGTGAACCGTACGCCGATCGCCGCCGCCGATCCGCGCGGGCGCGGTGTGGCCGGCGAATTCAATCCGGACGCGCACAAGTAAAACATCTCTGCCGCAAGTCAGGCTTCCGCACTCCGCTGGGCGGCGTCGGATGCTTGACCTTCAGCAACACCAACGCCGTCGACCCGAACGAAGCAGCGAAGCGACTCGCCAATCGCGATGCCGCGTCGTGATCCTTCACGCCATAAAAAACTTCATCAATGATGCGTCGGTTCGCAGGAATCGGCGCGCTTTCAGGCAACAGGAGATTCAACTATGTCGTACCGTCAATTCGCGCTGACGTGCGCCGCGGCGCTTTGCAGTCCACTTGTCTGCGCGCAGTCTTCAGTCACGCTGTAGGGCCTCGCCGATGCCAGCCTCGTGTATCAGACGCACGCCGACGCGCAGGGAAAAAACGCTTTGTTCATGAGCAACGGCGCGATCAACCACAGTCGCTTTGGTCTGATCGGCAACGAAGATCTCGGCGGCGGCAACACCGCGTTCTTCCAGCTCGAAAGCGGCTTCAATCTGCAGGACGGCACGATGTCCGCGGCGAACACGCTGTTCGACCGCATGGCGATCGTCGGGCTGAAGGGCGGCTTCGGGTCGCTGACGCTTGGCAATCAGGACACGCCGTTCTATCTGGCAATGGGTTCGCTCGATCCGTTGACCGTCGGCGATTACTACGATACGTCGTGGTGGTTCGGAACCGACACGTTTCGCAAGCCGAGTTCGGTGAGTTATTCGAAAACGGTGGGCCCTTTCACCGCCACACTGGGGTATGGCGTCGGCGGTGTCGCGGGAAGCATCGCACGCGGTTCGCAATGGGGCGTCTCGTTGAACTACACGCAAGGGCCGGTCGCGCTCACGACGGTGTATCAACAGACGAAAGCACTCGGCGTCGGCGGAATGCAGCAGATTGTCGGTGCGGCGGCGTCGTACAAGTACAGCGATGCGACGTTCTACGTGGGCTATCAGAACAATCACGATAGCGCGGGCATCGCCGACTCGCAGTTGAACATTGCGGGTGCGCCCTACGGTACCGCGAACGTCACGCGGCGGGATCAAGGCGCTTTTGCCGGCGTGTCATGGCAGATCGCGCCGACCGTTCTACTGCGCGAGGCGTATTACTACGATGACATGCGCGATACGATGAAGATCGCCGGCAACAATGGGGTGCGCTGGACGGCGGTGTCGGAAGCGGAGTACTTTCTCTCCAAACGTACCAGCGTGTATGCGCAGTTCGATTACAACCACACCTCAGGCGCGGCGCGAGTCGAACTGCCGGATTCGAACAACCAGGCGGAGTATGCGGTCGGTCTGCGCCACTGGTTCTAGGCGGCGTGCTTTCATGACTGATATGACTGCCTGATTTTATGACCGGCGCCAGGTGTTTTATCGGGCGTCCCTCTCCGACGGAGTGAACTATTCAGCGAATCTTCACCGGGCCGCCATCGGCCGTCACGACAACACAGGGTCGTCGTATCTGTCGTCGTTGCGACGATTCGCTGAATGTCGCCAGACGCACGCGCCGGTCTTTTTTCTGGTTGATAGCGATCTTGCTGCTGGTCGCCGCCGATTGCCGCGCGGCGACCAGCGAAGTCGTGAAGATCGGTTTCGCGGCGCCGTTGACCGGACCTCTTGCACAGTACGGCAAGGCAACCGAAGCAGGCGCGCAGCTTGCCATCGCCGAACTCAATGCGAAGCCGGTGCGCGTGAACGGCCAGCCCGTACAGCTTGTTCTCGAGTCGCGTGACGACGCGGGCGATCCGCGCACGGCAACCCTGGTCGCGCAGTCGTTCGTCGACGATCGCGTGGTCGCCGTGGTCGGCCATATGACGTCGGGCACCTCGGTGCCGGCATCGCGCATCTACAGTCATGCGGGCATCGCGCAGCTTTCGCCTGGCGCGACGAGTCCGGTCTATACCCACCAGGGTTTCGCGACGGCGTTCCGCCTCGTCCCCACCGATGCGAGTCAAGGCGCGGTGCTCGCGAAATACGCGGCGCACACGTTGCACGTGCGAAGCGTCGTGCTGGTCGACGATCAGAGCGAGTACGGCAAGAGTCTGGCGTCGGCGTTCGAGCAGACCGCACGGGAGAACGGCATCACGGTGTTTCGGCACGAGGCGGTCAGCGCGTATGCGATGGACTTTCGTGCGCTGCTGACCACGTTGAAATCCGCGCGGCCGGACGCGATCCTGTTTAGCGGTTACATCAACACGGGTGTCCTGTTCGCGCGGCAGGCGCATCAACTCGGCCTGCATGCGATGCTTCTGGGTGGCGATGGTCTGTGCGACGACGCGCTCGCGAGTCTCGTCGGCCGTGGGGCCGATGGTCTGATCTGTTCGACCGCCGGTGTCGACTATCGCCATGGCGAGCGCGGCGCGGCATTCGAGCGTCACTTCATCCAGGCGTTCGGTACGGGTTCGAGCGGCTTCGCACCCTATGCCTATGACGCGATTTACCTGATTGCCGACGCGATGACACACGCGAATTCCACGCAGGCCGCACGCATTTTGCAGACCTTGCCGACGGAGTCCCTGGATGGCGCAACAGGACGCATTGCATTCGACCGTTACGGCGATCTACGCGATCAGGTGATCACTATTTATCGCTACCACGCCGGCAAACGCGACGCCGTGTTCGTCGATACAGGATCGAAGTGAATCGGGCAGGGCGCAGCGAGCGCGGCGCCGGATGTTCACGCTTCAAAAAGTAAATGACTCGACGTGCCGCCTGATCTGCTCGACAAACATTTCCAGCGCTTTTCTCGCGGCCGTGGTGAGGGATTTCCCGCTTGGGTAGATCGCATGAATGATTCCAGGGGCCGTCGTCCAGTCAGGTAGCACGCGTATGAGTCTGCCGGCCGAAATATCGTCGACACACGCCAGCGCCGGCAGCGCGGCAATACCGAGTCCCTTGAGCGCGGCCCGACGCAGCGTGGGTAGATGCGTGGTGGAGAGCCGTGGCGTGAACTCCAGATTCAACGAACGGGTGCCGTCCTGCACCTGCCAGCTGGCACGCGGCTGCTTCTGTCCGAACGCGAGGCATGGCCAGTTCCGTAACTCCGCTGGCGATGCGGGTGGCGCGGACGATCCGAAAATCTCGGGATTCGCGACGAGTGCGTAAGGCGCTTCCGCGATTTTTCTGGCGACGATATTCAGATCCGGCAATGGGTCGAAGGCGACGTGAATGATGATGTCCGCCGAGTCGACGCGCGGGTCGAGAACGGTGGTGTCCGTGTCGATGTGAATTCTGATTCCCGGATTGTTCAGTGTGAATGCCAATGCGACATCTTCGGCCACCTGCTCGCCGAGTAGCGGTGGAAATATGATATGTAAAAAGCCATCCGGTACGGTTTTGTGTTTTTCGGCGAGAAAAAATATTTCGTCCGCTTCTTTGGCGATTTTTTGACAATGATTCAGACATTCATGTCCGAAATTGGTCAATTGCAATTCGCGGCCCGTTTTGTTGAACAGGGCAAGACCCAGACTTTCCTCCAGGGCGGCGAGACGTCGCGCAAGCGTCGATTTCGGAACGCACAGGTGGCGGCTGGCCACGCTGAAACTGCCGCTTTCCGCGATCGTTTTGAAGAGATACATGTCATCGATGTTGCCCACGCGGCCGTCCCGTTTTTTAAAAGCCAGAGTCTCAATTTTGAGGCTATGCGGGAATAAGTCAATGGTTTGAAAAATAAAGAACGATTGTGTGGACGATATTAATCTTGCCGTCTCATTTTTGAAAAAACGGAAGCTCAAATCTGGAGCGTCTGGGCGGCATTGAAGTCTTTAAAATGAAGGCCACGGGCGCTGGTTGATTTTTATCGAATTTTCGATCCGCCGCGAATCAGGCGTGTCGATCAATTCGTGGTGCGCGTGTCTTTCGTCGCTTGTTATTTACTGTTAATGGATAATTTATGTCTGCATCCGGTAACCTTCTTACCCGTATTTATGCAACGCCCGAATCCGCAAGGATTCCCGGTGTTCCCGATGGTGTCGTCGTGGAGAAGGGCCGACAGGTCTATCTGTCGGGGCATGTTCCCTTCAACGACGATGGGCAGGTCCAGCCGCCCGATTTCCGCGCCCAGGTGGTTCAGGTGTTCGAGAATCTGAAGCGCACCATGGCGCATGCAGGCATCGAACCGCGTCATCTGGTGCGGATCGCCATCTATGTATGCGATCTCAAGACCGAGCATCTGCCGGTCATTCGCGATGCCCGCAGTCTGATCATCGACCCGGACAACCCGCCGGCAAGCACGTTGATCGGCGTCGAATCGCTGTTCAAGCCTGATGTGAAATTCGAAGTCGATCTGATCGCCGTGCTGCCTGACAGCAAGTAACGACTTCGACATTGCTGTTGTCGTCACGGACGCGCGCTCGCCCCGCGCGTCTGTCCTGCCGCATTACGGATCATCCAGATATCTCAAAACAAGCTGTTCGTTCGATGGGTTTATCGCAAAAAAATTGCCCTGTTTAATAGCGCGATTCCCGGTGTGAACGAAACGGTCGGACAGCGTCCCGATTGCGCTTCGACGTGCTGGGGATAAACGGGTCGGGCGCGGCATGGCGTTCAGTCAACGCGCCGGAGGCCGACACCTGAGAACAGCTATCTGGATGAGAGGCGTGATGATCAATACAAGGCCGATCTTTTCATCGACTGTTCCGGGTTCAAGGGGCTGTTGATCGAGCAGGCCATGTCGGAGCGTTTCCTGTCCTTCTCGGACGTGCTGGTCAATAACCGGGCCGTTGCCTTGCGTGTCGCGCGGGAAGACCGGGAACGCGTAGAGCCCTACACGACCGCGATGACGATGACCGCCGGATGGCGCTGGACCATCCCGCTCTACAAAAGAAACGGTTACGGCTACGTGTATTGCGATCAGTTCATCTCGCCGGAGTCGGCGGAAAGGGAGCTGAGGCAGTCCATTCCCGTGGACACGACAGACTGCACGGCCAATCACATCAAGATGCGCATAGGCCGGCGGGAGCACTCGTGGGTCGGGAATTGCGTCGCGATCGGGTTATCGAGTGCTTTTGTCGAACCGCTCGAATCGACGGGGATATTTTTCATTCAGCACGCAATCGAGCAGTTGGTCAGATTCTTCCCGGACGCGCGTTGGGATGATGAACTGCGTGACGAATACAACCTGCGCGTGGCTCGCGCGGTGGACGGGGTAAAGGAATTTCTGGTGCTGCATTTTCATGGCGCGAAGCGCAACGATACCGACTACTGGAAGGCGATGAAAAACCGGGGACTGCCGGACGGGTTGCGCATGCGCCTGAAGACCGCATCGAATCATCTGCTGGACAGCGAAACGATTTATCCGCACTACCACGGTTTCGAGCCGTATTCGTGGAACACGATGATCCTGGGATTGGGCCTCGGGCCTGCCAATGCACGTCCGGCCGTTCAAAGAATGACGAGCGACGAGGCAGCGGCGGTGTTCGAACGCATTGCCCGGGAAGGACGGCGCTTGCAGGACGAACTGCCTTCCTGTCATGAGTATCTGCACTACATCCACAACCCGTCCGCGCGATGATCGATCTTTACTTTCTCGGCAAGGGCCTGACCGGATTGATCATCACCTGCATCGTGCTGATCGCGATTCCAGGGCCGAGCATCATGTTCCTGGTGGGGCAGGCCATTTCCTCCGGCCGCAATACGGCGCTGCGAGGCGTCCTCGGTAATGCGTTGGGCACGTATGCGGTGGCCGTCGTTCTCGCGGCGGGGATCGGCACGGTGCTCGCGCAATCCGGCTTCTTCGTCGTGCTCGCGCGGTTTATCGGCGCCATCGTGCTGGCATGGATCGGCTTCATGTATATCCGGCCGAAGGCGCCGTTGAAGGTCGGGATCCATCCGGCAACAGGGCCCGGCGGGAAGATGAGGCGCGCGTCCTTTCTTTCGGGTTTTATTGTCGGCGCGACGAATCCCAAGGCGCTCGTGATCTTCGGCGCGATTTTGCCGGGCTTCATACCCGATGCGGATAATCCGGTCGGGACGTTGCTGGCCTATTCGCTCGTGCCGGTGGGACTGGGTATCGTGATCGATTCGATCTGGGTGTGGGTGGCGCATGCGGTGAGCTCACGCGCCCGCACGCTCAACGAACGGAAAATTCACGTTGCCGGCGGCTGTTTGATGATTCTGATGGCGTTGCTGCTGATCAAGGAGGCGGTGTCGTCCGCATGAGGTGTATTGAGGTGGTCTCCACCCAAACCCCACGTTAACCCCCACCCCCGGGAACCCCCCACCTTGAGCCGCCACCACCGGGCAACGTAGAATCGTCAGACGTCGATTTGGGAGTCCAGCAATGCGCCTGGTTTCTCGTTGCGATTACCGTCTGCCGGCCCGGCCACGCCGGGCTCTCGCTTGCTCCCGGTCCGCTTTTCCAGCGGAGCCCGCCGGCCACCGCGCATTCCGCCGCGGCCGCTGCGCGCAATGACCCCGCTCATCGCCATCCGCCAGCTCAGCAAGCGCTTTCCCGGCGTACGCGCGCTGCACGACGTCCAGTTCGATCTGATGGCGGGCGAAGTCCACGCGCTGATGGGCGAGAACGGCGCCGGCAAGTCCACCTTGATGAAGATCCTCGCGGGCGTCTATCAGCGCGACTCGGGCGACATCCTGCGCGACGGCCAGCCGGTCGATTTCCAGAGTCCGCGCGAGGCCCAGGCCGCCGGCATCGGCATCATTCATCAGGAGCTGCAACTGATGAATCATCTGAGCGTCGCGCAGAACATCTTCATCGGCCGCGAACCCCGTGGACGGCTCGGCGTGTTTCTCGACGAGGACAAACTCAATGCGCAGGCGCGCGAGATCCTCGATCATCTGCACGTCACGCTCGATCCGCGTGCGATGGTCGGCGCGCTCACCGTCGCGCGGCAGCAGATGGTGGAGATCGCCAAGGCGCTGTCGTTCGACTCGCGCGTGCTGATCATGGACGAACCGACCTCCGCGCTGAACGACGCGGAGATCGCCGAACTGTTCCGCATCATCCGCGAACTGAAGAGCCGGGGCGTGGGGATCGTCTACATCTCGCACAAGATGGACGAACTCAAGCAGATCGCCGACCGCGTCACCGTGTTGCGCGACGGCGAATACGTGGCCACCGTGGCCGCGGCGGACGCGAGCGTGCAGACGATCATCGGCATGATGGTCGGGCGCACGCTGACGGACGTCGAACCGCGGCCGGTGCCCGATGAGAACACACCGAACAAGGAGATCGCGCTCGAAGTCCGGCATCTGAACGCCGGGCCGCTGGTGCGCGATGTCAGCTTCACGCTGCGCCACGGCGAAATTCTCGGCTTTGCCGGCTTGATGGGCGCCGGCCGCACGGAAGTGGCGCGCGCGGTGTTCGGCGCCGATCCCGTCGAGTCGGGCGAGATCGTGGTGCGCGGCAAGCCCGCCGCGATCCGCCAACCGAGCGACGCGGTCGCGCACGGCATCGGTTACCTGTCCGAAGACCGCAAGCGCTACGGTCTCGCCACCGGCATGGACGTCGAGTCGAATATCGTGATGTCCAATCTGCGCAAGTTCCTGTCGTTCAACTTCTTCCTGCGCCGCGCGCGGATTCGCCGCACCGCCGCGCATTTCATCGATCTGCTGGCGATCCGCACGCCGTCCGCGACGCAGCCGGTGAGGCTACTGTCGGGCGGCAACCAGCAGAAGGTCGTGATCGCCAAATGGCTGGAGCGCGACTGCGACGTGTTGTTCTTCGACGAACCGACGCGCGGCATCGACGTCGGCGCGAAAAGCGAAATCTACAAGCTGCTGCGCGCGCTCGCGAACGAGGGCAAGGCGATCGTGATGATCTCGTCGGAGCTGCCGGAAATCCTGCGCATGAGCGACCGCATCGTGGTGATGTGCGAAGGACGGATCACCGGCGAGCTGACGGCCGCGCAGGCGTCGCAGGAGAGCATCATGCATCTGGCGACGCAGCGCGACCCGCTGAAGACGGCGGCTTGAGAAGTAAACGCAGGGCAAAGGCAGAGCAAACGCAGAGCAAAGGCAGAGCAAACGCAGAGCAAAGGCAGGGCAATAACAAGTGACGGAAATCAGCCACGAGAATCATCCACAAGGATCGTTCGAGAGACGCTTATGACATTGCCATCGGATACATCGGCGCTAGCGGGCGGCGCGCGCGCGGCTGGGCTCAGGGCGCGGCTTTTCAAACCGGCCGCGCTGCAGAAGCTGCTCGCGTTCGCGAGTCTGATCCTGCTGCTGGCGTTTTTCAGTTTCGCGTCGCCGGCCTTCATGCAGATCGACAACATTCTCGGCATTCTGCAGGCGACCGCGGTCAACGGCGTGCTGGCGATCGCCTGCACGTTCATCATCATCACGGGCGGCATCGATCTGTCCGTCGGCACGCTGATGACCTTCACCGCGGTGATCTGCGGCGTGTTCCTCACCAACTGGCATCTGCCGATGTGGACCGGCGTGCTTGCCGCGATCGGCACGGGCGCGCTATGCGGCACCATCTCGGGCACGCTCACGGCGAAGATGAAGATCCCGCCGTTCATCGCGACGCTCGGCATGATGCTGCTGCTCAAGGGGCTCTCGCTGGTGGTGTCGGCCGACAAGCCTATCTACTTCACCGACACGGAAAACTTCTACCTGATCTCGCAGGACTCGCTGATCGCGCACGTGCTGCCCAGCGTGCCGGTGCCCAACGGCGTGCTGATCCTGTTCATTCTCGCCATCGTCAGTTCGCTGACGCTGAACCGTACCGCGCTCGGCCGCTACACGTTCGCGCTCGGCAGCAACGAGGAGGCGGTACGGCTCTCGGGCGTCAACGTCGACCGCTGGAAGATCGGGATCTATGCGCTCGGCGGCGCCATCTGCGGGATCGCGGGGTTGCTGATCGCGTCGCGCCTGAACTCGGCGCAGCCGGCGCTCGGTCAGGGCTATGAACTCGAGGCGATCGCCGCGGTGGTGATCGGCGGCACGTCGCTGAGCGGCGGCTCGGGCACGATACTCGGCACCATCATCGGCGCGTTCATCATGAGCGTGCTGACCAACGGGCTGCGCATCATGTCGGTCGCGCAGGAATGGCAGATCGTCGTGACCGGTCTGATCATCATTCTCGCGGTCTATGCCGACATTCTTCGGCGCAGCAAGCGTTGATGCGCGGTGACGTCGCGGGCGTCAAGGAAAGCGGAAAAAAGCGGGCGCACGCGATGCTTCACGCGCCCTGAACAGCAGAAGGAGAAGGTCAACCTTAGGAGGAGAGATGCCATGTTGAATCGAAGACTGTTCGGAGTTGCGCTCGGGCTGGGCGCGTTGATCGGCGCAGCGAACCCTGCGTATGCGGAAGACCCGTACATTCCGCTCATCTCGAAGGGCTTTCAGCATCAGTTCTGGCAGGCCGTCAAAGCCGGCGCCGAGCAGGCGGCGCAACAGCAGCATGCGCGCATCACCTTCGAAGGGCCGGAAACCGAGGCGATGGTCGACAAGCAGATCGACATGCTGTCGGCCGCGCTCGCCAAGAAGCCGCAGGCGCTCGGCATCGCCGCGCTCGACAGCAAGGCGGCGATTCCGCTGTTGCGGCGCGCGCAGGCCGCGAAGATTCCGGTGATCGCGTTCGACTCGGGCGTCGACAGCGATATTCCGCTGACCACCTGTGCGACCGACAATCTCGCCGCCGCCGGACTCGCCGCCGACAAGATGGCGGAAGCGATCGGCAACGCGGGCGAAGTCGGCCTGGTGGTGCACGACCAGACGAGCCGCACGGGTATCGACCGGCGCGACGGCTTCCTGAACGAGATGAAAGCGAAGCATCCGAACATCAAGATCGTGTCGGTCCAATACGGCGGCGGCGATCACCTGAAGTCCGCCGAAATCGCCAAGGCGATGATCCAGGCCAATCCGAACCTGAAGGGCATCTTCGGTTCGAATGAGGGCTCGGCGGAAGGCGCGGCGATCGGCGTGAAGGAGTCGGGCAAGAAGCTGGTGCTGATCGGTTACGACTCGGGCAAGGAGCAGAAGGACGACATCAACTCGGGGCTGATGCTCGGCGCGATCACGCAGAATCCGGTCGGCATCGGCAAGTGCGTGGTCGATTCGGCGATGAAGGCCCTGAAGGGCGAGAAGCTGCCGAAGAAGGTCGATACCGGTTTCTACTGGTACGACAAGACCAACATGACCGATCCGAAGATCGCCGCGGTGCTGTACGACTGAGCCGCCGCCTTCCGTCCGCGCCGCGCGGCGCGGACGGACACCGATACCTGCCGCCGAGGAGGGCGTTTCAGTGACCACCATCACCCGACTGTCCGTGCGGGACATCCGCTTCCCGACCTCGCGCTCGCTCGACGGCTCCGACGCGATGAACGCCGCGCCCGATTACTCCGCCACTTACGTGACGCTCGAAACCGATGCGCCCCAGGCGCTCACCGGGCACGGCCTGACGTTCACCATCGGCCGCGGCAACGAGATCTGCGTGGCGGCGGTGCAGGCGCTCGCGCCGCTGGTGGCCGGCAGGACCCTCGAGGACATCGCGGCGGACATGGGTGCGTTCTGGCGCGCGCTGACCTCGGACAGTCAACTGCGCTGGATCGGCCCGGACAAGGGCGCGATCCATCTGGCGACGGCGGCCGTCGTCAATGCCGTGTGGGATCTGTGGGCGAAAGCGCGGAACAAACCGGTGTGGAAGCTGCTGGTCGACATGAGCCCGGAAGAACTGGTGCGCTGTCTCGACTTCCGCTACGTGACGGACGCGATCACACCGGAAGAAGCGATCGCGCTGCTGCATCGCCACGCCGCCACGCGCGCCGCGCGCGAAGCGGAAATGCTCGCGCAAGGGTATCCCGCCTACACGACCTCGGCCGGCTGGCTCGGCTACGACGACGACAAGATCCGCCGCCTCGCGCGCGAAGGCGTCGCCCAGGGCTGGACGCATTTCAAGCAGAAGGTCGGCGGCAACCTCGACGAAGACATGCGCCGCGCGCGCATTCTGCGCGAGGAGATCGGCGCGCAGCGCAAGCTGATGATGGACGCGAACCAGGTGTGGGACGTCGACGAGGCGGTCGCCAACATGCGGCGTCTCGCGCAGTTCGACCCCTGGTGGATCGAGGAACCGACCAGTCCCGACGACGTGCTCGGCCACGCGGCGATCCGCGAACGTCTGAAACCGATCGGCGTGGCGACCGGCGAACATTGCCAGAACCGCGTGATGTTCAAGCAGTTGCTGCAGGCGCGGGCGATCGATTTCTGCCAGGTGGACAGTTGCCGGCTGGGCGGCCTGAACGAAGTGATCGTCGTGCTGCTGATGGCGGCGAAGTTCGGCGTGCCGGTGTGTCCGCATGCGGGCGGCGTCGGTTTGTGCGAGTACGTGCAGCATATTTCGCTGTTCGACTACATCTGCGTGTCGGCGTCGCTGGAGAACCGGGTGCTCGAATACGTCGATCATCTGCACGAGCATTTCATCGATCCCGTGGTGATCCGCCACGGACGCTACATGCCGCCGCAACGGCCCGGCTACAGCATCGAAATGCACGCGGCCTCGCTCGATCAGTACGCGTTTCCCAACGGCGCGGCATGGCAGCCGTGAGCCGGGCGCGGGGTGGGATGGTCGAGCAGGGCAGGACGGATGAATCGCGGCGAGCGTGCTGTCGCCTGCCGTCGGCTGCTGTCGCGAATGGTGCGTAGCATTCGACACGCGCTTGCCACAGGCCCGCGTTAACGTCGCCGGACGGTAGCTTTTCTTCCTGTACGACCGTCTCTTCCGCGGGGAATCCCATGCGTGTCCTTCCGAACGGGCGCGTGCCGCGCGTCCCGTCATGGACGCGGGCGGCGCGCGGGCGCCGCGACGCCGGCGCCCGGCGCGGCTTCACGCTCATCGAAGTGCTGATCGCGCTGGCGATCGTCGCGATCGCGCTCGGCGCGGTGCTGCGTGCCACCGGCGCGCTCGCCACCGGCACCGACGACGCCCGCGCGCGTCTGCTCGCGCTATGGAGCGCCGACAACGCGCTCGCCGCGATCCGCATTTCCTCGGCGTGGCCGCCGGTGGGACGCACGACATTCGCGTGTCCGCAGGGCGCCTACCGCTTCGTCTGCCGCCAGGTCGTGACGGCGTTCCAGAGTCCGCTGGTGCGGCAGGTGACGGTGAGCGTGTTCGCGTCGGCGGCGAGCCGCAACGTGCTCGCCGAAGCGGCGACCGTGGTGCAGGATGAAGCGCGTCACTAGGCGGCGCGCGGCGGCGCGCATGGCCGGCATGACGCGCGGCGCCGGGGGGCGCTTCAGGCGTCCCCTCGTGCGCCGCTTCGAACGCCGCTTCGAGCGCCGCGGCACACACGGCTTCACGCTGATCGAGATGCTGGTCGCCATCGCGCTGCTCGCGGTGATCGCGCTGCTGTCGTGGCGCGGTCTCGACGCGACGATTCGCGCGCGCGCCGACATCAATGGCAACCTGGCGCAGACGCGTCTGATCGGCCGCTACTTCTCGCAACTCCAGTACGACCTGCTCAATCTCGTGACCGCCGACGAAGTGTTCGGGCCGCCGCTGCGCATGCGGCCCAACGAACTCGTGCTGGTGCGGCATGTCGGCGTCGACAGCGGGCCGACCCAGGTGCAGGTGGTGCGCTACCAGTTGAAGGGCCGCGAACTCACCCGCAGCGCGTCGCAGCCGCTCGGCTCGCTCGCCGATCTCGACGACGCGCTCCAGCACATGGACCGCTTCGCGCGCATCGTCGTCAGCGACGACGCCCACGCGATGCAACTCGCCGTGTGGCTCGCACCGGACGGCTGGACACCCAGCCAGCCCGCGGTCGAGGCCGCGTACACGCACTTTCTGTCGCAGCATGGCATCAGCAACCTCACGTCGCTCGGTTTGCCGTTGCCGCGTGGAGTTCGCTTCACCGTGTCGCTGGGTAGCCCGCCGGTCGAATTCGTGCGGACGATTCCGATCGGACAATGAAAAATCCCGCATGCTGGGTAAATAAAATGCCCGATGCATATCCATGCGCGATCGAGGAAATGTTCCGTAACTTTCGTCATACGGCTGTTATTGCCTGTCCGCTAGTCTCGGTATGAAGCAGTCACTGGCAACGCCCGCTCGCGCTACCGCGAGCGCGGCGCGGCCGGCGGTGACCGCACATCGCCCAATACGACGAGGGGAGCGAAGGTGGAGGCCGGATACTCAGAGGACAGGGCACGGGGCGCGGCAAATCTGGCGCGCGCGAAAGACTGGCACGCGCAAGGCCGCTTCGACGAGGCCGCGCGCGAATACGACACGCTGCTCGCGCAGGAACCCGAACGCGCCGACGTGCTGCATCAATACGGTGTGCTGCACTACCAGCGCGGTGCCGTGGCGCAGGCCGAGGCGCTGCTGCGCCGTTCGATCGCGCGCGCGCCTGCCGTGCGCGCGTTATCCGATCTCGGCGCGGTGCTCGCCGAAACGGGTCGCATCGACGAGGGACTCACGCACTTCGAGGCGGCGCTGCGGCTCGATCCCGCCGACGTTCAAACCCTGGTGCGCAAGGGCAATACGCTGAGTGCCCAACGCCGCCACGCGGCCGCGCTCGACGCGTTCGACCGCGTGCTGTCGATCTCGCCGCTGGTGCTCGACGCGTTGTGCAACCGCGGCGGCGCGCTGCGCGCGCTAGGCCGCCGCGACGAGGCGTTGCAGAGCTACGATCGCGCGCTCGTGGTCGATCCCGCGTCGTTCGAATCGTGGTTCAACCGCAGCCTCGTGCTGCGCGAACTGGGACGCACCGCCGACGCGTTGCACAGCGTCGAGCGCGCACTCTCGCTCCAGCCCGGCCATGCCGCGATGTTGTCGATGCGCGGCCAGTGTCTCGCCGATCTCGATCGTTCGAGCGAAGCGCTGGCCGCTTTCGACGAGGCGATCGCCGCCGAACCGAACCGGATCGACGCGCTTCATCACAGCGCGATTGCGCTGGAACACCTCGGGCGCGCGGCCGAAGCGATCGGCCGCTGCGAACGGGTGCTGTCGCTCGACGCGCGGCATGCGCCCGCGTTGAGCTGCCGGGGCAATGCGCTGCTCCGATTGCAACGATACGAGGCCGCGTTGTCGAGCTACGACCTCGCGCTCGCCATCGCGCCCGACGCGGTCGAGGTGCATTGCAATCGCGGCAACGCGCTGCGCCATCTGAAGCGCTTCGGCGCGGCGCTCGCTGCGTATGACGCGGCGCTGGCGCGCGACCCGCGCTTCGCCGATGCGTGGCTCAACCGCTGCGGCGTGTTGCAGGATCTGCACCGGCGTGACGAGGCGCTGAGCGCACTCGATCGCGCGGCCGCGCTTCGGCCCGCGCAAGCCATCGACTTCTTCAATCGCGGCAAGCTTCACGCCGATGCGGGGCGCGACGAAGCGGCGCTGAATGCGTACGGCCGCGCGATCGAACTGAACCCCGATTATGTGGACGCGCATGTCGCGCGGGCCGTTCTGTACCTCGCGCAGGGCGACTTCGCGCGCGGCTGGACGGCGTACGAATGGCGGCTGCGCGATGCCGAAGGGACGCGGCACGATCGTGCGTTCGCGCAGCCGGCGTGGCGCGGCGACGCGCCGCTCGACGGCAGGACGATCCTGATTCACGCGGAGCAGGGCTATGGCGACACGCTGCAGTTTTGCCGCTACGTGCCGCGCGTGGCCGCGTTGGGTGCGCGCGTGCTGCTGGAAGTGCCGCGGACGTTGCACACGCTGATGGCTTCGTTGCCGGCATCCACGCAAGGGCAAGATCAAGCACAAGTGCAGGTGATCGCGCGCGGCGACCCGCTGCCCGCATTCGACTACCAATGTCCGCTACTCAGCCTGCCGCTTGCATTGCGCGCCGATGCGGCGAGTATTCCGCGCGACACGCCATATCTGCATGCCGATCCGGAACGCGTGCGCTATTGCGCGCAGCGGCTGGACGACGCGCTCGACCGGGCACATCAAGCACACCCAACACCTCGTCCACCCGGCCCGCGCCGTCCGCGCATCGGCCTCGCATGGGCCGGCAACCCCGCGCACCGCAACGACCACAACCGTTCGATCGGCCTCGCGCAACTGGCGCCGCTGTTCGATCTGGACGTCGACTGGATCAGCGTGCAGAAGCAGATGTCCGACGCCGACGAGGACGCGCTGGATACCACACCGATGATCCGCATCGACGACGAACTCGACGATTTCGCCGACACGGCGGCGCTGATGCAGTCGCTCGATCTGGTGATCTCGGTCGACTCGGCGCTCGCGCATCTGGCCGGTGCGCTGGACCGTCCTGTCTGGGTCGTGCTGGCCGACCCGCCCGAATGGCGCTGGCAACGCGAACGCGCGGACAGCCCGTGGTATCCGCGCGCGCGGCTGTTCCGGCAGAACAGGCCGGGGCAATGGCACGACGTGATCGAAGCGCTCGGCGTCGCGATCGCCGCGCTGGAAAAGCCGCACTGAGCTGAGCCGAACAAAGCCGGACAAAGCTGCATCGAGCCGAACCGAACGATAAAAAAGCTGAACTACAAGGGCAGAACCATGACATCGAATGGCGAAGGGACGACGCTTGCGCTATCCGCCGATTCGCCGCGTCCGCGTGACGACGTGCCGAAGCCCGACGCCGCGCGGCTCGAACGTTTGTTGCGGCGCGCGCGCGAGGCGCACGCCGGCGGCGGACTCGACCGCGCGGAAGCGGCCTATGCCGAGTTGCTGACGCTCGACCCCGGGCACGCGCAGGCGCTGCATCTGCTCGGCGCGGTGCGTTTTCAGCAGGGGCGTCTCGACGAAGCCGACGCGCTGATGCGCCGCTCGATCGAGCGGGAGCCGGCCGCGCTCGTGCTGGCCAATCATTCGGCGGTGCTGCTGGGGCTCGGCCGCACCCAGGATGCGCTCGCGCGGCTCGACGAAGCGCTCGCGCTCAACCCCGGCCATCAGCGCGCGTTGTTCCAGCGCGCGGGTCTGCTTGCGCAACTTGGCCGTCACGACGACGCATTGCTCACGTACGACCGCCTGCTCGACCTCCAGCCGGATTCCGCCGAGGCCTTGCTCAAACGCAGCGAGTCGCTGCGCGCGCTGGGCCGCGCGGACGAAGCGCTCGCCTGTTGCGACCGTGCCTTCGCGCTCGCGGGCCGCTCGTTCGATGCGCTGCGCGAACGCGGCCGCGTGCTGCGCGAACTGGGCCGCTTCCAGCACGCGGCGGACAACTACGGGATGGCGCTTGCGATCGCTCCCGGCAATGCCGAGGTGCTGTTCCTGCGCGGCGTGAGCTTTCTCGATCTGCGCGAGGCGGGCAACGCGCTCGCCGACTTCAACGCGGCGATTGCCGCGAGTCCGCAGTTCATCGACGCGATCTACAACAGTTCGATCGCGCTCGAACAGCTGGGACGCCATCAGGAGGCGATCGCGCGTTGCGACCGGGTGCTCGCGATCGAGCCGCGGCACGCGAAAGCGCATGCGAATCGCGGCAACGCCGCGTGTCATCTGGGCCGCGACGCCGAGGGCGTGCAGAGTTACGCGCGCTCGCTCGATACCGAGCCGGACAGCCTCGGCGTGCTGTGCAATTACGCGAGCGCGCTGATCGGCGTGCGCCGGCACGAGGACGCGAAGGCGGCCTGCGAACGCGCGCTCGCGCTTCAACCCGACTACGTGCCCGCGTGGTTCACGCGCGCCCGCGCGTCGCTGGAAACGCACCGCTACGAGGCCGCGCTCGACGATCTCGCCCGCGTGCTGCAAGCGACGCCGCGCGATCCGCTCGCGCATTTTCATCGCGGGAATGCGCTGCGTTCGCTGCGACGTCACGAGGAAGCGAAAGACGCGTACGCGCAGGCCATCGACATCGAACCGGATTACGTGCTCGCGCATTGCATGCGCGCGTTCCTGTGCCTGTCGATCGGCGATTTCGAGGCGGGCTGGAGCGAATACGAATGGCGCTGGCGCGACGCGCAACTCGACGGCAGCCGCCGCGATTTCGCGCAGCCGAGGTGGACGCACGGCATGCCGCTCGCGGGCAGGACGATTCTGCTGTACGCGGAGCAGGGGCTCGGCGATACGCTGCAGTTCTGCCGCTACGTGCCGCTCGTGAAGGCGCTGGGCGCGACCGTGGTGCTCGAAGCGCAGCGCGAGTTGCATGGCCTGCTGCGCACGCTCGATGGCGTCGACCTGCTGGCGGCGCGCGGCGATCCGCTGCCGCCGTTCGATCTGCATTGCCCGCTGTTGAGCCTGCCGCTCGAATTCCGTACCGACCTCGCGTCGATTCCCGCGACGGTGCCTTATCTGCGCGCCGATCCGGTGGCCGTCGAACGCTGGGCGACGCGTTTGGATTCCGGCGTGGGGGCGGCGCAACGGCCTCGCATTGGCCTGGTGTGGTCGGGCAACCCGCTGCATTCGAACGACCGCAACCGTTCGATGGCGCTCGCCGACCTGTTGCCGTTGCTTGACGATTCGATCGAATGGATCAGCCTGCAAAAGGTGGTGCGCGACGAGGACAAGGCGACGCTCGAAGCGAGTCCGATTCTTCACCTCGGCGACGAACTCAAGGACTTCGCCGACACGGCGGCATTGACCGCGCTGATGGACGGCGTGATCAGCGTGGATACGTCGGTCGCGCATCTGGCCGGTGCGTTGGGGCGGCCGCTCGCGGTGATGCTGCCGCACACGCCGGACTTCCGCTGGCTGCTGGAGCGGGAGGACAACCCGTGGTATCCGCATGCGCGTCTGTTCCGGCAGCCGGAGGCGGGCGACTGGACGCCGGTGGTGGCGGCGGTGCGGGCCGCGGTGCCTGGGCTGCTGCACGCGGCGCAGGCGGCACAGGCGGCATCGGCGACGCACGCGGCATCGGCGGCACAATCGGCACCGGCGGCACAATCGGCATCGGTGGCACCGGCGGAACAACCAGCACCGGCGGAACAACCGTCGCAAGCCGCGCCAGCGGATCAAGCGGTGCTATCGCCGCAATCGGCACAACCGGCGCATGCGCACGGAGCCGGCCGATGAGCCGCGCACCGGCGCAGGACGCCGCGCTGCGTTTCGCGCCGCTATCGAACCTGAGCGCAAACGCGAACGCGTTGCAGACGGCGATCGCCGACGCATTGCGCAATGCGCGCGCATCGCTGGAACGGCACGACCTCGCCGCCGCGCGCGGTCTCTACGAAGGCGTGTTGACGATGGCGCCCGACAACGTCGAGGCCCTGCATCTGCTCGGCGTCGTCTATCTGCGCCAGGGCGATGCGGCGCGCGCGGAACCGCTGATCGCGCGATCGATGCGCGCGGGCCTGCGGCACGCCTGGAACATCGCGAACCACGGCGCGGCGCTCGCGGGCGTGGGCCGCTATCGGGACGCGCTGACGATGCTCGATCACGCGTTGCAGTCCGATCCCCATCAGCCGGCCGTGCATGCGGCGCGCGGCGACGCGCTGCTCGGTCTCGAACGCTACGACGATGCGCTCGCCGCCTACGACCGCTCGCTGCAACGCGCGCCCGCGCAAGGCCAGGCATGGAGCCGGCGCGGCGCCGCGCTGCGCGCGCTGGGCCGTCCCGCCGATGCGCTGATCAGCCTCGATCGCGCGTTGCAACTCGATTCGCGCGATCCCGTCACGCACGTCGAGCGTGGCCATGCGCTGCGCGAAATCGGCCAGCGCGACGAAGCGTTGCGCGAATACCGGCTGGCGATGGTGATTCAGGGCCGACGCCCCGCGCTGCTATTGGCCGAGGGCATCGTCTTGACGGACCTCGGACGCGCGGCCGAAGCGCTCGCCGTGCTCGACGAAGGTCTGCAACACGCGCCTGCCGACGAAGCCTTGCTCTACGCGAGTTGCGTGGCGCTCGACATGCTGCATGCGCGCGACGAACTGCTGCGTCGTTGCGAGCGTCTGCTCGCGCGCAATCGCGATCACGTCGCCGCCTGGCTGGGACGCGGCAATGCGTTGCTCGGTCTCGATCGTCATCGCGACGCCGCGCAGGCTTATAGCGAGGCACTGACGCGCGCGCCGGATCACGTCGATGCGTTGCGCAATCGTGCCGCCGCATGGCGCACGCTGGGCCGTTACGACGAAGCGCTGGACGACTACGACCGCGCGCTGGCGCTGACCGGCGCGCATCCCGAGTTGCTGTTCAACCGCGCGGTCACGTTGCAACAGCTCGCGCGCTACGACGACGCGCTCGACAGTCACGCGCAAGCCGCCCGCGCGCCCGCCGACAGCGCGCAGCATCTGTACACGCGCGCGGTGGCCTTGCAGCAGACCGGCGATCACGAGGCCGCGTTGCGCGCGTTCGTGCTCGCGTGTCAACGCGATCCGCAGCACGGCGCGGCGCGGCGCTCGGAAGCGTATTGCCGTCTGCTGATGGGTGACTTCGAGACCGGCTGGCAACAGCACGAAGCGCGCTGGCACGCGACCGACGTGCTGTTGCACCGGCGGCATGCGGATCGTCCGTTGTGGCTCGGCGTCGAACCGGTTGCGGGGCGGACCGTGCTGCTGCACGCGGAGCAGGGCTATGGCGACACGCTGCAGTTCTGCCGCTACGCGAGCCTCGTTCAGGCGCGGGGTGCGACGGTGATACTCGAAGCGCCGCGCGAGCTGGCGACGCTGCTGGGCTCGCTTGACGGCGTGGATCGCATTGTCACCGAAGACGATCCCATGCCCACGTTCGATTTCCAGACGCCGCTGATGAGCCTGCCGCTCGCGTTTCGCACGACGCTCGACACGATTCCGGCGCCGCACGCGTATCTGCGCGCCGCTGCGCCGCGCCGCGATGCATGGCGCGCGCGGGTCGATGCGTCGATACCGGCGCGCACGCTGAAGATCGGCATCGCGTGGTCCGGCAACCCGCGTCACAACAACGATGAAAACCGCTCGCTGCCGTTTGCCGCGCTCGCGCCGCTGCTTGAAGTGGCGTTCGGGCGTTCGCTTGAGGCTTCGCGTGAAGCTCGGGTTGAGACTTCGGTCGAGGCTTCGGTTGAAGCTTCGCTTGCCGCTCCGGTTGAGACCTCGGTCGAGGCTGCGCCGGGCGGTTCATCCGCGCCCGGCGTGCGCTTCGTCAGCCTGCAACCGCAGGTGCGTGAACGGGATCGCGATGCATTGGCCGCGAGCGGTGTGGTCCGTTTCGACGAGCAGCTCGCCGATTTCGCGGACACCGCCGCATTGATCGACACGCTCGACCTGGTGATCGCGGTGGACACGTCGATCGCGCATCTGGCGGGTGCGGTCGGCAAACCGGTGTGGATTCTGCTGCCGTACGCGCCCGACTGGCGCTGGCTGCTCGCGCGCGACGACAGCCCGTGGTATCCGCATGCGCGGCTTTTCAGGCAAGCGCGGCCGGGCGACTGGCCGGCGGTGATCGAACGGGTCGGCGCCGCGCTGCGCGAACTGCTCGACACGCGCGCCTACGCGAATGCCGACGCGAATGCTACGAACCTTTTGAACCGGCCCAAATGATGCGTAACAGCCGCAACATCGCCGCCATGCGCGCACCGTATTTTCTTCGGATTCGGACCGTTCGCCGCGGGGTCGGCGTGTGGTCGACGCATCGGCGAGCCGGGTGATCGACCAGCATTCGACGGGTTCCGACGGGGTTTCGCGGGGTTTCGTATCTGCGGCTTCGCTTAAGCGCTCTCGATGGCGCGACGGGCGAAGCCGTCAACTTTCAAGGTTTCGGGGTGGAGAATGGCAGCACGCGCGCGCGCAGCACGACAACAAAACCAGCATCGTTCGCAGACTGTCCTGAGCGCCGACGTGCGGCCGCTGTGCCGCGCGGTCGCGCTGATACTGGCGGCGGGCTTCACGGCCCAGGCGCCGCACGCGTATGCCGCGGGCATCGTCAATCTCGGTCAGGCCAGCGCGCGTAACGCTTCCGGCGGCGCGGGCGGCTACGGCGGCGCGGGCACGCCGAACCTGGGCGTCTCGCCGCAACAGGCATTGCAGGCGAGCCAGCCGTCGATCCGCAATCTCGGTCACGCCGCGCAGGCGATCGCGGCGCAGATCGCCGCGCAGCAGAACGCGGCGGCCGCGGCGGCCGCGGTCGCGTCGAACGTGCCGAACGGGCTCGCGCCCGGCGGCCTGCAGGTGGCGCCCGGCGTGAGCAGCGACGTCAACAATCCGCTGCTGTGGATCAACGCGAACGCGCCGACCCAGAGCGTCGATGCGAACGGGCATGTGAACGTCGACGTGAAGCAGACCGCCGCGAACGCGGTGCTGACCTGGCAGACCATGAACGTCGGCCGCCAGACCACGCTGAACTTCGATCAGTCGGGCGGCACGCAGACCAACGGCGCGAACAACTGGGCCGTGTTCAACCGCATCGTCGATCCGAGCGGCGCGCCGAGCCAGATTCTCGGCAACATCAACGCGCAGGGCGCGGTGTATGTGATCAACCGCAACGGGATTCTGTTCGGTGCGGGTTCGCAGGTGAATGTGCATGCGCTGGTGGCGTCGTCGCTGAATCTGCTCGATATGAATAACGAGCCCGGGCTGAGCGCGGCGGGCATCGTGGCCAGCAACCAGCAGTTCCTGAGCATGCCCGCGGGGACGACGGGCGGGCTGGCGTATCCGGAATCGGGGACGTCGACCGGCCTGAACGGCAAGCTCGTGCCCAACGAGATACTGGGTCTGGGCGACGTGGCCACGGCGACGGGTCCGTATCAGGCGCCGGGCGACATCACGATCCAGCCGGGGGCGTCGATCACCACGCAGATCAACGGCACGGTCAGCGACGGCGGTTTCGTGATCGTCGCCGCGCCCAATGTGACCAACGGCGGCAGCATCACCGCCACGGCGGGTCAGGTCGTGCTTGCCGCGGGCGTGGGCGTGAGCGTGAGGCCGAACGCCGGCGCCACGTTAAATCCGCAGATTCTGTTGCCGGAGTTGAGCGGGAAGATCGTCACCCAGCAGAACGGGTCGACGGTCGATATCACCCCGGCAGGCACACTGATCAACACCGGTATCGTCCAGGCGTCGCGCGGCACGGTGAACCTGCTGGGCAGCAATGTCGCGCAGAACGGCGTGGTCGGCGTGACGACCAGCGTCAATACACCCGGCGCGATCACGATCTCGACCGTCGACGAGTATCAGTCGAACAAGCCGACCGGATTGTCCTATACGGGAGGCCAGCCGGTCACGGGCGGCACGGGTGGTGGCGACGTCACGCATCGCGCCGGCCTGCTGAGTTTCGGCCCGGACTCCGTCACGGCCGTACTGGCCGACAACAACGGCCAGACCGCCACCTCGACGCCGGGCACGGTCTTCGTGCCCGGCAGCGTCTCGATGACGGCCGGTTCGGTCTGGTTCCAGGGCGGCTCGCTGATCGAGGCGCCGGGTTCCGGCGTGTCGGTCACCGCGCTGACCCAGTCGGCGACCGGTTACACCACGCCGGCGGGATTCGCCGCGGTGCCGGGGCGAATTTATCTCGACGACGGCGCGACGATCGACGTATCGGGTCTCGCCAACGTCGAACTGCCGCTCTCCAGCATCCTGCTGACGATCGACCGGATCGGTCAGAACGAACTGGCCGATTCGCCGCTGCTGCGCGACGGTTTCCTGTTCGGCCAGAAGGGCGTGGTGGTGGACAGCACGCTCACCGGCACGCGCAGCGACGGGCTGCAATGGGTCGGCAGTCCGATCCTGAATCTGTCCGGCTACGTGAATGCGATGCCGCGCACAGTCGATCAGCTGCTGACCAACGGCGGCACGATCACGCTGTCGGGTAACGAAGTGATGACGGCAACCGGTTCGTCGATGAACCTGAACGGCGGCTACGTTCACTACGACAGCGGCATGTTGAACACCACGCGTCTGGTCGATGCGAGCGGCGCGATCGTGCCGATCGGCCAGGCGAGTCCTTACGACACCTTCGTCGGCATCGCGGGGCAGTTCACCGAGAGTCATCCGCGCTGGGGCGTGACGAAGACCTGGTACAACCCGCTGCAAACAGGGGGGACGTGGCAGCCGGAATTCATCGTCGGCGGCAATGCGGGCACGCTCGATCTGTACGCGACGCAATCACTCGTGCTCGACGGCGATATCAGCGCGCAGGCGTTCGATGGCTCGAAGCAGATGCAGGGCAACGATCTGCCGGCCGGTGGTACGTTCAATCTCGGCACCGACCCGAATCTGAGGAACCCAGGCGCGCCGATCTCGCAGACGTGGAATGCCAGCGACAGCACGCCGTCGGGTGAAACCAGTCTGATCGTGCTGCAGAATGCCGCGCCGGATCTCAACGATCTGACACCGGGCTTTTCATTTACGACGTCGCTGAACACGGACGCGCAGCATGCGTTGCCGGCGACGGATCCGAGCAACGTGCTGACCACGATGGTGGTGCCGGTCGATACGCTGAACAACGGCGGTTTCGCGAACCTCAACGTCGCCAGCGACAAGATTTCCGGCAAGGGCTTCGTTGTCGGCGCGGGCACCAGGCTGGCGTTGCAGCCGGGCGGTTCGGTGACGCTGTCGGGCACGTTTCCTGGCAGCACGACCGTGGCCGGCTCGATCGTGGTGCCCTCGGGAACGGTGACAATTTCCAACGGCGGCGACATCACGGTGCTGCCGACCGGACAGATCAGCGTGGCCGGCCAATGGGTCAACAACGAGGTGCAGGTGGCGCCCGGCACGACACCGGGCAACAGCCAGTTCATCGACGGCGGCAAGATCAGCCTGAGCGCGGGCGGCCGCCTCGACCTGCAGGCCGGCAGCGTACTGGACGTGTCGGGCGGCGGCGAGATGCAGGCCAACGGCCAGTTGCTGATGAGCAACGGGATTCCGGCGGGCAAGGGCGGCAGCGTATCGCTCGTCACGTTCGACAACTATC
This sequence comes from Paraburkholderia sp. D15, assembly GCF_029910215.1. Lineage (NCBI taxonomy): Bacteria > Pseudomonadati > Pseudomonadota > Betaproteobacteria > Burkholderiales > Burkholderiaceae > Paraburkholderia > Paraburkholderia sp. D15. Next base: position 2,637,225 of record NZ_CP110395.1, on the reverse strand, counting down.
TCGCGCAACTGCCGTCCGATCCGTATCTGTCGATGAACGGCACGATCCGCAGTCTTGGCTTCTCGGGCGGCGGCACGCTCACGCTCGGCGCGGCAGGCTTTCAGATCGGCGGCGACGCGGCGTCCGCGCCCGCCTGGGATCTCGTGCTGCCGAGCGACTTCTTCGCGCAGCAGGGCTTCGGTAACTATGTGCTGAACGCGTACTACGACTCGACCGTGGCGCCTGGCACGATGGTCCGGCTGACCCAGCAGAATGCATTGCCGGACGTAACGGCCCTGCAGAAGACCGCCAGCGGCGCGAGCCTCTCCACGAACGGTTTGACGAGCGCCGGCACGCTCGATGCCTACCATCGCCAGGCCACCGGGCTCGTGCTGACGGGCGGCGGCTACCTGCCCATCGAGGAGACGCTGATCAACCAGAACATCGGCAAGGTCGCGCCCGTGCAGATCCCGGTCAAGGACGGCTCGGTTGGCACGGTCAGTGTCGGGCAGGGCGCGTCGATTGTCGCCGATGCGGGCGCGAACATCGGCCTGGGCGGCGCGGCCCAGGTCACCGTGCTCGGCTCGCTGATCGCACCGGGCGGCTCGATCACGCTGAGCGCGGATTCCGGCCCCGGCGGCCACGAGGTGACGGGCCAGTACAGCGGACAGTTGGCGGGAACGTTTACCAGCAACAGCAAATCGGTATGGCTCGGCCCCGACGCAGTACTCGACGTGTCCGGCGTCGCGCTCGTCAATCCGCTGGCCACGCCAGTGAAGAGCGGCGCCGCGACCTTCGTGCCGGTGTCCGGTAAGGTGTTGCCGGGTGGATCGGTGACGCTCTCCGACGATTCGGGCTACGTCGTCGCGCAGGCGGGGTCGCGCATCGACGTGTCCGGTACGTCGGCGAATTTCGATCAGGTGCAGGCCAACGGCACCTACGCATCGCAGCCGGTCTGGAGCGACGCCGGCTCGATCACGATCGCGGCGTCCAGCGGCCTGATGTTCGACGGCACGCTGCGCGCGCAACCGGGGGCGAGCGAGGCGCGCGGCGGCACGCTGACGTTGGCGCCGCTCACCGGCGCGGTTCAGGCTAATCAGGCCGACGGCACGAGCGTTGCATTGCCGGGCGCGACCGCGCTCGTTCTGCAGCAAAGCGGCCAGTTCGTGCCGGCCGGGTTGTCCGCGGGACAGGATCTGGTCGACGTGTTCGGCGCACCCGTGACGAATGCTAAACAGGTGACTGCCAATCAGCCTACCGGCGTGGTGCAGTTCGCGGTGGATCGCCTGAGCGGCTCCGGCATCGCGACGCTCGTGCTGGGCAGCAGCAATACGGTCGCGAATGCGCCGGTCGCGTTTGCCGGCAATGTCGATATCGATGTGGCCCAGGCCGTGCGGATATACGCAAGCCGGATCGTGGCAATTAGCGGCGATCAACTGGCGCAGGCGCTGCACGGCGTGCAGAATCCGGCCGGCGTCTTTTCGATTCCGACGTTAGCCACGCTGCTGAACAACGAGGTGGGAGCATCGACGCCCACGACGATCGGCTCGACCGTCACGCTGAATGCGCCCTACGTGTCGATCGCCGGCCCGAACGTCACCGACGGCTCGACGATGACCGTGACGAGCTCTGCATCGGACGCGACGCTCAACGTGAACGCGTCGTTCATCGATCTCGTGAACCAGTTCCAACTGAACAACTTCGGCAACGCGAACTTCACCAGCAGCGGCGATATCCGTCTGAGCTCGACGATCCCCAACGGTTCGGGCTTGCAGAGTGGCGAACTCTACAGCCCCGGCAATCTGGCGTTCAAGGCCGCGGACCTGTATCCGTCCACCGGCAGCACCTTCATTCTCGACGCGGCCGGGCCGTCGCCGACCACCATCGCGTTCCAGTCGAATGGCGCGGCGGGCGTGCCGCTGTCGGCGGGCGGCACCTTGCTCGTCGATGCGACCGACATCGTGCAGGGCGGCACCGTGCGCGCGCCGTCCGGCTCGCTGGTGTTCGGCGTCGGCGATGCGACGAACACCGCGACGCAGACCCAGTTCGGCAACCTGCCGATCGTCAATACGAATTCGGTCACGTTCGCGAACGGCAGCGTGACCTCGGTCTCCAACGACAACACGGTGATCCCGTACGGCACCACGGTGGACGGCGTCGAATGGCAGTTCAATCCGGGCGCCGGCACGACGCTGCCCGATCTGAACGCGCCGCCGTCCAAGTTCATCGGCGTGAACGGCGGCAGCGTCGCGCTGAGCAAGGGTGCGACGATCGACCTGTCGGGCGGCGGCGATCTGCAGGCGGCCGAATGGGTTCCGGGCACCGGCGGCACGCGCAACGTGCTGTCCCAGTACAACGTCAGCTATGCGAACAATTCGACCGGCGTGGCGATTCCGACCAATGCCGGCGGCTCCAACGTCTACGCGATCGTGCCGGGCGCGCAGTCGCCGGTGTCCGCGTACGACCCGACCTTCGCGCAGACGCTGCAACCTTCCACCAACGCGAACGGCACGGTGGGCACCCGCACGGCGACGCTCGGCGTCGGTCAGGCCGGCATGGGTAGCGCGCTCGGCCAGTCGGTCTATCTGAGCGGCGTGCCGGGCCTCGCGCCGGGTTACTACACGTTGCTGCCGGGCATGTACGCAACGCTGCCGGGCGCGTACCGGGTCACGGTCGCCAGTAGCAACGGCAACGTCACGCCGGGGTCGAGCAGCGTGCTCGCCGACGGCACGGTGGTGACGGCCGGTTATGTCGGCAACGCGATCACGGGCGCCCGCAGCGCGACGCCAACGCTGTTCAACGTGCAGTCGGGACCGGTGTGGCAGCAGTACTCGCAATACACGACGACCGGCGCGAACCAGTTCTTCCCGACGCTCGCCGCGGGCAAGGGCAACGTGACGCCGCCGCTGCCGGTGGACGGCGGCCAGCTCGCGCTGGCCGCGTCTCACGCGCTCGCGCTCGGCGCGACGCTGAACACGGCGGCGGGACCGGGCGGTGCGCCGGCCGAGGTCGATATCGCGTCGCAGAACATCCAGATCACCGGCAACGGCGCGCCGGCGCTCGTGGGCTATCTGCAGATCAGCGCGGCCGATCTCGATGCGCTGAACGCGGGCAGTCTGCTGATCGGCGGCACGCGCACCGCGACGACGAGCGGCATCTCGATCAACGCGCTCGCCGACAGCGTGGTGGTCTCCAACAACTCGGCCAGCGTGCTGAGCGGACCGGAGATCCTGCTGGTCACGAAGACCGATCCGAGCGGCACGGACCCGAACGCGGCGAACGGTCTGCGCGTCGATGCGGGCGGCGCGATCAGCACGAGCGGCAGCTACCCGGCCGCGAAGGATCAGCCGATCGCGATCGCGGGCGACGGTGCGTTGCTGCGCGTCTCGAACGGCGCGATGACCACGGTGACGCGCACCGGCGCGACCGGCACGGGGCTGCTCACGGTCGGCGCGAACGCGACGCTGAACGGCGGCCAGGCGTTGACGCTCGATTCGTCCGGCAACCTGAAAGTGGACCCGAGCGCGACGCTGTCGGCGAAGGCGATCACGGTGGACGGTTCCGCGATCACCTTCACGAACCAGGGCGGCGCGGCGGCCGCGAACCTGCCGGGCTTCGTGCTCGATCCGGCCGGGCTCGCGCAGCTTGCCAACGCGCAGCAGGTGATTCTGCGCAGCGCGGGCGCAATGAACTTCATCGGCAATGTCGATGCGACGTTCGGCAACGGCATCGACCTGAGCGCGGGGACGTTCACGAGCGACGGCGGCAATGTCGTGCTCAACGGTCAGCAGGTCGCTTTCACGAACGAGGCGGGCGCGCCGTTGGCGAGCGCGGTTGCGGGCAGCGGCTCGCTGACGGTCAACGCGAAGGAGATCGACTTCGGCAGCGGCGACAAGGTCGTGAGCGGGTTCGGCTCGGTGACGATGAACGCGCAGAACGGCATCGTCGGGCAGCATACCGGCACGTTCGATTTCGGCGCGTTGCCGGTGACGCTCAATGCGCCGGTGTACCTCGCCGATACGAGTTCGGCATCGACGGTGAAAACGACCGGCGCGCTGAGCTTGAACGGCGCGACGGGCACTGCATTGACGCGAACCGCGGTCGGCGGTGCGTTGACGTTTATCGGTGGCACGCTCACGGATAACGGCGCGACGATCGCCGCGCCGGCCGGCAACGTGAGCCTCGAAGCGACCAGCGGCAATCTGACCATCGGCAGCGGTTCGACGGTGAGCGCGGCGGGTGTGTCGAAACAGTTCTTCGACATCACGCAATACGCGCCGGCCGGTTCGATCACGCTGACCGCCGACGCGGGCACGGTCGACGTGCAGTCCGGTTCGACGCTGGACTTCTCCGGCGCGAAGGGCGGCGGGGCGGCGGGCAGCCTGACCGTGTCGGCGCCGCAGCAGGGCGTGAACCTGAACGGCACGCTGAAGGGCGGCGCGGCAAGCGGCTTCGCGGGCGGCTCGGTGTCGCTCGCGACCGGCAGCGCGCTCGATCTCGACGCGCTCGCGCAGACCCTGGCATCGAGCGGCGTGAACAATGCGATCTCGATCCAGACGAAGTCGGGCAACCTCACGCTGTCGGCGGGCAACACGCTGACCGCGCATCAGGTCGCGTTGATCGCGGACGGCGGCACGGGCGGGCAGGATCCGAACAACGGCAATGTGCAGATTCTCGGCACCATCGACGCGTCCGGCGTGGCCGGCGGGCAGATCGGTTTGTACGGCCGCGGCGGCGTCGATGTCGAAGGCACGCTGCGCGCGACCGGATCGAGCGCAACGCAGCGCGGCGGCACCGTCACGATCGGTACGACCGGCACGCCGGGCAGCGTGGTCACGGTGAATCCGACCTATGGTTACGAGAACATTTCGGCGGCGAACTCAGGCGTGATCACGCTCGGCAATCAGGCGGTCATCGACGTGTCGGGCGGTACCGCGGGCGGGTTGTCGGGCGGCACGGTCGGTTTTCGCGCGCCGTTGCTCGACGACGGCACCGTGAACGTGACGCTGCAACCCGGCGCGCAGATCAAGGGCGCGCGCAGCGTCAATCTCGAAGCGTACGCGGTGTGGAGCACGACCGACCCGAGCACGGGCGGGCAGCATTTCGACGGCATCGTCGATCCGGCCGGCTGGTACAACAACAGCGTGGCGGGTGCGGGGCAGCCGGGCATGGTGGCGGGCACATGGACCGACCAGAAGGGCAACGCGCTCGCCGCACCGACCACGCCCGCGCAACTGGCAGACTATCTGACCAGCGACTACTTCACGCCGACGCAGGCCAATGCGGATCATCAGGGCTTCTACGGTTATCTGAACGGCGACGCGAATGCCGCCGTGCCGGGCACGTTGATGAGCTATGTCGAGAACGGCGTGAGCGGCGTGGCGGCGCAATTTGCCGGTACTGGCATCGCGAACTTCCATGTCGTGCCGGGCATCGAACTGGACAACCCGAGCACCGCGATCAACAACGGCGATATCTCCGTGTTGACGAACTGGAATCTCGGCGCGGGCACGTCGCAGACGAATCTCGCGTTCCGCTTCAACGGGCAGGCGCCGGATATTACGTTCCGCGCCGAGAATAATGTGAAGGTCAATGCGAGTCTGACGGATGGGTTTTTCCAGGTGGTCAATCCGGTCGTGTCGGGCGGCAGTATTCGCGTGCCGTCGTACGATGCATATGGGTTGTACACGGCGGCGCAAACTCAGTACAACGCGGCGGGCGGATCGTTTCCCTACACAGGGACCAGCGGTTCGGGACTCGCATATTACGCAGCCCTGGGTTTTGTGAAGGGGCCGACGAACATCACCGGCGCGGATCCGCAGGAGTTGCAGGAGTATTACGCGCTGTACGTGGCGTATGCGCAGTTTCTTGATACGACAGTGCCGGCCGTTGTCTTGAACGCCAACATGGCTTCCGAAGCAAGCTTCAGTTATTTGCAGACGTTCTATCTCGCGCGGAATCGGGTCGTTAGCTTTGCCCCTCCCGCAGCCCCTCCTGCGCCGACCACTCAGGCGGATTTCGGCGACTATGCAAAACAGTATTTGCTGTACGTCAATCAATACGCGGCCTATGTGCAAAGCGTGGCCAGCAAAGTCGTCGCGAATACCAGCTTGAAAAATGGCGTGCCGATGATCCAGCCGCCCGCGGCCGTCGCGAACATCACACCGATCAACACGACGAGCATCGATCTGCCCACTCCAGTGGACAATACGCCGTCTCCGGTTGCGGCGATCAACAATCCATTGCCGCTCGCGTCTGCGTCGCTTGCGGGCGGATCGAGTGTGTCCTGGGGGCTCGTCGCGGGGGCGAATTTCAATAGTGCCGATCCGCTCGCCGTCCAGGCTGCTTCCGTGTTTCGCGGCATGCCCAACAACGGCAACGTGACAATGGACACGCACACGGAGTACGTGGATGCAAACGGTCTTACGCTGGTGACGCCGACGACGATTCGCACGGGCACCGGATCGATCAGCATCGCCGCGTCGAACAACGTTTCATTGATCGACACGAGTCTAACCGGCACGATCGCGACGGATCCGAACGCGCTGGTCATCCCCGGAGCGATCTACACGGCCGGCGCACCGACGGCTGCGAACCCTGCTGTCGACAACACGCTTGCGATCGTGTCCGGTGTTCCCGGAAGCCCCGACATATTCGTGTCGCCCGCAGTCAACCCCGATTCCGCCGGCGATATCACGATCCGCGCGCAGGGCAATATCAGCGGCATGGAGAACGTGATCGACACGCAGGGGACGGTGACCGGCACGAAGGGCAGCAATATCAGCCAGTTCTGGTGGCAGTGGATGGAAATCACCGCGAATCCGACCGTTGTCAACAACGCCATCGCTACGTTGCTTACCCGGACTTCGATCGATTTCGGCGCCTTCGATCAGGGCGTGATGAGTGCCGGCGGCAATGTATCGGTCAACGCGGGCGGCACGATTTCCGACCTCGGCGTGTCGCTGCCGACAACGTGGTATCTGAACGGAAACGGAACACCGGTCACGGTGGGCGGCGGCAATCTGTCGGTGCATGCGGGCGGCGATATCCTGAGCGGCGACTATTTCGTCGCCAGTGGGACCGGCACGATAACGGCGGGAGGCCGGATCGGTTCGGACATCAACGTCACACCGACCGTTGCGATGTCGACGATTCTTGCAACGCAGAACGGTGTCCTCAACGTGACTGCGACACAGGGTGTCGACCTCGGCGCAGTACTCGATCCGTCTTTGTCGAATAGCTTTGCGCCACCGGGAGGGGTGGGAGCAATCACACTGACCAACTACCGTCAATACCAGGACAGTCAGAACTACTCGTCGGGTTCGTCGGTCAACGTTCTTTCGGCGACGGGCGACGTCACGCTAGGTGGGCTGGCCAGCGTGCTGACCGGCGCGAACGGCATGCTGCCCGCGAGCCTGAACGTCACCGCGTTCGACGGCGGAATCTCGGTGCTATCCGGCGGCATGCTGTACCCGTCCGCGAATGGACAACTGAATCTGATCGCCGATCAATCGATCGACCTCAGCAATATCGCCAGCGTCCTGAATCACACCACGTCGCCCAGTCAGTTCGGCATGCTGGATTCCGACCCGGCGCAGATGCCGTCGCCGACGCAACCCGGGGCGACCCCGGCGCCCCATGCCGTCGGCGCGCTGCACGCCGACGATACGACACCGGCGCGCATCTATAGCCTGAACGGCAGCATCGTGGACGGCAAGCTGGAGACGGCCGCGGCTAACAGAACGTATTACGACAACCTCGTCACGTTATCGACCGACAAACCGACGCTCATTCAGGCGGGTCAGGACGTCGTCAACCTCGCGTTCAACGGACAGAACCTGCGCAGCTCGGACGTCACGCGTGTGGTGGCGGGGCGCGACATTTACGATGCGTCGGGCCTGCCGCGTAACGCGGGAGCGATACCCGCGCTGGTGCTGGGCGGCCCGGGTACGTTCGATATCGAGGCGGGGCGCAATATCGGCCCGCTGACCAACCAGGCGCAGTTGTATGCGGTGAACGGAGCCAGCGGCGTCGTCGTAGCAGGCATCGATGCAGTCGGCAACGCAAACAATCTCAATCTGCCGCACGAGAGCGCCGACATCAACGTGCTGTTCGGTGTCGGTCCCGGCGTCGATCTCGCGACTTTCGTGTCTACCTACGTCGCGCCGGGTAGTTCGGTCGCTGGGGTCTCAAGCGTGACCCCGGCACTGATCGCGTTCATGGAGCAGTACGATGCGGGGCTGGGCGTCGATACCGGGCTGCAGACCGACAAAACCGCGGCACGCAATGCGGTGGGCACCTTGTCCGCGGCGCTGGCATGGCAGCAGTTCCAGGCATTGCCGCCGTACGTTCAGCAGCTATTCGCCGAACAGGTGTTGTTCGGCGTGTTGACCCAGGTCGGGACCGACTACAACAATCCGGCGAGCCCGTACTACCAGAAATACGCTCGCGGCTACGAGGCCATCAACACGCTGTTCCCGGCTTCGTTCGGCTACACCGCGAACAATCTGGCCGGCGGCAGCAACGGTGCGAACCAGACGGTCAGTACCGGCAATCTCGACATTCGCAGTACGACGATCCAGACGCAGCAGGGCGGCAACATCTCGATCCTCGGGCCAGGGGGGCAGGCGCTCGTGGGCAGCACGACGGCGCCGCCCACGATCGTGGACAATACCGGCAATGTGGTCGCGGGACCGGGTTCGATGGGGATACTGACACTCGAGCAAGGCAACATCAATATCTTCACCGATCAGAGCGTGCTGCTCGCGCAGAGCCGCATCTTCACCGAGCAGGGCGGCGATCTGACCATCTGGAGCTCGAACGGCGACATCAACGCGGGCAAGGGCGCGAAGTCGTCCGCCGATGCCCCGGCGCCGCAATACGTGTGCGACGCGAATCACTACTGCACCGTCGACGCGCGCGGCGAAGTCAGCGGTGCCGGTATCGCGACCCTGCAGTCGGTGGCCGGTTCAGCGCCGGGCAACGCCACGCTGGTTGCGCCGCGCGGCACGGTGGATGCGGGCGACGCAGGCATCCGAGTGTCGGGCAACCTGAACGTGGCGGCGCTGCATGTGGCGAACGCCGACAACATTCAGGTGCAGGGCGTGTCGCTCGGTGTCCCGGTCTCGCAGTCGGTGAATACGGGCGCGTTGAGCGCCGCGAGTTCGGCGGCTTCGGCCGCCAGCCAGATGGCGCAGGATCTCGTGAAGAACAACGCGTCGGGCGTGGGGCAGCGCCGCTGGACTATCTCGGTGCAGGTAGAAGGTTTCGGCGATACAGGCGACGACGACAGCAGAAAGCGCAAACGCCAGCAGGTCGGCTACGATCCGTCGAGCGCCGTGTCGATACTCGGGTTCGGTCAGGCGGGGCCGACGCAACGGTCGGTGCTCAGTACGGACGAGCGGGCGCGGTTAGGGAAGATTTGATGGGTTAGCGGTAGTATTGTTTGCGGCATTGCCGGTTTCTTTACCGGTCTGTTTGGGCCGCGCTTCTGAATGTCAGAAGCGCGGTTTTTTTATCCCGGCGTTGACGGCCGCATGATGGAACACGAGGCGCAAAAAGCGCGTTCCCGGATCACACCGGGGCCGCGTGGCGTTGGTTAAGTGTCGAAAATGCCCGCGTCGTGCTGTTTTAACGGCCTTCGCCGTTGCAAACCTTCGAGTTACCGATGTTCAACGTGTTGCCGCGGCCAGCCGTCAAGAAGTCGGTGATGATCACATTGGAATACAACTGCGGTACTGTGTTGAAGCCATTGCCGCGAACGATCGACGCAAAGGATGCGTTGTTGTAATGCATGCTCAGAAAGTCTGAAACAGCCTTTGTCACGTTTGCATCCGCGTAGCACTGGTTCAGAATGATCTGGCTCGTACCCGACACCGGATAGCCTGCAGACGGATTCGCGAGAGCAGCGTAAAGAGTGCCGGACACCGGCACCCATTGCGTCGGATCAGACGCGGGCGACGTCGCGGACTGTCCGGTCGGCGGTAAGGTGCTTTGGCCAAATGCTACGCTCGCATTCGCTCCCGTCGGCGCATAGTAAATTCGATTTGTCGTGTTAAACAGACTCGCCACCTGAAGTTGTGACTGTGCAGCCACCGAGCTGGACGGCGCGAGGAACGTATTCGTATCTGCTGGGCCGAGATACGAAATGGCGGCCGGCCCTGACCACGAGTTCCGATAGCCGAGCAGTGCGTTGCGAACGCCAACGCTATTCGTCGCGGCAACGAAATTCAATGGCATGCCGGCTGGAAACGCCGACGTGTTGGCAAATGTCATCGAATCGACAAATGTGACGCGAAAGGCAGTGTTGCTCGACGTGCAAACGGCGGCGAGATGACGCGTCAGTAATTCCGTTTCACCGCTTGCGTCCTGCCGGTAGACGACGGTGATCGGGCGACTATCCATGCTGTAGGCGGTGCCCGTTTCCGGGTTGATGACCCATTTCCAGTCGTTGATTTTTCCAGAGAAAATGCCGCACAGATCATTGTCGTTCAACGCGATACTGTTCGCCTGATTGGGCGTCGTTTGAGGCGTTAGCGTGCTTGTGACGGGCGGTGCATTGACCAGCGGAATCGTGATCGGGGTCACGACGTAGGGAATCTGGATCAGCGGTCCGCTAGCCGTGCCGAGCGCGCTGTACCTGTAGTTTGTCACCTGGGCGGGAGTGAGCGCCGCGTCGCTATTGGCGAAATCCACGGTGCCGGTCACGCCATAACCGAAAAATGACGGCTGGTTGCCCAGGAACCCGTATTGACCAGCCCCGTCGCCGACGGAGTAGTAACTGAAACTCGCCTCGCTAGTGCCGGCTCAATACTATTTCGGCGTTCATCAGTGGCGCAATCAAGGTAGAACCTCCACCCAGAGCGACGGGGCCGATAGCCATCGAAGGAGTTGCTGCGGCGCCTGAAAGAACGAGCGCCAATAAATGACTCGTTGTACGTTTTCGGAGTTTCATCGAATGGTTTTGAAGTGAGAGTTTTTGAGTACGGGATCGTTAGAGACGAGTGTGGCAAAACGAAAAAGCGCGTTCCTGGATCACTCCGGGAACGCGCGGTTTTACCTAAGCGTTGAGACTATCCGCGTTGCGTCGGTTTAACGGCCCTTGCCGCTGCAAACCGTCGAGTTGCCGATGTTCAGAACGTTGCTGCGACCGGCCGTCAGGAAGTCGGTAACGATTGTGCCCGAGTAGGTCGAAGGCAGCGTGTTAAAGCCGTTACCCTGAATGATCGACGCATACGTTGCGTTCGTGAAGTGAGCGTTCAGGAAGTCCGAAACCGCCTTCGTCACGTTCGAGTCCGCGTAGCACTGGCTCAGGATGATCTGGCTCGTGCCCGACACCGGATAGCCGGTCGCCGGATTCGCGAGAGCCGTGTAAGCCGTGCCGGAGACCGGCACCCATTGCGTCGGATCGGCTGCGGGGGACGTGGAGGACGTACCCGTCGGCGCGGTGATATTGCCCACTGCCGTCGATGCGTTAGCGGCGGTCGGTGCGTAGTACAGGCCGTTCGACGCGTTGACCAGGCTCGCCACCTGCAGTTGCGACGAAGCCGACGAGCTCGACGGTGCGAGGAGCGTGTTCGTGTAGTCCGGGCTCAGATAAGCGATCGCTGCCGGGGTACCCGTCGTGGTTTGCAGGTTCAGCAGCGCGGTCTTCACGCCGCCGCTACCCGTCGCGGACACAAAATTCGCCGGCACGCCGCTCGGGAAGGCGGTCGTGTTCGCGAACGTCAGCGAATCGACGAACGTCACACCGGTTTTCGTGTTGGCTGCCGAGCAGACGGCTGCCAGGTGGCGCGTCAGCAGTTCGCTCGTACCGCTGCTGTCGAAGCGATAGACGACCGTGATCGGCTTGCTGGTGGTGCTGTAGGGGCTGCTCGTTTCGGGGTTGGTGACAGCATTCCAGTCCGTGATCTTGCCCGAGAAGATACCGCACAGATCGTTGTCGTTCAGCGCGATGCTGTGTGCCTGGCCCGGCGTCGTTTGCGGCGTCGTCGTGCTGGTGACGGCCGGTGCGTTGACGAGCGGGAAGGTGATCGGCGTGACGATATACGGAATCTGGATCAGCGGGCCGCTTGCCGTGCCGACGCTGCTGCTCTTGTAGTTCGTGACTTGCGCGGTGGTCAGCGCCGCATCGCTGTTGGCGAAATCGACCGTGCCCGTCAGGCCCGGAGCGAAGAAGGTCGGCTGGTTGCCGAGGAACGCGTTCTGGCCTGCGCCCGAACCGACCGAGTAGTACGTGAAGGTGGCTTCGCTGGTGCCGAACACGCCGATTTCGGTGTTGGTCACGCCAACTGCACCGATCGTCGGTGCGACGAGCGACGAGCCGCCGCCTTGAACCAGGGGAACCGCCATTGCTGCCGATGCGCCCACGCCCGACACGACGAGAGCCAGAATTTGACAGATCTTGCGCTTGCTGGATTTCATGAGATTTCCTTGCACGAAGAAAAAGAGTGAACCTGCCGATGCAGCCGGAACGATGTCGTTGACCGCGCAGCTACTTTAGGATGAACGCCGTCCCGATCTCGTGAATTTTTCATAACGAAAGGTACGGAACATTTCGGCATCCTGCGTTTGAATCTGATATCTCACTGCGAGGATGAAACATCGATTTCGCTGCACAGGCGCGGCGCAAAAAAGGTAGCCCACCATCCGTCACAAAACTGCGCCGGTTCACCGCCTAGTCTTGGCGAACGCATCAACACGGCAACGCATCACGACCATCGGCGAAGGGGAGACCACCCACGTGTCCGCATTCCGCTACGAAGCCATCGACATGGCGGGCAAGACCATGAAAGGCGTGCTCGAAGCGGACAGCGCGCGCGCCGGCCGCACGCATCTGCGCGGACTCGGCCTCACGCCGCTGATCGTGGAGCTGGCCGCTTCACGTCTGCAAGGCGAGCGCAAACAGCGTCTCGGCGTGGGCCGCAAGCTGTCGCAGCGCGAGCAGGCGATCCTCACGCGTCAACTCGCGAGCCTGCTGATCGCCGGCCTGCCGCTCGACGAAACGCTGTCCGTGCTCAGCGAGCAGGCGGAACGCGATTACGTGCGCGAACTGATGGCCTCGATTCGCGGTGAAGTCGTCGGCGGTCATTCGTTCGCGAATGCGTTGACGCAGCATCCGCGCGATTTTCCGGACATCTATCGCGCGCTGGTCGCGGCCGGCGAACATACCGGCAAGCTCGGCATCGTGCTTGCGCGCCTGGCGGACTACATCGAGCAAAGCAACGCGCTGCGCCAGAAGATCGTGCTCGCGTTCACCTATCCGGCGGTGGTGACGTGCATCGCGTTCGGCATCGTCACGTTTCTGCTCAGCTACGTGGTGCCGCAGGTGGCGAACGTGTTCACCAGCACCAAACAGCAACTGCCGTTTCTCACGGTGATGATGCTGGCGCTGTCGGACTTCGTGCGGCATTGGTGGTGGGCCGCGCTGATCGCGCTCGGCGTGATCGTGTGGATCGTGCGCGGCATTCTCGCGCGGCCGGGGCCGCGTCTGTCGTTCGACACGTGGCTGCTCGCCGCGCCGCTCGCCGGACGCATCGTGCGCGGCTACAACACGGTGCGCTTCGCGAGCACGCTCGGCATTCTGACGGCGGCCGGCGTGCCGATCCTTCGCGCGCTGCAGGCCGCCGGCGAAACGCTCAGCAATCGCGCGATGCTCGGCAATATCCAGGATGCGATCGTGCGGGTGCGCGAGGGCACGTCGCTGTCGCGCGCGCTCGGCAACACGCGCACGTTTCCGCCGGTGCTGGTGCACCTGATCCGCTCGGGCGAAGCGACCGGCGACGTCACCACGATGCTCGACCGCGCGTCCGAAGGCGAATCGCGCGAACTCGAACGGCGCACGATGTTCCTCACCAGCCTGCTCGAACCGCTGCTGATTCTCGCGATGGGCGGCGTGGTGCTGGTGATCGTGCTGGCGGTGATGATGCCGATCATCGAACTGAACAACATGGTGCAGTGACGTGAGCGGCGCGCGATCGTGTGGCGCTTGCGGCGTGCCTTGCCTGGACGCGAACGCGTGCCGGCGATGACGCGACGACGCGAATCACTGCTGGCGCGAGCGGGCGGACCCCGTGGTGCTCGCCGATTGTCAGGTGCAGCACGCGCGCAACGTGCGTTCACGCTGCTGGAGATGCTGGTGGTGCTGGTGATCGTCGGCCTGCTGGTCGGCGTCGTTGCGCTCGCGCCGTCGCGCAACCGGCGCTCCGATCTCGCCGAGGAGGCGCAGCGTCTCGCGAGTCTGCTCGAATCCGCCGGCGACGAAGCGCAGGTGCGTTCGATGCCGATCTCCTGGCAACCCGGCGCGGGCGGCTACCGTTTCTATCGACGCAGCGACAGCGGCGCGTGGGTGCCGCTGGCGGACGATCTGTTCCGGCCGTACCGCTGGTCCGCCCAGGTGACCGGCGTGTCCATCCGTTACACCGGCAGCGACGAGACGACCTCGCGCGTCGTACTCGGCGAGGAAAGCATCGGCGTGCCGGTGACGATCACGCTGTCGTCGGAAGGCGTGCGCCTGCTGGTGGTGGGCACGGGCATCGGTAATTTCGTCGTGCGGCGGCCGTGAGCGTGCCGCGGACTCCGTGCCGCTAATCAGGCTGCGATCACCGGCGCGAGCGCGTGCGCGAGCACGAGCACGACAGCGAGCGCTGACGCAATCGCTGACGCAATCGTTGACGCAATCGCTGGCGCAATCGCTCATGCGGCCGCAAACGCCGGCCTGTCCCAACCGGCCCATCCGAGCGTAACCTCCACGCCCACGTCACCGGCCTGTCACAGTGATTCCCTACGATGCGATGTTCGCTTGCTTCGGCGTCGCTTCATGTCGCCGCACGATGTGTCCACTTGACGCGTCCACATCGAGCGGCCGCGCCGAAGTCCTGTGCCAATCATTTCCGGCTTTGATCGATGACACGTTCACGGGCGCCGTCCGGTGTCCTGGCGTTGACTGCCTGTCTGCTGGCGCTGACCTTCGTCACGCGTCACGCGAATGCGCAGGACGCCGGGCAGGTCAGCCCCGCGGCTGCGCGGGCGCTGCATTTCGATCTGCCCGGTCAACCGCTCGCGCAGGCGCTTCAGGCGTTCGCGCGGACGACCGAGCTGATCGTGCTGGCGCCCGCGCCGCTGCTCGACGGCCGCACGAGCGCGCCGGTCACCGGCGACTACGCGCCGCGCGACGCACTGGAGAGGGTGCTCGCGGGCACGGGATTGCAGGCGGAATTCACCGGACAGGACGAAGCGATCATCGTCGCGCGGCCGGCGGCGCCGGAGGTGGCATCGGCGGTAACGGCGGACGCACCGGCCGACGCGGCGCTGCCGATCGACGGTCTCGGCGACGATGCCGACGCACGGGCCTACGCCGGCATGTTGCAGGCGCGCATGACGCAGGCGTTGTGCGCGTTGCCCGCCGCGATGCCGGGCGGCTATCGGCTGGCGGCGCAATTGCGGATCGACAACAAGGGGGCGGTGGTGGGGGTGAATCTGGTGGCATCGAGTGGACAGAACGCGCGCGACGCCGCGATCGTGCATGCGCTGCGTTCGCTGCGTCTGGACGCCGCGCCGCCGGACGGCCTGCCCGAACCCGTGACGATCCTGCTGCGGCCCACCGGCAACGGCGTGCATCTTCATTGCCCAACGACAGACGGCCGGAACTAGGCGCCCATGTCCGACACGAGCCGCACTCAACTCAAACAGATCCTGGCCACGCGCTACGCGTATCTCGTCAGGCGGCTGGAGCGCATGACGGGATCGAAGGAAGGGGCCACCGACGCATTGCACGAGACCTGGCTGCGGCTGGACAAGGCCAACGTGTCCACCCAGGTCGCCAATGCCGACGCGTATATTCTCGGCATGGCGAGCAACGTCGCGATCGACCAGCATCGTCACGAACGCCGCCATGCGCACGAGGACGATGTGGATGTGCTGCTCGGCGTGCCCGACGAACTGGCCGATCCCGAGCGCATTCTGAGCGCGCGCCGCAAGATCGACGACCTGAAGGACGTGCTGCGCGGCCTCACGCCCAGGCGCCGCGCGATCCTGCTGGCGGCGCGGGTGGATGGACAGTTGAATCGGGAGATCGCCGAGCGTTTCGGGATTTCCCTGAGGCTGGTGGAGAGCGAATTGAGTGCGGCGATGAAGTATTGTTTGCAACGCATGCAGGAAGTGGGCGACCCGTACACGGATTCGCGCAGCGGGCCACGGAAGTTTTGAGCCCCCCGTTTTGAGCGATCCGTTTGAGCCACCCATTTGAACAACCCGTTTCGAGCACCCCGTTTTGAGTAACCCGACGATGAGCAAAGCTGAGGCCGTAGCCACGGACCACGCCCAGGAGGAAGCCCGGGCGTGGCTTGTGCGTCTGCGCTCGGGAAGCATGAGCCGGGCCGAGACGGAGTCGTTCCAGCGCTGGTGCGACGCGCATCCGCAGACGGCCGCGCTGCTGCGCGACACGTGGGGTCTGCTGCGCACGGCGGCGGCCGAGCTGGCGCAGGACAGCGCCGCCAACGACGAATGGATCGCCGACGCGCGCCGCGAGCGGACCGTGCGCACCGGGCGTCGCGCGTTCATCGGTTTCGCGGTGGCGGCGGGCGCGTCGTGGCTCGCGCTGCGCCCGCCGCTCGCGCTGTGGCCGTCGGTCACGGACCTCGCCGCCGACTATCGCACCGGCACCGGCGAACAGCGTCGCGTGGTGCTGTCCGATCGGATGGTGGTGGAGATGAACACGCAGACGCGGCTCGACGTGCTGCCCGTCAGCGTGGCCGCGCGCGGCATCGATCTGCTCGACGGCGAAGCCGAGATCGACGCGCGCGCAGCGGCCGCGCCGGGTGACGGCGTGGTGCGGCAGGTGCTGGTGGTGGCGGGACGCGGCCGCATGCAGGCCGTGAGCGCGCGTTTCAACGTGCGCCGCGACGGCGGCAGCGTCTGCGTGACCTGTCTGTCGGGATCGCTCGCGCTCGAGCATCCGACCCGGCGCGTGACCTTGCGCGCCGATCAGCAGGTCGTCTACGACGATCGCGCGGTGCAGCCGGTCGCGAGCGTCGATCCGGGCAGCGCGGTGGCATGGCGGCGTGGCGTGCTGGTGTTCAACGGTGTGCCGCTCGCCGACGTGGTCGACGAAATCAATCGCTACCGGCCGGGGAAAATCATTCTGCGTAATCCGGCACTCGGGCAGAACCGCATGCAGGCGCAGTTTCCGATTACGCGGCTCGACGATGTGATCGATATGCTCGGCCGTCTTTACGGCGCGAAGATCACGCGCTTGCCGGGGAATCTCGTCCTGTTGAGCTGAGGACCGTTACGTTGAGCTGAGCTCGGCGTGGCCGTCCTGTTGGGCTGCGCTCGCGCCCACGACATTGCGTTTCGCCGTGCCTGTCTTTGTTCTTCTGGCGCGCGTTCCCGGTCGCGCCGTCGCTTCGCTTTTCATCCGCTTTTCATCCGCTTTTCACCGTTCCACTCAATCCGCATGAAAGACCCGCGCGTGCACGCGCCGCGTCCGCTTCGAGGGCTTCTTCGAAAGAAAGTCTGCGGGTTACGCGCGTTCGCTTCGACCTAGTTTATGTAAGGCACATGCCGCCACGCTCATGGCGCCGACGCGTCGCCGTGCGTGCGTTCGCTTTCGCGCGCGGCATGCCAGCTCGCGTCGAGCGGATCGGCGACATGGCGATAAGGTTCGAGCAGGAACGGCAAACGCTCGGCGAACGAGGCGGACTTTTGCAAGGCGACGATATGGTTGACCATCCAGTGCAGCAGTTCGCTGCCTTGCCGGATCTGCTGCGCGTCCCACGCCGGCATGCTCGCGAACAGCGCGGCGAAGCCGTCCCAGCGCGAGTCGCGGTCGCTGATCGCGGGCCGGATGTAGGTGTTCAGGCAGACGTCGTTGCCCTCGTTCAACGCGCCGACGAACAGGCCGTTCGGCGTCGGCACGCCGACCTGTTGCCATTTTTCGGCGAGCGCGAGCGGACGGATCACGCGGGCCAGCACGAAGGCCGCGCCGGTTTCCGCCTCGATCCTCGCGAGCGACGCGACGCCGTTGCGCTGCATGCAGCGCGCGACCGCGTGCGGACGGATCGTGTTCGATGCGAAGCTGCGCAGCACCAGATCCGGCACACTCAGTTGCAACTGGAATTCACGCAGGCCGTGTTCGGCGCTCATCGTCGAGAAGTTGACGAACAGGCCTTCGCTTGCGCCGAGCGGTCCGACGTAGGGATCGAGGCCGAGCTTCGCGAGCCGCGGCGCGACCTGACGTTCGAGCAGGCGCAGCAGATTGCGCCGGTTGCGCACGCCGGCGAAGCCGTCGAGACTCGTCGTCACGACGTCGCTGATCTCGCCGCGGCGTTCTTCGGCGAACAGGCGCGGAGAGCGGTTCAGATCGTATCGGGCGCGGCCGTGCGCGACGCGCGGATCGACAAACATGACAGGTCCTTGTGGATGTCGGCCGGGGACGTGCCCCGAATCCGTCACGTTCGATGGTCCGACGCCGGAAAAGGTTCGTCAAGATCGCAGTGGGTTATTCAAAACGATAACGAGGTGGCCACTTGATACGCACAGTCATGGAACGCTTTGTCGAGCATAGCCCGATGGCGGTGATGGCGCGGCTCGTCATGCAATGGGCGGTGCATGCGGAATCGCTCGACGATCCGTTCGAGCGGAGCGCGGACGGCGACGCGGAACCGCTGCGCGAGGCGCTGTTCGCGTTGACGGTCGACGCGATGTTGCGGATTGCCGCGCAGGTGAATGGCGCGAGTGGGGCGCAAGGCACGAACGCCATGCACGGCATGCGGACCGCCGGGCCGTCGGCCCTCGACGCGAACGTGACCGCGCTGCACGACCGCATGAGCCGCGCGTATCCGCAATGGGGGCGTGCGTTGGTGCGCGATAGCGCCGCGTTGCTGCTGCCGGTCGCGGCGTCGCGCGCGCTGGACGGCCTGGCGCTGCCGGCCGATTGGCGCGTGCGTGTGCTCGACGGGGCGTCGATGTCGGCGGGGATGCGCTGCATGCCGGGACCGTCCGGCTGCACGCACGTGATCGCGCCGGACGTACCGCATCTCGCGGAGCAAGGTGCTTGCGCGTTGCCGGTCTACGACCCGCAGCGCGGATCGATCGTGGACCTGTTGCCGTACGAACGGGGCGCGGTGCATGAGCGTGCGTTCGTCGCGCAACTCGTCGAATCGGTGCGGCCAGGCGAACTCTGGCTGCTCGACGGGCACTTCAATCCCGCCGCGATCCTGGCCGGCTGGCCCAGCGACGGCAGTCTGTTCGTCGTGCGGGAACAGGCCTGCGTACCGCCGTATCGCTCGCTGGGCGATGCTCGTGAACAGGGTCGGCTCGACGATGCACCGGTGTACGAACAACGCGTAGCGATGGCCGAAGCGGGGGACACGTCGCCGGGATTCCGCCGCATCGAATGGCATCGCGATGCAACGGATGGCGGTACGGGCGAGGTCGTCCGTCTGCTGACGAATGCGCCCGGGTCGATGCTCGACGCGCTGCAGATCGTTCAGTTCGCGACCCGTGCGTGGCACGACGCGTTGCCGCTGCCGCTCGATGCCATCCGCGATGGCGCGCTCCCCGGCACGATCGCGTCGCGGGCCGCACCGCTCGCGGCGGGCATCGCCGCGCTCGCGTACAACGTGTTCGCCGCGATGATCGGCGTGGTGCGGCAAAGCATCGAGCTCGACGAGCGCGATCTCGAACGCTTGCCCTCGCATATCGCGGCGGGCATCGAAACCGCGTACGGCGGCATGATGATCGCGTTGCCGCCGGAAGACTGGCGCTGCTACGACAAACTGTCCGATATCGCGCTGCGCGATCTGGCGCGCCAGCTTGCCGTGCATGTGGATCCGCGCAGTCTGCGTAGACGGAGGCGCGATCACAAGGTGTCGGCGAAATCGCAGGCGCGTCTGCTCGCCACGACGCTCGACCACCTGCTGCGCGACGACGCGCAACGCGCGGCGGCCGGCTTCGCGGCGCTGCCCACCATCGCGATGGCGACGCGCGACTTCAGCAGCAATCCGTCGCGCGCGCTGCGTCACGCGAGCGACGCGCTCGTGATGGTGACCAAATACAACCGGCCCGTCGCATTGCTGGTGTCGATCGACGACTGGAACCGTTTGATCGGCCAGGTGCGCGAGACGAATTTCGACCGGCTGTCGCTGGACTATGCGTCGCTGGTTCAGCTAGCCGGAGAGACGGCCGTCAGCGATTTTCATTGAGGCGAGCCGCGCGGACGTGCATCCGTGACCGGATGCCGCTGCGCTAGCCCACGATCCGGTGCACCCAGATCACCGACGTCCAGTTGAAATTGCCGACCCCGTAGCGCGCCACCAGCGTATCGATCCGCGTATTGATCCGCGCGGAATGAATCCGGCAGTGAACGATGAAGTACCCGCTATTCACGCCGACGTTCGAACCGTCCGGCAGGCTCGCATTGTTCTGGGTCGGCGCCAGCACGGCGGCGATGTCGCCGGTACTGACGAAGTACGCGGTATCGCGCCGCTCGACGAGCCGGTGCGCGAGCATGCGCGGCAGCGTCGGAATCGAGGCGACGAGCACCGGTTCCGGCGCGGTGTTCGCATTGACCGTGGTGAGGTCGGGCAGGATCGTGACGAGCGGCGTGAGCGTCTCGATCGCATGCGCGTCGTAGCCCCCGGCGCGCGACAGATCCGCGAGCGTGACGAGTTGCAACGGCCAGCCTTCGCCGCCGTTGGTCTCGCGCAATGACTTCAGCATGTACTCGGCGGTTTGCTGCGCGAGCGCCGGGTCGAGCGAGAGTTCGCCCAGCAGCCGCCGATACGCGAGCACGCCCTGGCCGTTGACCTGATACGGTTTGCCGGGCGCGGTGCGCGACACGAGATTCATCAGGTTGAACTTCGCCTGCGCGTCTTCCACGCTGCCGGAGATGAGCGCGCCGGCGAGTTCCCCGTTGGTCGCCGCGCCGCCGCCGCCGCTCGCGAGGAAATCGCCGAGCCGCACGTCGTTCACGGGAATCGACCACGGCTGTCCCACATACGCGACGTTCGAGCTCACGCCCTGGTCGCGCAACAACGCGCGCGCCCATTCGACCGCGGCGCGCTCGGCCCACATCGTTTCCACCGCGAGGCGCTGGTTTTCCACGTCGCGTATCGCGACCTGCTGACGCCATAGCACGCTGGCCGCCAACGTGGCGGCCAGCGCGACGACCAGCAACACGGTCACGATCGCGACGCCGCGTTCGCGCGCGGCCATCGCTTTGCCGATGGATCGTTGTGGACGCATCCGTTCGCTCCCGCGCGCAAATGAAGAGTGGAAGAAAAGAAGCCGGCTCAGGCGAGAAACGCGAGCCACACGTGCAGGATGCTCGCATGCAGAGATGACGAAATGCCGAACGCGGCGACGAGACCCGTCATCCACATCGCGAGCGCGGCGGGGCGCGATCCCGGCGAGGCGATGGCGAGCGGCGCGACGAGGTCGTCGATCGCATGCGTGCTCCACAACAGCAGCAGCACCAGCGCGCAACTCAGCGCCATGCTGCGCTGAAAGTAGAACAGCGCCGCCGCGCGATGACTGTGGAACGGCATCCGGTAATGCTGCTGATTGGTCAGCACGATCGTGATGCCGCCCGCGAGCGGCACGATCGCCATCAGCGCATTCCAGAACAAGGGTTGATCGCTGTGCGGATTGATCATCTGCAATGCGCCGATGATCCAGAACGGTGGCGCCAGCAGCGTCAGCGCGAACCACGACAGCATCTGCCAGGCGAGCCACGGCATGCGCCAGCGCAGTGGGCGCGCGAGCGCATGCTCGCCGTCGACGCCGGATTCGCCAAACCCGTCGCGAAACCCGTCGCGAAACCCGTCACGCGTGCGCGTCAGCCTCGCGACAAGCCGCCGTACCAGCAACGTGGTGATCAACATGTGGTCCTCGCCAATATCTCCCTGTACTGGTTAAGACGTTTCGACGTGCTCTATCCCGCAGGCCATTCACATTTCGAAGCCTTCCACCGCGTGCCGAATGTTTCCTCACACGAATGTTCGGCGCGTGTCACAAAAAATTACGCATCGGCAGGAGAGGATGGAATGTGTCCGGCGATTAATATGCACGCCGCATTTTTAGGCCTTTTTGCGACGAGCGCCCACGTGCGGAAAAAATAGTTTGCGGGATTGCGCCGCTCGTTCCGTCTAGAAGTTGGGAAGCATAAAAGCGGCCTGGAAACAGCACCAAAAAAACGCATTCGATACGACGGCCACGCACGACGCGCGACACTTGCGCGCATTGCCGGGTGCCTTGAAAAAAACAAACGTTAGAGCTTGGGATACACACGTGGAACGATCCGGAGAAAGCCAATACGAGGGCGCGTCCGCGCAGGCCGAGGACGCGGCGTCGAACGATATCGACGCGCCGTTCATCAATCTGCGCGATAACGGCCGTTTTCTCGATGTGCTGGCCTCGCTCAAATGTTCTCTCGCGATCAGCCGCCGTCCTTCGGGTGTCGCGCTGCTCGGCGTCGACGACGGCAAGCCGACCTTGTCCGCCTGTCTGCTGCCGCGCTCGATGGGCATGACGGTGAGCGGCAACCGCCTTGCGGTGGCGACCCTGCATGAACTGATGGTGTTCGCCAATCTGCCGACGCTCGCCCCCTCGTATCCGCCGCGGCCCGATCACTACGACGCGGTGTTCGTACCGCGCATGACGTACTACACCGGCGACCTCGATCTGCACGACATGGTGTTCGACAAGCAGATTCTGCTGGCGGTGAATACGCGTTACTCGTGCATCTGCGTGATCGACGGGTACTTCAATTTCACGCCGATCTGG
The DNA here is from genome assembly GCF_029910215.1 of Paraburkholderia sp. D15. Classification (NCBI taxonomy): domain Bacteria; kingdom Pseudomonadati; phylum Pseudomonadota; class Betaproteobacteria; order Burkholderiales; family Burkholderiaceae; genus Paraburkholderia; species Paraburkholderia sp. D15. Next base: position 2,614,461 of record NZ_CP110395.1, on the reverse strand, counting down.
CAACCGCCGTTCGTCACCGAGTTCGGTCCGGACGATCGTTGCCACCTGAACGGTATGGCGTTTCACGACGGCAAGGTGGTGTATGCGACCGCGCTGGGTCAAACCGGCACGCCGTTCGGCTGGCGCGAAGGCATGGCGAACGGCGGCATCGTGATGGAAGTGCCTTCCGGACGCGTGATCGCATCGGGCCTGTCGATGCCGCATTCGCCGCGTGTGATCGACAGCCGTCTCTATGTACTCGAAGGCGGGCGCGGCGAAGTGCTGGAGATCGACCGGCTGAGCGGCCGGCGGCGCATCGTCGCGAGCTTGCCGGGTTTCACGCACGGTCTCGCGGCCTATCGCGGCGTGCTGTTCGTCGGCCTGTCGAAGTTGCGCGAGCGGCGCGGGCCGCAAGGCTTGCCGATCGAGAGCGAGTCGGCCGCGCTGGTGGCCGGCGTCGCCGCGATCGATCTCGGCAGCGGCGAAGTGCTGGGCATTCTGGAGTTCTACAACGGCGTGGACGAAGTGTTCGACGTGCAGGTGCTGCCGGACGTGTTGCGTGCCGAAATCGTGAACCCGCGCGAGTGGTCCGATACGCCCTCGATCGCGACGATGAAGGGCGGCTTCTGGCAGACGCGCCCGCGCGAGGAAGACGAAGACCAGGCGCGGCAACGCCGGGCCTCGGCATAATTTTTAGAATATTTTCGCTTATGCGCTGCGGGTTAGGCGCACTCGTTTCGTCTTGATGATAAGGACACGGAATCGCGGATCGGGCTTCGATCCGCATGATTAGGATGTCCAACTAAGCGTAACAATTCTGCAATCAAACTGTGTTAGCGAGCCGATGCAATCGTGCCCGCCGATGTAGCAACGATCCGAATGAAAAAAGGGGAATGGCGCATGCCGCCAAGAGTCAACGGGGAAGCGAGCGGACAGACGGCGCAACACGGACGCGCCGCGCGGCAGCGCCGCCTGACGCCCGTCGCGCATCTGATGAGCGTGACGGGCGCAACGAGCGTGGCCGGTCTCGCGAGCATGGCGCTGATCGGCGGTCTCGGTTTCGCGGCGAGCGCGCACGCGGAGGACGTACCTGCCGCGCCACGCGCGCAGTCCGCGCCGCAGACGTTCGATCTGAACGAATTCATCGTACGCGGCAATACGACCTTGCCGAGTCTGGAGATCGAGAAGGCGGTCTATCCGTTCGAAGGTCCGGGCAAGACGCTCGCCGACGTCAACGCCGCGCGCGATGCATTGCAGAAGGTGTATCAGGATCGCGGCTATCAGTCGGTGGTCGTCGAGCTGCCGCAGCAGCAGGTGAAAAACGGCGTGATCCTGCTGCAGGTCGTCGAGGCGAAAGTGGGACGCCTGCGCGTGGAAGGCGCGCAGTACAACTCGCCGCAGAACATTCGCGACGCGGTGCCCGCGCTCGCGGAAGGCACCGTGCCCGACTTCGGCGTCGCGCAGCAGCAGCTCACGGATCTGAACCGCGGCGCCGACCGCCAGGTGATTCCGGTGCTGAAGCCCGGCGCCTTGCCGCAAACCGTGGACGTCGATCTGAAGGTCGACGATCACAGCCCGCTGCACGGCGCGCTCGAACTGAACAACGACAACAGCCCCGGCACGTCGTCGCTGCGCACCAGCGCGACGCTGAGCTATTCGAACCTGTGGCAGCTCGGGCACGTGGTATCGGGCACGTACGTGATCGCCCCGCAGCACCCGAACGATGCGCGCGTGTATTCGTTTTCGTATCTGGCGCCGCTGCGCGATTCGCACTGGAGCCTGCTGGCGACGGTCGTGCATTCGGACAGCAACGTGGCGTCGGTCGGCGGCACCAACGTGCTCGGCAAGGGCACCACGTACGGCTTTACCGCGCTCTACGCGTTGCCGGCGTCGGACACGTACGCGCAGTCGGTGAGCATCGAGATCGACCGCAAGCATTACGACGAAAACGTCAGCCTGCCGGGACAGACCTCGTATGCGCCGCTGACCTACGTGCCGGTGACGCTCGGCTACACCAGCTCGCTCAATCTGAAGAACTCGCAGACCGCCTTCTCGGTATCGCTGACCACCAACATCCGCGGCATCGGCAGCGATGCCGGCGCGTGGGACAACAAACGCTACAACGCGACCGCCGACTTCCTCTACGCGAAGTTCGACGTCAATCACACGCAGCGCTTCGCCAACGACATGCAGGCCAACGCGCACGTCAGCGCGCAGCTCGCCAATTCGCCGCTGGTGTCGAGCGAACAGTTCGCGGCGGGCGGCATGAACAGCGTGCGCGGCTACATGCAGGCGGAAGACACCGCGGACAGCGGCGTGATCGGCTCGCTCGAACTGCGCAGTCCGTCGGTCGCGAAATATCTGGGCGCGGCGGGCGGCAGCCGCATCAACGAGTGGCGCTTCCATGCGTTCGTCGATGCCGCGCATCTGTGGCTGCTCAGCCCGCTGCCGGAGCAGACCGCGAGCTTCAACCTGTTGAGCGTCGGCGTGGGCACGCGTTTGCAGATGTTCAAGTACCTGAGCGCGGATTTCGAGGCCGGCTGGCCGCTGAAGTCCGGCGTCTACACGAAGCAGTACAGCCCGCGTTTCGATTTCTACGTGCGCGCAAGTTTCTGAAGAACCTGAGAGAGCTGCAGGACCTTTTTGTTCGTGCCTTGCCGCGTCGCCGGCGGGGTTCATTTGGGGAGTGGATTGTGAAGCGAGCCTTGTTTTTCCTGATACTGGCGCTGCTGGGCACGATGCCCGGCGTCGCCAACGCGTGGTGGCAGAACGACTGGTCGTACCGCAAGGCGATCACGCTCGACGCGAGTCCGAAGGGCGCCAACCTGCCGGCATCGGCGGGACGCGTGCCGTTGCTGATCCGGTTGCACTCGGGCAATTTCCAGTTCGACGGTCTCGCCGATAACGGCGCCGACATCCGTTTCGTCGCGTCCGACGACAAGACGCCGCTGAACTTCGAGGTCGAGCAATACGACGCGGTGCTGGGCGTCGCGCTGATCTGGGTCGACATCGCGAAGATGCCGGCCGGCGCGGCGGAATCGATCTGGATGTACTACGGCAACAAGAAGGCGCCGGACGGCAGCAAGCCCAGCCAGACCTTCGATCCGGACTACACGCTCGTGTACCACTTCGACGGCGCGTCCGGCACGCCGCCGAAGGACGCGACCGCCTATGCGAACAACGCGCAGAACGCGCCGTCGCGCACGGTCGAGGACGGCATCGTCGGCAAGGGCGCGCAGTTCGATGGCAGCGCGCCGTTGAACCTGCCGGCGAGCGCGTCGCTGAACGTCGCGGCGGGCGGCGCCTTCACGTTCAGCGTATGGGCGAAGCCGTCGGCGCTCGCCCCCAATACCTTGCTCTATAGCCATCGCGATGGCGCGAACGCGTTGCTGATCGGTCTCGACAACGGCGTGCCGTTCGCCGAGGTCGACGGCGGCGCGGCGCCGCTGCGCGTGAACGGCACGACCGCGTTGACGGCGAATCAATGGACGCATCTCGCCGTCACCGCCGACGGCAAGACCGTCACGGTCTACGCGAACGGCAAGCAGGTCGCGCAAGGCGCGGCCGCGTTGCCCGCGTTGACCGGCGCGGCCGCGGCGGCCGGCGACGTGACGGGCGCACCCGCCGGCTTCGCCGGCTTCAAGGGCTCGCTCGACGAATTGCGTCTGTCGAAGATCGCGCGCTCGCCGGAGCTGATCGCGCTCGACGCGCTGTCGCAAGGCTCGGAATCGAAGCTGATCGCCTACGGCGCCGATGAAAAGCAGTCGGGCTTCGGCTTCGGCTACTTCGGCGTGATCGTGCAATCGGTGACGGTCGACGCCTGGGTCGTGATCGGCATTCTGCTCGCCATGGCCGTGGTCTCGTGGGTGGTGATGTGGAACAAAGGGCGCTACGTGGGCCTCGTCGATCGCGCCAACAACTACTTCGTCGAGCGCTTCCGCGAAGTGGCCGGCCGTCATCTCGTCGGTCTCGCGCACGTGAACGAAGCGAGCGCCGAAGGCCAGCGCCTGCGTCAGTCTTCGCTGTACCGCCTGTATCGCGCGGGGGTGGCCGAAATCCACAGCCGCGTCGACGACAACGGCCGCACCGTCATCACCAGCGAATCGATCGAAGCGATCCGCGCGTCGATGGACGCGACCCTCGTGCGCGAAAACCAGCGTCTGTCGAAGTCGATGGTGCTGCTGACCATCGCGATTTCGGGCGGCCCGTTCCTCGGTCTGCTCGGCACGGTGGTCGGCGTGATGATTACCTTCGCCGCGATCGCGGCGGCCGGCGACGTCAACGTGAACGCGATCGCGCCGGGTATCGCCGCCGCGCTGCTCGCCACCGTCACCGGTCTGTTCGTCGCGATTCCCGCGCTGTTTGGCTACAACTATCTGCTGATCCGCAACAAGAACGTGACCGCGAACATGCAGGTGTTCGTCGACGAGTTCGTCACGCGGCTCGCGGAAGCGCATCGCAGCCCGGATCACGCGCTGCTGGCCGACTGAACGTACACGGGAGAACGCCATGCAGGTTCAGGACGACGACAAGCCGTACGACGACATCAACATCACGCCGATGCTCGATCTGGCGTACGTGCTGCTGATCATCTTCATCATCATGACGACCGCGTCGGTGCAGGGCATCAAGGTCGATCTGCCGAAGGCGAGCTCGTCCACGAGTCTCGCGAAGCCGAAGACCAAGGCGATCACCGTGTCCGACTCCGGACAGATTTTTCTGGATGCCTATCCGGTCTCGATGGACGAACTCGAAAGCCGCCTGCGCACCGAGAAGGCCAGCAACCCCGATGTGCCGATCGTGCTGAAGGGCGACTCGGCCGTGCAGTACCAGCGGGTGATGGACGTGCTCGATCTGCTGCGGCGCCTCGACCTGTCCCAGGTCGGTCTCGTGACCGGCAAAGCGAAGCAGGGCGGCTAGGACCACGCGATGGAAATGACCTATAACGGCGGCCCGTCGGGCAAGGGCCCCGGCCGTTTCATCAAGCCTGTGCTGATCGTCGTGGCGCTCGTGGGACTGGCCGCGCTGATCTGGCATTTCGCGAGCGATACCGCGGGCGTCAAGCGCGTCAGCGCGCCGCAGGTGACGACGGTGATTCCGTTGCCGCCGCCGCCTCCGCCGCCGCCCCAGAAACCGCCGCCGGAAAAGGTGAAGGAGGAGGTGAAGACGCCGCTGGACAAGCCGACGGTCGCACCCAGGCCGTCGGAAGCGCCGAAGCCTTCGGACAACCAGCCCAGGCAGATGACGATGAATGCGCCGGCCCAGGCAGGCACCGACAGCTTCAACATCGGCGCCGGCGACGGTTCCGGCATGGCCGGCAGCGCGGGCGGCGGGCGCTTCGGCAATGCCAGCTACGCGCAATACATGGTCTACGTGCTGCAACGGGCAATCGAGCAGGACAAGGCGGTGCAGGACGCGGGCGGCGCGCGCTTCACCGGCAGCCTGAATCTGTGGATGGAACCGTCGGGCCGCATCACGAAGGTGACTGTCGCGCAATCGACCGGCGACGAGAAGCTCGACGCGGCGGTGGTCGCGTCGATCGAGGCGCTCGGCAAGGTGGACGAGGCGCCGCCGCCGGCCACCGCGTATCCGGTGCTCGTGAAGCTGCAGGGACGCAAACCGGGGTGATGGCACCCACACATATCGAACACGCGGCGGGCCCGGAACACGGACCCCGCCGTCGAAAAGAACAGCGGTCAAGCGGAGAGAATTGATGATTCGGAACACGAAAGTACGGGGGCGCGGCTATGGCGGCGGGGGATCGACGGTGACCGGCACGCGTCTGAGCGTGGCGCTGTTCACGCTGGGCCTCGCCTGCACCGGCAGCGCGTACGCGCAGTCGCTCGAGACGCAGGCCGCGAGCGGCACGGCGGCGCCGACCGAAAGCACGGTGATCAACCTGATCAACCTGCTGGTCAAGCGCGGCGTGCTCACGCAGCAGAACGCCAACGACCTGATCCGCGAGGCGCGCGCCGAGACGGCGCAGGCGAAGGCGGCGCAGGGCGCGCCCGCGCGCGGCGGGGTTGCTGGGGTTGCCGCCACTGCGGTCGTCAACGCGCCGACCCGACCGGGCGATGTCGCGGTGCCGTACGTGCCGCAGGTGGTGCGCGAACAGATCCGCGATCAGGTGAAGCAGGAAGTGATCGCGCAGGCCAAGGCCGAGAACTGGGCGCAACCCAACACCTTTCCCGACTGGGTCTCGCGCATCAAACTCGACGGCGATCTGCGCGTGCGCGACGAGTATCACTTCTACGGCAGCCGCAACGCGAACAACGTGACGAACTTCGCCGCGATCAATCAGGGCGGCGGCTTCGACATCAACGGCAACACCAATACGACGCAGTTGCCGACGCAGAACACCACGCAGAACCGCAACAACCTCGAACGCTATCGTGCGCGCCTGGGCGTGACGGCGCTGCTGTCCGACGAGTTCACCGCCGGGCTGCAACTCGCGAGCGGCAACGACAACGGTCCCGTGTCCACCACGGCGAACGCGGGCGGCGGCTTCGCGAAGAAGAACATCTGGCTGAACAAGGCGTACTTCCGCTATCAGCCGAACGCGTGGCTGAACGTCGTCGCGGGGCGCTTCGACAATCCGTTCTTCACGTCGGACCTGCTGTTCTCGAACGATCTGGAAATGGACGGCATCGCCGCGAGCTTTCGCCATGCGTTGCCGGTCAATCCCGACGTGACCCTGTTCGGCACCTTCGGCGTGTTCCCGATCCAGTACACGGCGGAGAACTTCCCGTCGAACAGCACCAGCAAGGTGGGCAGCGACACCAAGTGGATGTTCGGCGCGCAGGTCGGCGCCGAATGGAAGATCGACCAGCAGAACAAGCTGAAGGGCGCGCTCGCCTACTACGACTTCCAGAACATGCGCGGCACGCTGTCCTCGCCGTGCGCGCTCTATCTCGGCGCAACCAGCTGCAGCACCGACAACGAAGCGCCCACCTACCTGCAAGGCGGCAATACGCTGGTGGCGCTGCGCAACATCGTCCAGAACCCGAACCTCGCGCCGGGCATGACGCCCGATCCGCAACTCTTCGGCCTCGCGTACAACTACCGGCTGCTCGACATCAAGGCGCAGTGGGACACGAAGGTGGCCGATCGCGTGAAGGTCCGACTCGACGGCGAGTTCGTGCGCAACCTCGCGTACAACACCAACAAGGCGTTCAGCGCGGCCACGCTGCCGGTGAACAACTACGAGGCGACCACCGTCAACGCGACGCAGTCCGACTATCGCAGCGGCCCGAACGGCTATCTCGCGAAGGTGACGATCGGCGAGCCGGAACCGAGCACCAAGGGCCAATGGAATTTCTCGGTGGCCTACAAGTATCTGCAACCGGACGCCACGCTCGATGCCTTCAACGATCCCGACTTCCATCTCGGCGGCACCAATGCGCGCGGCTACATTCTCGGCGCCGCGTACGCGGTCGCGCGCGATACGTGGCTGTCGGCGCGTTATCTGAGCGCGAAGGAAGTCTACGGTCCGCCGGTGTCGATCGACGTGCTGCAGATCGAACTCAACGCGCGCTTCTGACGGGAGTCGGCATGAACCCAGTTCGTTACCGCTTTGCCGTCGCCGTGTTCGCCGGCGTGCTGATGTCGTGGGGCGGCGTCGCGCATGCGCAGAGTATCGAAGACAAGCTGCGCAGCCAGTTGCGCACCACCACGCAGACGTTGCGTCAGCTTCAGGACAATCAGGCGCAACTGCAGGCCGATAAAACGGCGGCGGAGCAGCAACGCGATCAGGCGCTCGCGCAATTGAAGGACGCGCAGGCGAAACTCGCGGCCACGACCGGCAAATCCGGCGGCGAGGCCGCGGCCGAACGCGCGCAGGCGACGGAGAAAAGCAGCCATGCGCAGGATGCCCGGCAACTGGAGAAGTACAAGGCGTCGTACGAGGAACTGCTGACGGTCTCGCGCGCCCGCGACGCGCAACGCACGCAAGCGCAGAACGATGTGAAGCAGCGCGATGCGCAGTTGCAGCAGTGTCAGGCTAAAAACGCGGACCTGTACCGCGTCGGGCACGAGATTCTGGACGCGTACGAACACGCGGGGCTGGGGACGTTCCTTGCCTCGCGGCAACCGTTCGCGCAAGGCGCGCGGGTGAAATACGACGAGCTCGAACAGCGTTATGGCGATGCGCTGTACAGCGCGAAATACGATCCGGCGGCGCGTGGTGTCGCGGCGGGGGCTGCGGGTGCAAGTGCAGGTGCAGCTGCGGCTGCCGTGCAGTGAGCCTTGCAGTTAGCCTGGCATTGAGCCTGAGAGAAATGGTGTGGCGGGGATGACCAGAAACGGAACAAGAGCCCATCGAGACAGACAGGGGCCAGCACAACCGGCAGAACATAACGGACGTACAGGACCTACAGGACGAAAAGGACGATCGACATGAGTGACGAACAGACGAAAGCCGCGGCCGACGCATCGGCATCGAACGACTTGATCGAGGCCGTGAGCATCGAGCAGCTCGCGGACGTGCTGAAGGCGGCCGGCTACCGCGTGACGGTGGCCGAACAGGCCGGCGTGGTGCAGTTGATGAGCGCGAGCCAGGGGATCGGTTTCTCGGTGCGCTTCGGCAATCTCGCGCAGGGCGCCGTCGGGCAGGAGACCGTCGTGCGCTATCTCGACTACACGCTGAGCTGCGTGCTCCAGGTGCAAGGCGACTATCCGCAGGAATGGGTCGCGAGCTGGAATCGCACGAAACGTTTTGCGCGGCTCGCCGATCACGGGCAATTCATTGCGCTGGAGATGGATGTGATCGTCGGCGGCGGCGTGAGCGTGCGTTATCTGCGCTCGACGGTGGAACTGTGGGATCGCCTCATTCAGGAGTTGCTGATGCATCTGCGTACGCGGCCGGTGTTCGCCGAGCAGCACGCGCAGACGCAGGCGGCGGTGGCTGCCGCGGCGGCCGGTGCGGGGATCGAGGTCGGCGCGCGCGAGGGAGAGGCCGTGCGCGAGCGGGCTTCGCGTGAGAAGGCGTCGGCGTAATGAGCGTCGCGGACCGCTTTGGCGCGTTGCGCGCGGCGTGGTCGTCGGTCTTCGGCGGCCGGCCGCGCGCGAAGCCCGCTGCGGTGGGCGTCGATGCCGCGCCGTCGGCGTGGGTGAGCTACGCGCAGCAGGTTGCGCTGTGTTTGCAGACGGCGCTGGCTGACGACGAAGCGTCCGCGTCCCGGCTGGCCGGATTTTTTGAACGGCAGGCGAACGCGGCAACGGCCGGGCAGCACGTGCCGGTGCTGCGCTTGAAAACATGGCTCGATGCACGCGGCCGGGTCGAACGGATCGAATGCGTGCAGGGTGGAGAAGTTGGTCTGGAGGAAGAACTCGAAGCGGAGCTTGCCGCGCTCGTCGTCGGCAGACAGGTGGGATTGCCGCCGCCGCGCGACATGATCCAGCCGGTTGTCGTCCGGCTGGAAACGCCGATGGAACGCGAGCGGTCGCCTGCCTGATAACCCGCCTTGTCGCCCATGTTCTCGCGCCCATGCGCCGCCGTACGCGATGCAGGCGCATCGATGGGCGAGACAGGGCGCGCCTGGTCCACGCATGAACCGCGACGACGATCGTCGCGAGCAGAACAACGTTCACAACAGCATTCAACAGCATTCAACAGCATTCACGTAATCGCAGGAGTCACGGTGAAGAAACTTGTACTCGCAGCATGGCTGCTGTCGCTCGCGCCGCTCGTCGCGATGGCGCAAAGCGACGTCATCGCCAACGCGCCCCAGGCGTCGGTCACGCAGGCCGATATCGAAACCCTGCTGAAGTCGCTCAATCCGGACGGACGCACGCGTCTCGCCGCCGATCCGTCCGCGATGGATCAGCTCGTGCGTTCGACGCTCGCGCAGAAGTCGGTGCTCGCCGAAGCGAAGGCGAAGGGCTGGGACAAGCAACCGCAGGTGCGCGCGGCGTTGGAGGAGGCACAGCGCGAGGTGGTCGTGCGCAGCTATCTGGCGTCGGTGAATGCGCCGCCGGCGGCGTATCCGTCCGATGCGGAAATCCAGGCCGCGTACGAGCAGAACGCGCCGGCATTCACCGTGCCGCGTTCGCTGCATCTCGCGCAGATTTATCTCGAAGTGCCGCCGAACACGGATGCCGCGAGCGTCGAGAAAATCCGCAAACAGGCGACCGATCTCGCGGGACGCGCGCGTAGCGGCGATTTCGCGGCGCTGGCGAAGGCGAACTCGCAGGACAAGACCAGCGCGGCGAACGGCGGCGACATGGGCGTGGTGCCGGAGACGATGCTGCTGCCGGCGATCCGCCAGGCCGCCGCCGCGCTCAAGGCCGGCCAGGTGTCCGCGCCGGTGCAGACGCCGACGGGTTTTCACATCGTCAAGCTGATCGACACGCGTGCGGCGGCGCAGCGTCCGCTTGCCGACGTCAAGGAGCAGATCCGCGCGACGTTGCGCGCGCAACGTTTGCAGCAGAACGTGCAGGCGTATGTCGGCAAGCTGGCCGCGAACGCGCCGATCAACGAAGACGCGCTGAAGAAGGCGCTGGCCGCGGCGCAGTGAGGGCACGGACGATGGCGCGCGCGGCGAACGAAACCGAGGCGGCGGGCACGGCTCGCGCGGGACATGTGACGGGCGCGGAGGGCGGCGCGGCGGGGTCGGCGAGCGGCGGCGGAAGGGAGGGCGTGGTGGGGACGGCGAGCCTGGTCAGCACACAAGGCATGCAGAGCCCGCCAACCACCACGAGCACGCGCCGGCGCAGTCTGCCCGGCCGCACGCTGCCCGCGCAACGTCGCGCCAGCGTACCGGCCATCGTGTGGCCTACCGCAATCCCACCCGACGACGCCGCGCCGGAGCAATGCCCGCTGTGTCATGCAGCGATCGTCGCGATGCCCGGTCGCGTCGGCGTATTCCGGCATCGAAGCACGCCAAGCGACGCCGCCTGCGTCCTGACGACCGCTGCGTATCAGCCGTCCGAGTTGAGCGCACGCGGCTCGCGCGATCCGCGCATCTTCGCCGCGCAGCGCAGACGCTTCGTCGATCAGTGGCAACAACACTATGCGGTGTTGCGGCAACTGTGGCCCGGATTCGGCTTCACGCGCTTCATGGCGGTGCTGGCCTGCGCCGACGTGCTGTCGTTATGGTCGTACGCGTCGATGCGCGACGAGGACGTGGCGCCGTTGCTGCTGGTGCTGGCGGGCTTCATGAGATTGCCGGAGACCGACGACGCGAGCGAACCCGCGACCCGTCGCGCGCGCTGGGTGCGCTTCTGGTTCGACGGCAGCGTGCGCGACATCGGCGATGTGTGGGGCGCGCGAGACGCGGCGCCCGCGCTGTACCGCGTCGACTATCGCGAGCCGGCGGCGACGCCGTTTCCGACCGGCGCGCAGGTGCTCGCGTGGCTGCCGGTCGATGGCGCGAAGACGTTGTGGGCGCGACGAGACGTGCTGCCGGCCGTGCGCATCGAAACCGCGCAGCGATTCATTTTCGAACGGTTCGCGCGTATGCCGCTGCATGAGGTGGCCTAGCGAGGCGAGTTGCGTGTCGAGTTGCGTGTCGCGGTCGATGTCGGTTTTCAACGCGTGCCTTGACTCGCGCCTTGACTCGCGATGCTCGCGATTGACGGCTTCGCATCGCACATCGAGGAACCTGAGCGTGGGGGAGAACGTGATGGCTTTACGTCGGATCGGAATCGGATTGCTGGCCGTCGTCATGGGTGCCGGCGCGGCATACGGTCAGCAGAATGAAGCGCGTGCTCAGGCACCCGCGCAGCAGCGTGCCGCGCCACCAGGTGGCGCGACTGCGTCTTCCGGAGCGAAGGCGTCGGCGTCGACCTCCGCGTCGGCAGCCAAGCCGGTTTGCGTGGATGCGGAAGTGGATGGCCAGCGCGCGCTGTCGTACGACTGCCTGAGTTCGCAATTGCAGCCGAAACCGGCGGCGTCGAACGGTGCATCGCGGACCGCGGCGGAAGCGGCGGCCAATGCGCCGTCGAACCGGGTCGGCACATTCAATCTGTCGACCGAACGGAACCGGTTCGGCGCGAACTGGGGCAACTCGGTGACGCCCCAGCGTCCTGCCGCGCCGGTCGTCGTGCCGCCGAAGTGAAGCGCGGCGTTGCGCCGGAGTGAAGCACCTGAACGTAGCAATCGAGCAAATCATCCAGGCAATCCGCCCATGCAACGAGAGGAGTGGCGATGAAGCGCGTCGTGAAACCGTGGACCGTGTCGGCGTGGCGGCGTGTATTGAAGAGACCGTCGGCGCGCGCGCCCGGCATGCGGATGGTGCGAATGGTGCGATTGGTGCGAATGGTGCGGACGTTGCCGATGTTGCAGACATTGCCGGTGTCGCATGCGCTGCCTGTGCTGTCATGCGCACTCCTGCTCGCCGCCAGCTTTGCTGTCCACGCGGCGGCCCAAACCTCGCCGGGAGACTTGCCCTTATCTCCGCTCCAGGCATCGCCGCCACCATCGCTTCAGTCGTCTTCCGCCAATCTCGCTGCCCATCCCGCCTCGCTGAGCGTGCCGAACTTCGCCGTGCTGGTCAAACGTTACGGGCAGGCGGTGGTCAACATCAGCGTCACGCGGGAGGTCACGCAGATGGGCATCCAGTTGCCGCCTGGCATTGCGCCCGGCAATCCGCTCGCGCCGTTTCTCGCGCGTCGCGTGATCGGCAACCGCGAGGAGGTGAGTCTGGGCTCGGGTTTCATCGTGAGTGCGGACGGGATCATTCTGACGAACCGGCACGTGGTCGGAGATGCGTCGAGCGTGGACGTGAAGCTGACCGACAAGCGCCAGTTCAAGGGCACGGTGATCGGCAGCGACGCGTTGTCGGACGTGGCCGTGATCCGTATCGACGCGCGCAATCTACCGGCGGTCGTGACGGGCGACGCATCGCGCACCGAGGTGGGCGACTGGGTGATGGCGATCGGATCGCCGTATGGGTTTGCGAACACGGTGACGCAGGGGATAGTCAGCGCGAAGTCGCGCTCGTTGCCGGGCGACAGCTACATTCCGTTCATCCAGACCGACGTGCCGATCAACCCGGGCAACTCCGGCGGCCCGCTGTTCGATCTGGATGGCCGGGTGATCGCGATCAACTCGATGATTTTTTCGAAGACCGGCGGCTACCAGGGTTTGTCGTTCGCGATCCCGATCGACGTCGCGCTCGACGTGAAGGATCAGTTGCTGAAGACAGGCAAGGTCACGCGCGGGCGCCTCGGCGTGTCGCTACAGGAAGTCAGCGACGCGCTCGCGCGTTCGTTCGGCCTCAGCCGTCCGGACGGCGCCTTGATCAGCATGGTGGAGGCGGGCGGCCCGGGCGCGCAGGCGGGGCTACTGGCCGGCGATGTGGTGCTTGGCGTGGACGGCGTCGCGGTGGCGGACCCGGTCGACCTGCTCGGCACGATCGCGCGGATGAAGCCGGGCCAGCCGGCCGCGCTACTGGTGTGGCGCGGCGGCGCGCGACGCCGGATTCAGGTCATGGTGGGCGCGCTCGACAGCGGCATCGGCAGTGTGGGGAGCGACAGTCCGAAGGGGCCCGCGCGCATTGGCCTGGCGTTACGACCATTGAGTGCTCAGGAGCAGCAGCAACTCGGCGTCGACCGGGGCCTGCTTGTCGAGCAGGCGGCCGGCCAGGCGGCACGAGCCGGCCTGAAAGCGGGGGACGTGCTGCTGTCGGTCAACGGCACACCGGTAGCGAGCGTGGATGCGTTGATCGCGGGCATTGGCGCGACGCGCGGCACGGTGGCGTTGCTCGTGCAACGCAACGGATCGAGACTGTATTTACCGCTCGAAGCGGAATAAGCGGAGGGGAAACTGATGAAGCAAAACGATCGCCGCGGATGGCGCCAACGGCTGGGCATCCTCGTGCTTGCCGGCGCGGCGACCGCGCCGTTGACGTCTGCCGCGCAGACGCCGGAGACATCGGCAAATAAAACGACAAACACAACGGTAAGCACGACGGTAAGCACGCAACAAAGCGCGGCCCAAAATGCGCAACGCGGTGTGCTGCAAAGCGTCCCGCAATCGTGGATCGACTATGGACGGCGGGTAGGGCGGGAGTTCGAGGCATCGCTGGAAGGGGACAGCGCGACATCGAACGAACTGCACGCGTTCCTGGAGGAGCGTATAGCCAACGCGAAGGCGGACGCTCCACCGCCGGCGCTATTGATTCGCGCATGGATTGGATCAGACGGCGCGATCACAAGCGTGCAATTCGACACATTGGGTGATGCGAAGGCGGACGCTCAGCTACGCGAATTATTGATGACCCGCTCCATGGCGGGAGCGCCTCCTGCGGACATGCGCCAACCGTTACGAGTACGCCTACGCCTGAAACCAACCGAAGCAAAAGAGTCAACAAACCCAGTAGAATCGACAAAACCAACCGAACCAACCGAACCAACCGAACCAACCGAACCAACCGAACCAACCGAACCAATCAAAGCAACCGAACCACCGAAGCAGACCGCGCCGACGAGCGCACTGCGCGAGGCGGGATGAATGACTGCTGTGCCACTGGGGTGGAGAGTGCGGGGGCACGAATTCCAGATGTTCCACTACCGTGACTGCGCGGGGGACCCGCTTAAGAGTTAGCGGTGTAAAGCCGCTTTCTTTTGCTTACTTTTCTTTGCGGCAGGCAAAGAAAAGTGAGTGCCGCCCCGCACAGGGGCAACGCATCCTAACCAGAAGAACAAAAAAAACAACCACCCCGCCAGGCGCCCCACAAAAAAAACCAAAACGAAGCCCGCGAACGCCCCCCATCCCCGCCAACCCCTCGCCCCCACCCGCCACCGCGACCACCCCATCCGCAGTCGATCAGACAATTCACTCCACTACGTGCGTCTTCGCACCATGCAAATTTCACATTCGAGGCACGCTTGGAACGCAAGCATATGGCCCATCGAACCATGCAGCGTTACACGAACGAAACAATTCCTCAGAGGGATAACCCTGTCAGGACGTTTCCCAACTGGCGCAAGTGTTTCGAAGCTAGCAACGTATCGTAAAACAACCAGGAAGCATAAAAAAACGACACACGAGGGCCGCTTGATCAACAGGCTACGCGGGGGCAAACACCGCTTCGGGGAGAGTGTCATGGAACAGGCTAACAAGGATCGATCGCTGGTGAGCAAAGTGATGGACGGACTCGTCACCGGCATCGTCGAAGAGAAGTACGGCGCGATTCTGCCGCCGCAGGATGTGCTGTCGAAAGAGTTCGACGTGAGCCGCACCGTCATGCGCGAGGCGCTCTCGATGCTGCTCGCCCGCGACATGCTCGACGTGCGCCCCAAGATCGGCACGCGCATCCGCTCGATGAGCGACTGGCGCATGATCGACGAGGACGTCGTCAACTGGCGCTTTCGCGCGAAACCCGATCCGCTGTTTCTGCGCGACGTGATCGAGTTCCGCATCCTGATCGAACCGCGCGCGTCGGCGCAGGCGGCCTCGCGCGGCAGCGCCGCCGACGTCGCGGCGATCCGCGAGGCGTTCGAGGCGTTCCGCCTGATCCGGCCGAACGAGCCGGGCTATCAGGAAGCCGACGAGCTGTTCCATACGCGCATCGTGATCGCGAGCGGCAACCAGTTCTTCAAGCAGATGGCGGCGATCATTCGCGGCGCGCTGTCGACGGTCAATCCGATCGTCACGCCGCGCGCCGGGCTGTGGGAAGACGCGGTGCAGTCGCATCTGCGGGTGGTCGAGGCGATCGAACGGCGCGACCCGAAGGAAGCGGAGGCCGCTTCGCTCGCGATGATCGACTATACGGCCGAGGAACTCGGCGGCCAGTTTTCCGGCGAGCCGCCCGCGTCCCACGAGTAAGTCAGGCAGGTAGCAGGAGGCAGCAGCGGAGGGGGGGCCTCGACGCTCGATGCAGCGGAACGGACAGCGCGGCGACCGCGCGGGCTCACGGCGATCCATGAGCGCGCGGCATGCGCGACAATGACGCCTGTTCGGAACTGCATGGACGCGAAGGAACGATGACGACGACAGGCAACACAAGCACAACGACAAGCAATACAACGACAACCACCACGACAGCTTCAAGCGCGGCGCGGCACGACGCCCCGCAGGAGGCTGAGCCGGCGCGCGTGATTCGCTGGGGCATCGTCGGTACGGGCCGGATTGCCCGCCGCTTCGCGCAGGGGCTCGCGTTCGTCCCGCACGCGCAACTCGCCGCGCTGTGGTCGCGTCGCGCGGAACCGGCCCAGGCGTTCGCCGACGAATTCGGCGGCACCGTGTGCGCCGATTTCGATGCGCTGCTCGCGAGCGGCATCGACGCCCTCTACATCGCGACCGTCCAGGACAGTCACGCCGACTACGCCATCGCCGCGTTGCAGGCCGGCCTGCATGTGCTGTGCGAGAAACCCGCCACCATCAACCGGCCGCAGCTC
This sequence comes from Paraburkholderia sp. D15, assembly GCF_029910215.1. Lineage (NCBI taxonomy): Bacteria > Pseudomonadati > Pseudomonadota > Betaproteobacteria > Burkholderiales > Burkholderiaceae > Paraburkholderia > Paraburkholderia sp. D15. The sequence continues at coordinate 2,598,141 of NZ_CP110395.1, read as the reverse complement.
GAACGTGTGCTCGACGCCGCGCGCGCCGCGCAACGGCTCTTCATGGAAGCGATGAAGCCGCCGTTCTATCCGCTCTACCAGAAGTTGCGCGCGCATCTGACGGCCGATCCGATCGGCGAGGTGGGCCTCGTGCGTGCGGGTTGCTCGGTGCCGGGCGTGCCGGACGATCATCCGTCGCTGTCGTTCGAGCACGCGGGCGGCGCGCTGCTCGACATCGGCATCTACGAAATCTTTCTCGCGGTCGACTGGCTCGGCGCCCCGCGCGACGTGCAGACGCTCGGCCGGCTCGGCGCGACCGGCGTCGACGTGTTCGCGAGTCTGAACAGCCAGCACGAACGCGGCATCGCGCAACTGTTCTGCGGACTCGATCTGCACGGCAAGGGCGACGCGCTGCTGATGGCGAAAGGCGGCCACGTGACCATTCATGAGCCATGGTGGAATCCGTCGCGCGCGACGATCCGTTACGCCGACGCACGCGTGGTCGAACTCGACGAGCCGTTCGAAGGCGGCGGATTGAACTACGAGACCGCGCACTTCTGCGAGCTGATCCGCGCGGGCCAACTGGAGAGTCCGTTGATGCCGCACCGCACGTCGTTGCAGATGATCGAAATGGCCGATGCCGCGCGCGCTGCGTTGGGGCTGCGCTTCGCGGGCGAGTGACGGAACAGCGCAAGAGGGCGGATAGCCCCGACGGTGGTAGGATTTGCGCGAACCGTGGCGCGCGAATCCCGCGCTGTCCCGCCACCGCTTTCAAACCCCTTCCAGCGGAGCCGCCCATCATGCGCATGCTTGGCAAACTGTGGCGCGACAACAAGAGCCTCGTCGCGTTTATCTTCCTGATGGTGCTGTTCCGCAGCGCCGTGGCCGACTGGAACGTCGTGCCGAGCGGCTCGATGCTGCCCACCATCCGCGAGGGCGACCGCATCTTCGTCGACAAGATGGCCTACGATCTGCGCGTGCCGCTCACGCACATCACGATCGCGCATCTGCACGATCCGCAGCGCGGCGATATCGTGACCGTGGATTCGTCGGCGGCGCACGAGCTGATCGTCAAGCGGTTGATCGGCGTGCCGGGCGACCGCATCGCGATGCGCGACAACGTGCTGTATGTGAACGGCGTGCGCGCCGGGTATCAGCCGCTGAAAATGCCGCCGCTGCCCGGCGATGCCGCGTCGCGCGGCGACTATCTGACCGAGCGTTTCGACGGCGTCGCGCACACGGTGCGCCTCTCGCCCGATGCGCCGAGTCCGCGCAGTTCGTTCGGGCCGGTGACGGTGCCGCCCGGCGAATATCTGATGCTCGGCGACAATCGCGACGACAGCGCCGACTCGCGTTACTTCGGTTTCTTTCCGCGCAAGGAGTTGATGGGCCGCACGCGTCACGTGGCGTTCTCGCTCGACCCGGACCGCTATTACGCACCGCGTTTCGAGCGGTTCGGCGCGGCGCTGGATCAACCCCCGGCGCCGCTCGCGAGCCGCTGATCAAGCCCGGCTAACGCCTCAGTTGCGCGACGGCAGCGCGAGGCGCCGTTCATACCAGCGCTGCACGCTTTCGAGCAACTGGCACAGCACCCAGTACACCGCGGCCGCGGCCAGATACAGCGGCAGCGGCTGATAGGTCGACGCAATCACTTCCTGCGCGCTGCGCAGCAGTTCCGTGACCGTGATCACCGACACCAGCGAGGTGTCCTTGATCAGACTGATCAAACTGTTCGACAGACTCGGCACCGCGATTCGCAGCGCCTGCGGCGCGATCACGTAGCGCAGCGTCTGGCGGCGCGACAGCCCGAGACTATACGCGGCGAGCCACTGGCCGTTGTGGATGCCGAGAATCGCGCCGCGCATGCTCTCCGACAGATACGCGGCGACGTTCGCCGACAGCGCGAGCACGCCGGCCGGTGTCGGATCGAGCGAAATGCCGAAGCTCGGCAGGCCGTAGTAGATCACGAAGATCTGCACCAGCAGCGGCGTGCCGCGCATCACGCTCACGTAGATGCGCGCGAGCCAGTTCAGCGCGCGGCTGTGGCTCACGCCCATCAACGCCAGCACGGCGCCGGCGAGCAGGCCGAAGAACATCGACAGAACCGCGAACTTGATCGTCAGAACGGCGCCCTGTGCGAGCACAGGCAGCGATTGCACGAGCAGGGAAGTGGTGGACATGAGCGGGAGTCGTCGGGTTGGCGCGCGAAGCGCACATCATAAACTTGGGAGCGAAGCAGAGGCGGCGCGGGAGCGAACGAGACGTGGCGTAGAAGCGCGAAGGGCGGCATCGCCGACGATGCCGCCCTTCGTTTCACGTCATGCCGCTTACTTGATCGGCTTGCTGACGTCGATGCCGAACCACTTGTCCGAGATCTTCGCGAACGTGCCGTCCGCCTCGAGCTGGTTCATCGCGTCGCCGATCGCCTTGGCGAACTTCGGATTGCCCTTCCTGAACGGGATGCCCGACGGGTTGCCCGCGCCGACGTTCGCGCCGGTGCGCAGCGGCAGCGGCGAGGTCTTCATCAGATACGCGAGCATCAGACGGTCGTTGAGCGCCGCGTCGAGCCGGCCGGCGGCCAGATCGCGCAGATACTCGGGCGCACCCGGATACGTCTTCACGTCGATGCCCGGCACCGACTTCGCCATGTCCATGTAGTTGGTGCCCAGACCGACGCCGAGCTTCTTGCCCTTGAGGTCGTCGAGCGACTTGAACTGACGCGTGTCGTCCTTGCGCTGGATCAGTTGCGCGGCCGAGTACGTGTAGGCCGGCGAGAAGTCGAGCGCCTGCTTGCGTGCGTCCGTGATGCCGACCTGGTTGACGATCACGTCGAACTTGCCCGCCTGCAGACCGGCGATGATGCCGCTCCATTCGGTCGTGACGAATTCCGGCTTCACGCCGAGTTTCGCGGCGACTGCCTTGGCGATATCGACGTCGTAGCCGACCAGTTCGCCCGACGGCGCTTTCGAGTTGAACGGCGGGAACGTGCCTTCCAGGCCGATACGCAGCGTGCCGCGCTGTTTGACCTGATCGAGCAGATCGTCCGCATGCGCGGTGACGGCGGTGAACGACGCGCCGATCAGACCGGCGACCAGCAGCTTCTTCAGCAAGCCCAATTTCATTCTGTTCCTTGTGTTTCGTCTGGCGTTTTAACAGACGAAAGCATAACAAAGCAGACTATCGAAACCAAAATACCGTTTGCTTATGTCTATATGCGTGATGCGGTATGCATGGGATAACGGGACAGCGAATGACAAAAGCGGTGAAAGCGGCAGAAGCGGCCAAAACCGCGAGCCAGGGCCGCTTTCGCTGCGTTCAGCGCAACGCCCGCGCGCATTCGGCGACGAGCGCCGGGCCGCGATAGATGAAGCCGGTGTAAAGCTGCACCAGCGACGCGCCGGCCGCCAGCTTCGCGCGTGCATCCTCGCCCGAGAAAATCCCGCCGACGCCGATGATCGGCACCGTATCGCCGACTTCCGCGCGCAGCTTGCGGATCACCTCGTTCGACGCGTCGAACACCGGTTTGCCCGACAGGCCGCCGGCTTCGTCGCCGTGCTGCATGCCCGTGACGGCGGTGCGCGACAGCGTGGTGTTGGTCGCGATCACGCCTTCGAAACGGTGCCGCAACAAGGTGTCGGCGATCGACTTGATCTGTTCGTCGTCGAGGTCCGGGGCGATTTTCAGCGCGAGCGGCACGAGCTTGCCGTGCATGTCCGCGAGACGCTGCTGCTTGTCCTTCAGCGCCGCGAGCAGCGCGTCGAGTTCGCCCGCGCCCTGCAACTGGCGCAGGTTCTTCGTATTCGGCGACGAGATGTTGACCGTCACGTAGCTGGCGAACGGGTACACGCGTTCGAGGCAGTACAGGTAGTCTTCGGCGGCGCGTTCGATCGGCGTGTCGGCGTTCTTGCCGATGTTCAGCCCGAGCGTGCCGCGATAGCGCGCGGCCTGCACGTTCTTCACGAACTGGTCGACGCCGGCGTTGTTGAAGCCCATCCGGTTGATGACCGCGTTCGCCTGCGGCAGACGGAACATGCGCGGACGCGGATTGCCCGGCTGCGCGCGCGGCGTGACCGTGCCCACTTCGATGAAACCGAAACCGAGCGCGGCCAGACCGTCGATGCAGGCGCCGTCCTTGTCGAGCCCGGCCGCGAGTCCGACCGGGTTGCGGAACGTCAGTCCCATCACGGTGCGCGGCGCGTCCGGCACGTGCGGCGCGAGCGCGCCCGCGAGGCCGGTGCGGCCGGCGGCGCCGAGCATGCGCAGGGTCAGGTGATGAGCGTCTTCCGCGTCCATGCGGAAGAGTTGGGCGCGTACGAGCGGGTAGAGGGAACTGAACACGGGACGAAGCCGGGCGGCCGAAAAATGGGAACCCGCTATTTTAACGGCTTTGAGGTCCGGGAGCGGGGCTTTGGACGGGAAGGGCGGCGCGCCGGAGGGGATTCGGTGGTTTCCAGGGCGCGCGGGTTGCGGGATCTGGGGCAGAACGAAGCGGAATCCGGAGTGGGTGCCGAGGCGATATCCAGGCGGTTTCAAGGCCACGTCAAGGCCACGTCAAGGCCGCTTCAATGCCTCGCTCAAGGCCGCTTCAATGCCGTGTCAAGGCCGCAGCGGACCGCGTCGGCCATGAATCGCCAGATCGACCGGCGGCAGGTCGACCGCCGACGGATCGAGCACCTGCCACGCGCCGTCGATCAGCCCTTCGAGCGGACGGAAGTTGGCTTTGTACGCCATCTTCGGACTTTCGCGAATCCAGTAGCCGAGATACACGTACGGCAGTTTCAGGCTGCGCGCCTGCTCGATCTGCCAGTAGATGTTGTAGGTGCCGAAGCTGGTATGCGGCAGATCCGGCTCGAAGAACGTGTACACCGACGACAGCCCGTCGCCGAGAATATCGATCATGCTGATCATGCGCAGCACGCCGGGCACGTCCGGCTGGTTCGGCCACGGCTCGCGGAATTCGACGAGACGCGAGTTGATCCGGCTTTGCAGCAGGAACTGTTCGTACTGGTCGCGGCTGTCGCGATCCATGCCGCCGCCCGCGTGACGCGCCGATTGATAGCGCATGTAGAGCGCGTAGTGTTCTTCGTCGTAATGCAGCGGCGCGACGGTGGCGATCAGTTCGCCGTGCTTTTTCCACACGCGGCGTTGCGTGCGGTTCGGCTCGAAACGCTCGACCGGCACGCGCACCGGCACGCACGCGCGGCAGCCGTCGCAATACGGACGGTAGGTGAACACGCCCGAGCGGCGGAAGCCGGCCTTGACGAGATCGGTGTAGACGTCGGAGTTGATCAGATGACTGGGCGTGGCGACCTGCGAGCGCGCGATGCGGCCATCCAGATAACTGCAGGGATACGGCGCCGTTGCATAAAATTGCAGCGCTGAAAGCGGGGAAAGAGGCAGCTCGTTAGGATGAGTCACGTTGGCAGCTCTCGAAGCGTCTCGGTAGTGCAAATCCGGCGCGCCTCGCGGCACGTGATCCGCCCGGTTGCGGCGGACCCGGATTCGGCCTGATTCTTCCTGCCTCGCCGGCGTGGGCGCTGCAGGTACGGCTGTCGGGCTGGGGGAACGCGCCAACCCGGGGGGTGCTCTGTCAAACCTATCGTTTAGCTGGGCCGATCGGCAGAGCTCCGTCCGGCAGCCTGCATAAACGGTAACACGAAAATTTTCGCGAGACCGCCGTGATAGGGCTCATCAGTTAGCCAGCGAACGGCGCGGCGAACGGTGGCGGTGCGAATCGTAGCGGTAAGTATATGGCGGATGCTCGCGGGATGTTTCTTCGTGTTGAACCTGGTGACAGTGAGCGCAGTGAGGAGTATCACCAGCCAATGATCGAATCAGATTAACGCGCGCGACCCGTACAACGTTGCACGATGCACCGTGACGATTGCGGAGCGGATGAGAAAATCATGGCGCATCTAATTGCAGCGATTGTATTGACGTCGAGCCTGTTTTTCACAGGCGTATTCGATCAGGAAAGCCAGGAACGTCCGAGGCAAGCGTAAAGATTTTCTACACGCGGCCTTGTCAGACGGGAGTATGAGAACCTTTTCTGGCGGCCTTCTCCGGTCGAGTATTTTATCTATTTCGCATTAAATGCGTCGATGTCAATGCACACGTATTAAAGATTTTTCAATAAGAATTAAAGTCGGCGCCCATCGTGCCGTATACCTCTTTAGCGTCATTTCCAAATATTACAGATATTCGTGCGATTTTATTTTTGTCAAGCGAATTTTTGTGGTGATTCAAGGAGTTGGCGTCTGAGAGAAAACATCGGGGTCAATCTAACTAACGGTACAAGATGGCGGGCTTGATCGGCATGCCCGCCCGAAAACAAGAATGAATATGAAAAACAAAGCAACATTGGCGTTATCTCTGCTCGCTTCGCTCGTTCTGGTTGCCTGTGGCGGTGGCGGTAGCAGTTCGTCGACGACGCCGTCGACCAGCAACGCTTCGCTGCCGGCGACACCTCCGGCTCCGGTTGCGGCGGCCAACGGCGAGTCATTGCCGAGCCTCTCCAGTCCGCAAAACGGTTCGACCAAAGTTGTCGGCAACGGCGTGGAAGGGATCTGGACAAGCCAGTCCGGCGCGGGCAAGACGACTGCATTCATCGATGCGCAGGGCAACGTTTCCGCCTTGAACTCGCTAGGCACCTTCACGGTGTCGGAGTTGTTCGGCGTCGTCGCAGCCACCTCGCCGAACTGGACGCTCACGTCGGGCGTGCAGGTCAATAACTTCGTCTACTATCGGACCAGCGCCGGCTCGGGCACGTTTGTCAATAACCAGACGTTCACCGGCAGCTACGTCCAGAACGGCAACACGGTTGCCGTGGACTGGGCCTACGACCCGGCGAATGCGCTCGCCGTCACGCAGGCGAGCGTGGCGGGCACGTGGTCGCAAAGCGGCGCGTCGCTGACGATTGCAAACGACGGCACGTTGAGCGGCACCCTCAGCAATTGCCCGGTGACCGGGACGTTGCTGCTGGCTACGCCCGCATCCAGCAAAAATCTCTACACGCTGACCGTCACTGGGGCGAATGCAGCTTGCGGCGTCACACCGGGCACGACCCTTACCGGTAATGCCGCGATCACGTTCCTGCCCATTTCGGGAAGCAGCCTGTACGTTCGTTCGATTCTCTACGTGATCAGGGCGACGAACAATTCGTCGGTCGCCTACGGGCAGTTGACGAAGCAATAAGCGAAGCCGCCCGCCGCCGCTTTCTCCCGATGGGCGGCGGCTGGACCATGCTCGTCGTCGTGGATCAGCCGGCCGGAAGACCATGGCGGCCATGACGCGATGCCATTGCACCGCTTCAAGGCAGTACTCACCTGCGTGGCTGTTTCAGCCGCCCGATGCGGCGTCCGCCTTCCTCAGCAGTTCGCCCAGCACTTCCTTGTCGAAGCCCCATGGAATCGGCGGCGCACCTACCGTCGCCCGCACATGCGCGACGAACGCCTTGCGCGCGATCTCGCGTCCGCCGAGCGACGCAAGATGCGACGTGTTCTGCTGGCAATCGATCAACTCGATGCCATGCCGCCGCAGGTGGCCGACCAGCGCGGCCAGCGCGATCTTCGACGCGTCCGTGACCTCCGCGAACATCGATTCGCCGAAGAACATCCGGCCGAACGACACGCCATACAAGCCGCCCACGCGTTTGCCGTCGTACCAGCTTTCGATGCTGTGCGCGTCGCCCGCACGATGCAGCGACGAATACGCGTCGACCACGTCGGCGGTAATCCACGTGCCGCGCTGGCCGCGCCGCGGCGCCTGCGCGCAGGCGCGCATCACGGCGGCGAAATCGTGATCGACGCGAATCTCCCACGCGTCCTCGCGCAGCACGCGCTTGAGCGTCTTGCGCAGCGATGGCGACAGTTTGAATTCGGCGGGCCGCAGGATCATGCGCGGGTCGGGGCTCCACCACAACACCGGCTGGCCGTCCGAGTACCACGGAAAAATGCCGCGCCGGTAGGCGTCGATCAGCCGCGACGGCAGCAGGTCGGCGCTGGCGGCAAGCAGACCCGGCGCGCCGCTGGCGGCGCCGAGCGCGCGCTCGACGGCGGGAAACGGATCGTCAGGTCCGAGCCAGGGCACCATGGGCGCCGCTCAGCCTTCGCGCAGCGAGCGGAAGATGTCGCCCGTATGCAGGCCGAAACTGCCGGCGGCGCGATCGGCGAGGAAGAAGCGCAGGGTCTGGCCGACGGTCGGAAAGGCGATCTCGTCCCAGGGGATTTCGTGTTCCGCGAAGAGTTTGACTTCGAGACTTTCCTCGCCGGCGGCGATGTCGAGATCGAGCAGACGCGCCATGTAGAACAGATGCACCTGATGCACGTGCGGCACATTCAGCAGCGAGAACAGGCTCTGCACCTCGACGCGCGCGCCGGCTTCCTCGAGCGTTTCGCGTGCCGCGGCTTCGGCGGTCGTCTCGCCCATTTCCATGAAACCCGCGGGCAGCGTCCAGTAGCCATAGCGCGGTTCGATCGCGCGGCGGCACAGCAGTACCTTGTCGTCCCACACCGGGACCGTGCCGACCACGTTGCGCGGATTCTGATAGTGCACCGTGCCGCAACTGCCGCATACGAAGCGTTCGCGGTTGTCGCCCGGAGGAATGCTCAGGCTGACGCTGTGACCGCAGACAGAACAGAATTTCATAGGAAGGGGACGAGAAAGAGTGATGGGAGTTTATCACTCGGTCGTGGATTCACTGAGGGCGAACGACCTGCGAAAACGGACGAATGCGCAATCGGCTATAGCCGGTATCAGCGCGTTGTCGTGGGTGCTTGCAGATGTAGTTGCGGTGCGCGGTGGGTGCCGGTCATGATCGACGCCGCCTGATCGTTCGCCCCCAGCGTGCTCGTGCGACGAACAAAAGCAAAGGGCGCCGGACTTCTCGCAAAGTCAGGCGCCCCGGAAAGCGAAAAGGCCTGATCTCGTGAGAAATCAGGCCTTTGAAATGCTTGATGGTTGCGGGGGTAGGATTTGAACCTACGACCTTCGGGTTATGAGCCCGACGAGCTGCCAGACTGCTCCACCCCGCGTCCGTCGAAGAAAAGAGTATAGCGTACCGGGATGGCCATTGCAATACCTGTTTAACAAATGACGCTTCCGGGAGCATGCCGGGCGACGTTCGACGTCGAGCGCATGCAGTGCGAGCGCGGCAGCGGGACGTTGTCAACGCACCCGTCGCGGCATGCATGGCCCGCGTCGCATGCCGGAAGGCCGTCGCAAGGCGCTGCGCTAGAATCCAGAATCGTTTCGCGTGAAATGTCGCGCACGGCACCTGCCGCGCATGCGTGCGCACGCACGATTCATCGCCGCGCCGGACTCACTGCACGTTCAACACTTTCTTCCACCGGAATTCCATGGATATCGCACACGATCTGCAGGTCATTGCCGCACAGGAACGCACGCTCGTGTTCCCTCAATTCGATGCCGACCGCGCGTGGCAGATCGGCGCGTATCTGCACGAAGTCGCGAAGGCGCGCGGCATCGCCGCCGCCATCGATGTGCGCACCTTCGGCCAGCCGCTGTTCTTCAGCCTGCTCGACGGCGCGACGCCGGACAACGTCGACTGGGCGCGCCGCAAGGGCAACACGGTCGCGCATTTCCGCCGCAGCTCGTACGCGATCGGGCTGAAGATGCAGCAGTCCGGCAGCACGATCGCCGACAAGCATGCGTTGCCCGCCAGCGAATACGCATCGCACGGCGGCGCGTTTCCATTGACGGTGAGCGGCGCCGGCGTGATCGGCTCGATCACGGTGTCCGGTCTGCCGCAACGCGCCGATCACGAACTGGTGGTGGAAGCGCTGTGCGCACACCTCGGCCACGACTACGGCAAGCTCGCGCTTGCAAAGGCCTGAGACGATGCGGCTGCCTCCCTACGCGTTGCTCGGCATCGCGATCGTCGCGGAAGTGATCGCGACGTCGGCGATGCGGGCATCGGAAGGTTTCTCGCGGCTGATTCCGTCGGCGGTGGTGGTGCTCGGGTATGGCGTCGCGTTCTATTGTCTGTCGCTGACGCTCAAGAGCATTCCGGTCGGCATCGTCTATGCCGTGTGGTCGGGCGCGGGCATCGTGCTGATCACGCTGGTCGCGCTGCTGCTGTACCGGCAGGTGCCCGACCTGCCGGCGATCATCGGGCTCGGGTTGATTATCGCGGGCGTCGTCGTGCTGAACGTGTTTTCGAAAATGCAGGCGCATTGACGATCGCCTGTCGTGCGTGCCTGACGCTGCGCGGCGGGCATGTCAGGTGGTCGGGAAGTCGCGGGCTTATTTGCAGCGCACGATCATCGAGCGATTCTTGACGTTCGCCGACACGACGTTGGTCACGCTGCCGCCGGCCGCGCCGCCTTCGTCGTTGTCCTTCGACACGATGTCGTAGCCGGTCGCGCCGCACGCCTTGCCGGCCTGCACGTAGCACGAGGCCCAGCTCGACGCGGCATCCGCGCCGCTGCAATTCACCGCGAAGCCGGTCTGGCCGTTCGGCAGATTGATCAGCGACGTCGTGTTCGACGATGCGCAGCCGGCGAGGCTCGCGCCGAGCAGCACGACGCCGGGCAGTGCCGCCGCCAGCAAGGTGCGGCGCAGCGGCGCGACGGCGCCGCTCAGGCGGAGGCGGAGAGCGCGGCGCGCTTGCGTGTTCAAATGCATCGTGAGGTTTCCTTTAGGGCGTTTCGATCGTGATGCCTGCCGCGCCGACCAGCTTGCGGCTCTCGTTACCGCTCGCGGTGGCCGCGTCTTCCCAGATGCTGATGGCTTTCGGGATGTCGATGCCGTGGCTTTCCGCATAGGCAAACCAGCGGGTCGCCGCATCGGGCTCGGGCAGTTCGTGGTTCTTCAGAAAATATTTTCCCATATTGCGCTCGGTGGTCCGGAAATGGCGTCATCGGATAGCACGCGGCATGCCGCGAAATCCGTTCGACCGGGATGTGTCGCACAAGTGCGATCCCTCGCGTCTGCCCGCGATCCAGCCTTGCTCGAACGAACCGGGCGGCACCCCAGGACGCACCGGGGCGAACTTATCGGCCGACGCGGCGCCTTACTTACCGGTACACCCATCACATTCATACAATGCAACGAGGAGAACGACCATGGCAGAACGGGTCAGCGGCCCTTATCGCGGCTATTACATCAGCGCCGCCGCGCGCCTCGTGCCGTCCGGCGCTGGACCGGCCGATGCGTCCGACGGCATCTACATCGGCTCGGTGAGCCTCGCGCAACTCGGTCCCGACGACCCGCACCGGATCGAAACGCTGCTCGATCTGGGCGGCGAACAGCGCTTCGGCAGCGAGGAGGAGGCGTTGGCGTTCGTCGAACAGGCGGCGCGCGACTACGTCGATCGTTTGCTGGGCGGGCACTGATGGCGGCGCGTGATGCATGCCGTCAGGCCGGCGCCAACTGGACCGCGATTCGGCCGCGCGAGTACCATGTCGGGACTGCGACGGGGCGGCTGAGGCTCGTCGGCGCCGCCGGCCCGTCCGATCCTGCCGCGCCGGCCACTTCTGATGGAGCGACCATGGAAATTCGCTTCCCCGCGGACGCACCTGCTTACCGCGATTCGAATCTGACCGTCGTGTTTGCCGCGCTGGTGAACGGCGAACCGGTGCCGTGCGCGATTTCGGTCGAAGCGCTCGAAGATCACTTCGGCGCGCACACCGAGGACCTCGAAGGGTGGATGCGAGCGTTCGACGCCGGCCGCGAGCGCATCGAGGCCGTCGCGCGCGAGCATCTGCAGATCAGTAACGGCACGCCGGTGCTACTCAAGAGCGGTCATTTTCCGCCGGGCGACGTGACGGGGTGAGGGACGCCGCCGAACCCGCCTTCGCGTTCACCACCGCATTTTTCGCCGCCTCGAACGACGCCCGGATCCCGTCCTCGTACGACGTTTTAGCGATCGGTCCAAGCAACCCGCGTAACGCCGAATCGTCCATCACGACGGGCTCGGTCATCAGGTAGTTCATCTCCACCATCTCGCGCATCAACGGATTGAACAGGCCGAGCACGCGCAGCATGGTCTTGCCCGCGACCGTCAATTTCGGCTCGCGGCCAGCCAGCGCGTACGCCTGACGCGCCACTTCGCGCTGCGTGATGGTGCCTGCGCCGGCGAGATGCCACCAGCGTCCATAAGCCTCCGGCGTGCGCGTGAGTTTCTCCACCACCGGACCAGCATCCGGCAGATAGATGAACTCGTGCGGCACATCCACCGGGCCGACCATCTGCGCGCGCCGGCCGTTCGCCGCGCCTTCGAACACGCCGTTCAGCAGACTGCGCTCGATGCCGGGACCGTAGAAATCCGGCAGACGCAGCACCAGTGTGGACAGACCATTGCGGCCATGCGCCGCGAGCACGAGCTTTTCCTGCGCGAGCCGCATCTGCCCCTTGAACGTGTGCGGCTCGCGCGGATGATTCTCGCGGATCGGATTGCTGCGCGCCCGGCCGTACGGGTACACGGTGCCGATCAGGATGAAGCGTTCGACGCCCGCCGCCGTCACGCCGGCCAGCGTGCGTTCCATCAGCGGCGGGTGCTCGGCGAAGCGGTCGTAGGGAACGCCGACCAGATAGATGACGGTCTGCAGGCCCGCGGCGGCCGCGCGGATCGATTCCGGATCGTCGGGATTCCACGTGGCGATTTCCGCGTGCGGATCGGCGCCGAACGCGTCTTCCAGACTCTTGCGCGAGCGGCCGACCACCCGGTAGTCGCGCCCCGCGGCGCTCAGCGCCGTGGCGATGATTTGACCGGCCGCGCCCGCGGCGCCGAACAGACCGACCTTTCCGATTGCTTGCATGACGACTCCTTGAGACGGCGCGTGGCCGCGGTTTGACTCGATTGACGTGACGCTGGACGGCCGCGACCGGCATCGCATGACACACGACGATGACGATCGAAAATTTAATGAACACCGTTCAGTGAACAGTGTTCAGTTTAATTTGACTTTTCAGTTTGTCAACACGAAAATGAGCGTCATGGGAATCGCCGAACGAAAGAACCGTCAGAAGCAGGCATTGCGCGAACGCATCCTCGATGCCGCGCGCCGCATCGTGATGCGCGAAGGATTTGCCGCGCTGTCCATGCGCAAGATCGCCGACGCCATCGAATATTCACCGGCCACGCTGTATCTGCATTTCGAAAGCCGCGACGAGATCGCCCGTGCGCTGTGCGAGGAGGGCTACGCGCAGTTGCTGGCGACCTTCGCGCCGCTCGCGGGCATGGTCGATCCGGCCGAACGGTTGAAGGCGATCGGCCGTGCGTATGTGGCGTTCGGCGTCGCGCATCCGCAGACTTACCGGCTGATCTTCATGGAAGATCCGAGCTACACCGGCGCGGCATTGAGTGGCGCATCGGCGGTACAGACTGCCGCGCAAGCCGATGCCGACATCGACGCCAGCATTCCCGCCGACGATGATCCCGGCGAAGCCGCGTTGCAGATCATGCTGTCCGCGCTCGCCGAACTGCAGGCGGCGGGGCGCCTGTCCGCATCGACGGATATCGGTGTGTGGGCCGAGGCGTTCTGGGCGACGTTGCACGGCATCGTCGCGCTGAATCTCACGTGTCCTGTGTTTCCCAGCGCGCCGCTCGACACGGTGCTCGGGCTGACGCTCGACGTCTGGCTGGGCGCGTCCGACCCGGCGCAATCGGCGTTGGCGGAGGTGGACGCTGCTGGTATGACGGCGGCCGGCGCCGGGACCAAGGCAAGCGTCGCTAACGCAGGCGTCGCGAAGGCAAGCGTCGCCAACCCATCCGCCCAAATCGCGACTCCACCCGCCGATCCCGCGACCCAGCCCGCCAAACCCGCCCCCAAGCCCCGCGCCAAGCCGAAATCCACCGGCGCGTGATAACGTTCAACTCCATTTCATTCCGCGCAGCCGCGCTCAGCACGCCATGTCTCTTTCCGCCTCGCCCGCCGTCTGCGACGAAGTCGCGACCTACGTAGCCAACCGCATCGGCTTCATCGACCTGGAGCGGCCGAAGGCGCTCAACGCGCTGTCCACCGGCATGATCCGCGCGATGCACGCCGCGCTCGACCAATGGCGCGACGATCCCGACGTGCTCGCCGTGGTGGTGCGCAGCCAGCATCCGCGGGCGTTCTGCGCGGGCGGCGACATCCGCTTCCTGTACGAATCGGCGCAGCGCGGCGAGCACGAAGCGCGCGACGTGTTCTTCACCGAGGAATACCGCCTCAATCACGCGATCTTCACGTACCCGAAGCCGTATATCGCGTTGATGAATGGCGTCGTGATGGGCGGCGGCATGGGGATTTCGCAGGGCGCGCATCGCACCGGCGGTCTGCGCGTGGTGACGAACTCGACGAAGATGGCGATGCCCGAAACCCGCATCGGCCTCTTTCCGGATGTCGGCGCGGGCTGGTTCCTCGCGCGCACGCCGGGCGCGATCGGCCGCTATCTGGCGGTGACGGGCGAGACCATCGGCGCGGCGGACGCGCTCTACGCCGGTCTCGCCGATGTGTACCTCGACGACAGCGCGTTGCCCGCGCTGGTCGATACCTTGCGCGGCGAACTGTTCGAGCGCGGTGCGGACGTGGTGGCCTGCATCGAACGCGAAGCGCTTGCGCATCAGGTCGTGCCGCAGCCGGAGGAGTCGGTGCTGGCAACCACGCGCGAGTTGATCGACCGGCATTTCGCGCTGCCGGACGTCGCGCGGATTCTCGCGTCGCTGGAGCAGGAACGTCACGGCGAAGCCGCCGAATGGGCCGAACAGATGATCGCGGTGTTGCGCGAACGCTCGCCGCTGTCGATGGCGGTGTCGCTGGAAGTGGTGACGCGCGCCGAGGGTTCGATGGCCGACGTGTTACGCGTCGATCTCGATCTGACGCATTCGAGCTTTACGCACGGCGACACGGTGGAGGGGATTCGCGCGCGCATCATCGACAAGGACAACGCGCCGCGCTGGCGTTTCGCGCGCATCGAAGACGTGAGCGCCGCCGATGTCGAAAAGATGTTCGAGAGCCCGTGGGCCGCGGGCGAGCATCCGTTGCGCGATCTGCGCGGTTAGGCCGGCCGCCTTACTCCTCTTCCTCGCTGGCCATGAAGGCGCGCATGAACACCAGCGCGCCCCAGCCCCACATCGCATTCGCGGCGAAGCCGACTGCCAGGCGCGGCAGCATGTTGCCGCTCGGCCAGATGCCGCGTAGCGGGTCGACCACGAACACGCTCGCCGCCGTCAACGCGATGCCACCGAACACGAAGGCCGGCACCCACGGCGCGCGCCGCTGCGGCGCGACGCGCAGCAGCCAGGCCATCAGCACCGCCCAGAACGCGCTCCAGATCGCATTGGCGATGAACTCGGGCAAGCCGAGCGGTAAGAACGGTGCAGTCGAAAAACCTGTCGGGTCGATCAGACCGGCTGCGTGCAGCAGCGCCAGGGTCGATTCATGAAAGAACAGCG
Organism: Paraburkholderia sp. D15; assembly: GCF_029910215.1. Lineage (NCBI taxonomy): Bacteria > Pseudomonadati > Pseudomonadota > Betaproteobacteria > Burkholderiales > Burkholderiaceae > Paraburkholderia > Paraburkholderia sp. D15. Next base: position 2,582,765 of record NZ_CP110395.1, on the reverse strand, counting down.
AAGCCAGAAAACCGGCGACGAACGGCAGGATGAGTTTTTGCATGCAGTGCACCGCGAGAGCTCAGGCGGCGCGGTTTGCGCGGCCCGCACCGGGTTATGGGAAACGTGCGCCATTATAGCGAGCGACCCGCGCTTTCCCACATGCCCGGCAGATTGAGTCCGTATGCTTTAGCGTCGGGCTAATCACGAAAGTGGAAAACCTAAGCTCAAAAAAATCGTTCAAAACGCGCGGCCCGATCCATAGACTGTTTCTCCATGCAGACGGCCTTGCCGCCGTCGCCCGTTTAATCGAGCGCAGCCCGCGCACGTTTGGTCGAGGGAAGCCGTCGCGATGTCCTGCCTGATGCCGATCTTCATCCACCGCATGGCGCATGCGCCGCGTTGCGGCTCGTATCCCGGCCGCGGTCGCCGCCATTGTTGATGCCGCTGCTGCGTCGTTAATGCGTCATTGATGCGCCGCCAGGCGGCGCCGACGTTTCTCATTCTCTTTATTGCGTCGCATCGTCCGGCCGGTCAGTCGACCGCCGGTGGGATGCGCGCGGCCGGCGTGTGTGCGCACGATTTGCACCGCCTTCATTCAAACCCGTCTCGAACAAGCAGGAGCAGCACATGAATGTGTTCTGGTTCATTCCGACTCACGGCGACAGCCGCTATCTCGGTACGTCCCAAGGCGCACGCGCAGCCGATTACGACTACTTCCAGCAGATCGCCGTGGCCGCCGACACGCTCGGCTACGAAGGCGTGCTGCTGCCCACGGGTCGCTCCTGCGAAGACGCGTGGGTGGTCGCATCGAGCCTGATCGCGGCGACCCGACGCTTGAAGTTCCTGGTCGCGATCCGTCCGGGCATTTCGTCGCCGGGACTGGCGGCGCGCATGGCCGCGACCTTCGACCGCCTGTCGAACGGACGTCTGCTGATCAACGTCGTGACGGGCGGCGACGCGGCCGAACTGGAAGGCGACGGCGTGTTCGTCGATCACGACACGCGCTACGAAATCACCGACGATTTCCTGAACATCTGGCGCAAGCTGCTGACCGCGGCGCATACCAACGACGCGATCGACTTCGAAGGCAAGCATCTGAGCTCAAAGGGCGGCAAAGCGCTGTATCCGCCGGTGCAGAACCCGCATCCGCCGCTGTGGTTCGGCGGCTCGTCGCCGGCTGCGCACGACATGGCGGGCGAACACATCGACACCTATCTGACCTGGGGCGAGCCGCCCGCGGCGGTGGCGAAGAAGATCGCCGACATCCGCGCCCGCGCGGCGGCGCACGGCCGCACGATCAAGTTCGGCATCCGTCTGCATGTGATCGTGCGCGAGACCGAGGAAGAAGCGTGGGCCGCCGCCGACACCCTGATCAGCAAGCTCGACGACGAAACCATCGCGCGTGCCCAGGCGTCGTTCTCGAAGATGGATTCCGAAGGACAGCGCCGCATGGCCGCGCTGCACGGCGGCAAGCGCGGCGGCCGCGCGGAACTGGAGGTCTATCCGAATCTGTGGGCGGGCGTGGGTCTCGTGCGCGGCGGCGCGGGCACCGCGCTGGTCGGCAATCCGCAGCAGGTCGCGGCGCTGATGAACGAGTACGCGGAACTCGGGATCGATACGTTCATCCTGTCCGGCTATCCGCATCTCGAAGAGTCGTACCGCTTCGCCGAACTGGTGTTTCCGCTGCTGCCGAACCGGCGCAACAAGACCTCGAATGGACCGCTGTCGGGTCCGTTCGGCGAGATCGTCGGCAACAACTATCTGCCGAAGGCCGCGAGTTCGAGCTGAGGTTCGAGCTGAGATTGCAACTGAGGGTGCATCGCGCAACGCTTGAACCGGACCGTTTTCTGGCCGGCCACGCAACGAGGAAGGTGATCATGGCTTCATCCACTGTGAGTTCCGCGGGCAATCGCGTCCCGGGTGCGTTGCGCCGCTTCGGCGCGCATCTCGCGCCGTGGCTCGCGCCGCTCGCGATCCTGCTGGCGTGGGAATTCGCCGCGCGCAGCGGCGTGCTGTCCACGCGCGTGCTGCCCGAACCGCTCGCGGTCGTGAAGGCGGCGTGGTCGCTGATCCAGTCCGGCGAAATGTGGGCCGACGTGAAGGTCAGCACATGGCGCGCGGTGTCGGGCTTCGCGATCGGCGGCGGGATCGGTCTTGCGCTCGGCCTTGCCACGGGGCTGTTCAGGCCGGTCGAAGTCGCGCTCGACTCGACCGTGCAGATGATCCGCAACATTCCCGCGCTCGCGATGATTCCGCTCGTGATTCTGTGGTTCGGCATCGAGGAGCAGGCGAAGGTGTTTCTCGTCGCGCTGGGCGTGTTTTTTCCGATCTACGTGAACACCTTCCACGGCATCCGTTCGGTCGACGCGAACCTGATCGAAATGGCGCGCAGTTATGGCGTGAAGGGTTTCGCGCTGTACCGGCATGTGGTTCTGCCGGGCGCGTTGCCGTCGATTCTGGTCGGCGTGCGTTTCGCGTTCGGGCTGATGTGGGTCACGCTGATCGTCGCCGAAACGATTTCCGCGCAATCGGGGATCGGCTACATGACGATGAATGCGCGCGAGTTCCTGCAAACCGACGTCGTCGTGGTCGGCATCCTGCTGTATGCGGCGCTCGGCAAACTCGCCGACCTGCTCGCGAAGAGCCTCGAGCGCGTGTCGCTGCGCTGGCATCCGGCTTATCAACGAGGAGCGAAATGATGAATGCCACGACTTTGTCGGCGTCGTTCGGCGGCATCGCGGGCAGCGATCTCGAGGCCGAACTGGCGCAAGCGCGCGTCGCCGCGCGCGAGATTCATGACGCTCGCGACGACGCGGGCAGTGCGCATGGCGATGTGTCGTATCAAGTCACGCAGACGGAAACGGCGGTGGGTGACGATGTGAACCATCAAGCGCCCGACGCACGCCGTTCCACGTCCCCCGACGCAGCGCCGCGCCAGTCCGGCGAGGCCGCTCACTACGCCGTGCAGCTGCGCGGCGTCGGCAAGCAATACGGCGAGCGCAAAGTACTGGCCGATTTCGATCTGTCGATCGAGCGGGGCAGTTTCGTCGCGATCGTCGGTCGCAGCGGCTGCGGTAAATCGACGTTGCTGCGGCTCGTCGCCGGCCTTGAAAAAACCACCTCGGGCGTACTCGACAAGCGCGCCGAAGATGGTGGTCCGCTCGACACCCGCATCATGTTTCAGGACGCGCGGCTGCTGCCGTGGAAGAGCGTGCTGCAGAACGTGATGCTCGGACTCGGCCGTGGCGCGCGCGACGATGCGCGTGCGGTGCTCGCCGAAGTCGGCCTGCTCGAACGCGCGAACGACTGGCCCGCGCAACTGTCCGGCGGCCAGCGTCAGCGGGTCGCGCTGGCGCGGGCGCTGGTGCATCGGCCGCAATTGCTGCTGCTCGACGAACCGCTCGGCGCGCTCGACGCGTTGACGCGGATCGAAATGCACACGCTGATCGAACGGCTGTGGCGCGAGCATCGCTTCACCGCGCTGCTCGTCACGCACGACGTGCACGAAGCCGTCGCGCTCGGCGACCGGATTCTGCTGATCGAGGAAGGCCGCATCGCGCTCGATCAGCCGGTGCCGCTTGCCCGTCCGCGGGCGCGCGCGTCGGCAGGTTTCGCGGCGCTCGAGGATCACGTGCTGCAACGCGTGCTGAAGACCGCGCCTAACGACGACGCGTTGTCGCATCGTGCGTACGACGCGCGCGACGAAGGACGCGTGATGCGTCCGACGGATGTGCGCTGGGCGGTTTAGTTCTGGCCGGCAGGTCTGTTCGAATGACCCACATCCGAATCACGTGCGTCGCGCTGCGCACCGCACGTTAAGCCCATTTTTCCCATCGCTTTTCTCGACTCTGGAGTCACCCTGATGACCATCTCCGCCATCAACGTACGCAATCAGTTCAAAGGCAAAATCAAGGAAATCATCCGCGGGTCGGTGGTGTCCGAGGTCGACGTGGAAACGCCTTTCGGCATCGTCACGTCGGTGATCACCACGCGTTCGGTCGACGAACTCGATCTCAAGGTCGGCTCGGAAGTGGTCGCGCTGGTGAAGTCGACCGAGGTGTCGATCGCGCGCTTGTAGGACGCGTTGGCGTCGCGACGCGCGGATGCGTCGCGCCGTTGCGTCGTGCAGTTGCGTCGTGCAGTTGCGTCGTGCAGTTGCGTCATGAGCGCTTTTTATTTTTAGTGCGCTTCAGCGTTCTGTCGCGCCGGTCGTGGATCACGCGGATGAGCCACCACCGGCGCTATTTTGCGTTCGCGCCGCTCGCGGGCGGAGGGTGCGACATGTGGTCGTTGGTCGGCTTCTGCGGACGCTTGATCGGCATGTTGTCCGGGTCGCTGGAGCCGTGGGCGCCTGAGGCGGCTTCGGGTGGCTTGACCATCGTGGCGGCGCCATTCGCGGGTGGCGCGGGGTTCGGTTGCATGTTTTGCGCGAACGCCAACCCGGCACCCGCCCCGAATAGATAAAGCGCCGCGACGCCCGTTGTCAGTGCAGTCCGCGCTGTCAGTCTGCTTCGCTTCATGACATCCTCCGTCGGCGAGACGAGCGAGCGTGTTGGCATCCACGCGTTGCCGCCGTTCGATATGCGTCGCTCGCTTCGGCTCGTCATGTCGTGCGCAATCTCCATGCCTCGCCGGGCATTTGCATCTCCCCTCGAAAGTTGCCAGGATGAATGGATCATCCCGACGGAGACAGCCATGTCGAAGTCATTGAGTCCCGAAGCGATCGAAGCGCTGCGGCGCCTGAACGAAGTCGGCGTCGGTCAACCCGCGCCGGCCTGCGCGCAGGCCGTGGCGGCGGAGTTGCTGGCGAGCGGTCTGGTTGCCGAAGCGAGCGGCGGCGAAGTCGAGATTACCTGCAACGGCCGGCAGTATCTGTCAGGCGATTGCGACTGATCGTCGGCGCGGATCGTGAGGATCGGCGAGCTGGCGATCCTGGGTCCGATACCCTCATCGTGCGATGCGCGCGACGTTGCGCCGCGCGCGGTGACCGTGCGGAAACCGAACGACATCACACGGAGGCGAGCATGCAGCCGAAAGGCCTCGACATGGGCGATTACGAGGAGCGCTACCGGAATTACGACATCGAGGTCGCGGTCGAGCAGGTGCTGACCGGCGTCAAGGCGCATTTCCGGGTGCTGCGCGACGGCGTGGTGTCGATCGACTGGCGGCTCGTGCACATCGACAGCTTGTGGCCGACCGAGCATGCGGCCGCCGAGGCCGGATTTCGCGCGGCGCGCGAGGCGATCGATGCCGAACTTGCCACGTAGCCAAAGCGGCGGGCGGGTGAACCTCGCGCGGCATCCCCGGCCGTCGTGGATGACATTTTTCAGGGCGTATTCAGGACGTAAACGGAACCGGGCGCCGGCATGAATCGCTCATGCACGGCGCCCGGTTCACCCGCTGCCCGTGGCGGCAGCAGTTTCAACGCTGACTACTGACTACCTTCTACGTACTGCGCACTGCGCACTGCTCTTGCTGACTGCGTGACTGCTCTGGCTCGGCTTAGTGGCCGAAGAAAACCGATTGCGGGCCCGACACCGGCTCACGCGTACCCGATTGGGTCGACACGCTCTTCACGCCGCCGTACGAATTGGCTTGCGCGTTAGCCTGTTCGACCGCGACGGTCTGTGCGTTCTGGCCTTGTTGCGAAGCCGGAGCGCCGGCAGCCGGACGGTAGAACGGAGCCGGACCGTAGCCGCTGGCAAACGCGGGAGCAGCGATCGAGGCGGAAACGGCGACGAGAACAGCGGCGATGAGTTTGGTCTTCATGGTGTGACTCCAATAACGTTTCGACTTCAGTTCAGGATGGCGTCGCAGGATCCGGAGGGGTGTGTCTGCAACGTCGATGGAAGGCAGTGTATACCCCTACTATTGAAAATTTGTACCGATAATCTGAAATTACTGTTCTCGATACTGAAATAATCTGTCAGACCTAGGCGGGGCAAGGGAGAGCGGTGGTCCGACCCCGGCGGCAAAGGGGGTTTCGGGGAAAAAGGGTGTGAGAGTAGGAGGGATAAACGTATGGCGATGGCACAGGTGCGCGGCGCGTTTTTGGTATGACATATGTGATGTGTGCCCTTTTTCTACCTACGAGGGGCGAATGAAGTACACCAGGTTCAAAAAGCGGCCAGGGAAACAAAGCCACCTGCAGGCGAGACGCGGACCTCGGGAGAACTGTACGTTGTCGTATCCCATTGACCTGACGCCCCATTCCAACAGCACCCTGTTCGTCACGTTTGCCGATGTGCCGGAAGCGACCAGTGTTGGCGACAACGAAGCCAATGCCATCGTGCAGGCTCTCGACGCGCTGGAAGCCGCGGTCGAGATTTACTTTGCGGAAATGCGGATGATTCCTTTGTCGTCCAGAGCGACGCGTGGCCAGTGTGTCGTGACCTTGCCGGCGCTAGTCACGTCCAAGGTGTTGTTCGCGAATGAAATGCTGCGTCAGGGTTAGCGCTTGGACGTCGCCTGGAAGTGTGACTTGTGTGATCCGCTTTGATGTCGCGATAAGACCCGCTTGGGCGGGAATTTCGCGGTTCGTTAGGGCTGGAAGAAGGGCGGGATGTTGCGATTCATGTGGCGCATCGAATTAGATCGGCCAAAACAAAAACGGCGTTGTGATTTCTCACAACGCCGTTTTTTTAACTCTCTTTACTGCTTGAATTCTGTGGGGTGGCTGATGGGACTCGAACCCACGACGACAGGAATCACAATCCTGGACTCTACCAACTGAGCTACAGCCACCACTAAGATCTGCCTGACTTGCCTAAGACGCTTTGTCTAAAAACACTGGCGCGTCAGCGAAGAAACGAGATTATACGAACAAGATTCCCGTTTGCCTAGTCCTTTATTCAAAAATTTCGACAGGCTCGCGCAGATGCTGTCTTGCCTCGTCGAAGATGCTCAGATCTCGCGCGGCGAGGCGCTTGCTGTCGGACAACACGCGACGCCAGCCACGCGCCCCCGCCTCACCGCGATACAAACCAAGCGCATGCCGTGTGATCGCGCCGAGATACGTGCCACGCGCCATTTCGGCTGCGCAGTAGTCGATCAGTTGCGCCTCGACCTGCTCGCGCGTCAGCGGCGTTTGCGTCGAACCGTAGAAGCGCGCATCGACATCCGCGAGCACGTACGGATTGTGATAAGCCTCGCGCCCGAGCATCACACCGTCGACGTGCTGGAGATGCGTCTCCACTTCGTCCAGCGTTTTGATGCCACCGTTGATGATGATTTCCAGATGCGGGAAATCGCGCTTCAGCTGATAGGCGTAGTCGTACTTCAGCGGCGGAATTTCACGGTTTTCCTTCGGGCTCAAGCCTTTGAGAATCGCGTTGCGCGCATGCACGATAAACACCTCGCAACCCGCCTCCGCGATCGTGCCGACGAAATCGCGCACGAAGCCGTATTCCTCGACTGCATCAACGCCGATCCGATGCTTGACCGTCACCGGTACCGAGACGACATCGCGCATTGCCTTCACGCAATCGGCGACCAGTCGCGGCTCGTTCATCAGGCACGCGCCGAATGCGCCGCGTTGCACGCGCTCGGACGGGCAGCCGCAGTTCAGATTGATTTCGTCGTAGCCCCATTGCTCGCCGAGTTTGGCCGAGCGCGCGAGATCGTCGGGCTCGCTGCCGCCGAGTTGCAAGGCAACCGGGGCTTCGTCGGGTGTAAACGCGAGATGACGCGGCACGTCGCCATGCAATAGCGCGCCGGTCGTCACCATTTCCGTATACAGCCACGTATGGCGCGAAATCACGCGATGCAGCGAGCGACAGTGACGATCGGTCCAGTCCATCATCGGTGCAACGCTGACGCGACGCGGACTGGGAGTTCGAGGAGCAGACATAAGACGGCCAACGGCTTGATTCAAAACGCCGATTTTACCGCATGACGCGAGTTCGCCGGGATGCGCCGGCGACCGACAGGTGTGCCCCGATGTGAAATTGGACAGCAGCGCAAAATGCTGTGCGCACTAATCGGCAATCACGCGTGGGAACGCGAAACCGCAAAAAGCCTCACCGCCCCCGTCCTCCAGAACCACCTCCACTCCACGCGCTGCCGCCGCCGTGATACCCGCCGCCGCCGGCGCCCCCATGCCAGCCGCCACCACCGCCGTGCCAGCCGCCCCCATGCCAGCCGCCGCGGCCATGCCAGTATCCGTTGCCGCCATGGTAATAACAGCATCCGCCCCAGCCGCCCCAGATACCGACCGACCCGTACGCCGGTCCATACGGCGGTCCGTATCCGTAGCCATAGTCGGGGTAATACGGCTGGGCGTACGCGTAGTCGTACGGCGGCGCGACCACGCAACCGCCTAAACCCGCCACCGCCGCCAACAGCGCCATCGACACAATGAGCCTGCTCACGATCGTCTCCTCATATAGCTGTGAGAAGCGTCGCACGTGCACGAGTTCAGCGCCATTTGTGTCCGCAGATTACCGATCGACATCGTTGGTAAGGCAGCGCAATCCACCGTGGCGAAAGGCGCACCCTAGCCATCGCGCGTCGCCGCGATCTTCCGACGTATCACGGCGTCATCGCCCTGTAACAGTTAGTTAAAATTTTGCAACGTAACTGTATGGCGCGGCTGTTACTTTCCCGTCAGACAATACCTTGACGTCCGGCCGGTGGATTGCCCCAAGTCCGGACGCCATGCATGCATCCTCCCACTGCCAGGACCGCTCGATGCGAAGCCTGCAAAAGAACAGCCGTCAATGAAGCACGATCCACAGCCGGCTACCGCGTCCGACTGGCTCGCCGAAGGCGAAGCCTGCGCGGCGCGCGGCGAACTCGACAACGCGCTGCAATGTTTCGACACCGCGCGCGCGTTCGAACCCGCCAATCCCGTCATTCATGAGCGCCGCGCCGCGACGCTCGCCGTCCTGAACCGTTTCAACGATGCGGAAATCGCGTACGGCGCCGCGCTGATGTTCGATCCGGGCAACGCCGATCTGCATCACGGTCTCGGCTGGTGTTTCGAGCAGATGCGCCGTCTCGACGCGGCAGCCGGCGCGTATCGCGACGCGGTGCGCCTCAATCCGAAGGCCGATGGCTCGCACAACAATCTCGGCAACTGTCTGCACGCGCTCGGCCGCTTCGACGAAGCGCACGACGCGTATCGGCACGCGATCGAAGCCGCGCCGATGGTGCCGCTCTATTACCGCAACTTCGTTCAGTCCAAACGCCTGAGTCCCGACGACCCCGTGTTCGCCGCGATGAAGCAACTGGTCGACAACGCCGCCGCATTGAAGCCCGCCGATCAGGCCGAAATCCACTTCGCGTACGGTCAGGCGTTATCGGACATGGGCCGCAACGACGAGTCCTTCGATCAACTGCTGAAGGCCAACGCGCTGCATCGCCCTGGCGTGCGTTACAACGAAGCCGAAGCCTTCGGTCTGTTTTCCAATCTGCCCGGCTTGCTGAACGCGGAGGTGATCGCGGCGAAGGGCGGCCTGGGCGATGCGTCGGCGGCGCCGATTTTTATCGTCGGCATGCCGCGTTCGGGGTCGACCTTGATCGAGCAGATTCTCGCGAGCCATCCGCAGGTGTTCGGCACCGGCGAGCGCACGGAATTCGGCGAGGCGCTGGTGAATGGCATCCGGCGCGATCCCGCCGATCCATTGAAGATCGACATCGACGCGCTGCGCGACGTGGGCGCGGCGCCGCTACGCGCATTGGGCGCGGATTATCTGCGGCGTATCCATGGCGCTTTGCCGGAAATCCAGAGTACGATGCCGGACGACGCAGGCGGTCAAGCTACGGCATCGGCATCAAGTGGCGTGCGGAAAGAAGCGCAAGACGAAGTGCAAGACGCGCTGCCAAACCCGACATCGCGCTACACGCATTTCACCGACAAGTACCCGTTCAATTTCATCAACGTCGGGTTGATTCACCTGGCGTTGCCGAACGCGCGCTTCATCCATAGCAGCCGTTCGCCGTTGCAAACCTGCCTGTCGATTTTTTCGCGGATTTTTCACGACGTCCCGTTCGGCTACGATCTCGGCGAACTGGGCCGTTACTACCGTGCCTACGACACGTTGATGAAACACTGGCAAAGCGTGCTGCCCGAGGGCGTGATGATCGAAGTCAAATACGAGGAGCTGGTCGGCGATTTCGAAGGCGAGGTACGCCGCATTCTCGCGCACTGCGGGCTCGAGTGGGACGAGCGCTGTCTGGCGTTTCACCGGACCACGCGTCAGGTGAGCACCGCCAGCGCGGTGCAGGTGCGCCGGCCGCTCTACAAGACTTCGCTGCAACGCTGGCAGCCGCGCGCGGCGCTGCTGCAACCGTTGATCGACGGCCTGGGTCCGCAGCTCGTTGCCGCCGATGAATCGTTCGTTTCGTCGTTGGTCGATGCAACGAACGCGTCGCCCGACATCGCTAACGGTGCGAACGTCGTCGCCGATACGGCCGGCACGCCCACCACATCCGCCACCCTTCGTACGGAGCGTCCGGCATGAGCGGATCGCGCGGGGCGGTGATCTGGATGACGGGCTTATCCGGCGCGGGCAAATCGACGCTCGCCAACGCGTTGCACCGGCGCCTGAAGGAAGCGGGCCGACCGTCCATCGTGCTCGACGGCGATGTGCTGCGGCGCGGTTTGAATGCCGACCTCGGTTTCACGCACGAGGATCGCACCGAAAACCTGCGGCGCGTCGCACACGTCGCGGCACTGTTCATGCAGCAAGGTTTCGTCGCGATCGCCGCGGTGATTTCGCCCGAAGAGCGGCATCGGCAAGCGGCACGCGACATCGTCGGTGAAGGCTTTGTCGAGGTGTTCGTGAATGCGCCGCTGGCGGTGTGCGAGGCGCGCGATCCGAAGGGACTCTACGTGCGTGCAAGGCGTGGCGAGATTGCGCACTTCACCGGCATTTCCGATCCCTTCGAAACGCCGCTCGCGCCGGACGTACTGATCGAAACCGATCGCACATCCGTCGATCATGCGGTGGCTCAACTGCTCGCCTATCTTTCCGCGCCGACGCCGTCCGCCGGTTAAGCGCAACCACCCGCCATTCACCATTCACCGGTCGCGCGCTCGCGCAACCGGTCCCGTCGTCAATGCATCAAAGCCGGATGATGCAGGGCGGGGTACACGCCGATGAGGAACGCCGCGTAGATCGCGGCCATCGTCACGCCTGCCGCCGTGCCCCAGATATCGCGCGACGCCGCGCCCTGGCGGAAATGGACAGGCAGTCCGACCACCAGATACCCGATCGTGAAGAACACAAGGACCGCACGCACGGGCGAGAGGTCGTGGCCAATAAATTCCAGTAGCGCGGAGAGATTCAGGTCAGACATGAACGGGCAGGCAATGATGCGGTAGTGACGAAGGGCGGTGCGTCGAACGGATAAGCAAAACGGCGGAGCGCGACACTAGAAAAACAACGGGAAAAAACGGTGGGGAAACTCGCGGAACAGCGTGGATCAACTAGCCTGATTTAAGTCCACGCGCGCACGTCATGCAAGAAAAAGTCTGTATGAATTTGTACACGCCTACATAGCTTGCACGTTGCCTGCGCAACGACTTTCATGCAGCTTTGCGGCGTGTCGCAGGACGCTTTCAAAGCGGCGCGGCGACTATCGGTATGCGCACAGACATCGCCACGGGATAACGTCACGTGCCTCGCAGAAGATACAAAAGATCAGCGCTTACGCAACGGTTCGAGCAAAGGCTTCAGACCGTTGTGATCGATCTCCTGCATCAACGCGAGCAAGCGGCCTATCTCTCCAGGCGGGAAGCCCTGGCTCGCAAACCAGTTTAGATAGTGGCCAGGCAGGTCGGCAATCACGCGGCCTTTATATTTCCCGTAGGGCATCACGCGCGTGACCAGCAGTTCGAGGAGTTCGGGGTTCATGGAGAGAATCGGCCTGAGAATGACGGTATGCGCCCGCCGCATTCTAGCCTCACTGCACGCTATGCGTGAGCGTGGTAACGTCGCCGCTTTCCGTTCACACACGCAGTTCACACACGCTAACTTAACAGGACAAGTTCGATGGAATACCGCAGACTCGGCGACTCCGATGTGCAGGTCAGCCTGATCGGTCTGGGCACCATGACATGGGGCGAGCAGAACACCGAACAGGACGCGCACGCGCAGATCGACTACGCGCTCGATCACGGCATCAATCTGATCGATACCGCCGAAATGTATCCGGTCCCGCCGCGCGCGGAAACCCAGGGCGCGACGGAACGCTTCATCGGCACGTGGCTCGCGAAGCATGCCGGCCTGCGCGAAAAGATCGTGCTCGCCACCAAGATCGCCGGCCCCGCGCGTCAACCGCATAACCCGCGCCATATCCGCGGCGCGGGCAACCAGTTCGACCGCCAGAATCTGACCGAGGCGCTGAACGATAGCCTCAAGCGTCTTCAGACCGATTACGTGGATCTGTATCAGCTGCACTGGCCGGACCGCAGCACGATGACGTTCGGCCGTTCGGCGTATCCGTGGGTGGAGGACGAATACACGGTGCCGATCGAGGAAACGCTGTCGGTGCTCGCGGAATTCGTGAAGGCAGGCAAGGTGCGCCACGTGGGTGTGTCGAACGAAACGCCGTGGGGCGTCGCGCAATTTCTGCGCGCGGCGGAAAAACTCGGGTTGCCGCGCATCGTCAGCATCCAGAATCCGTACAGCCTGCTCAACCGCACGTACGAGGCGGGGCTCTCCGAATACGCGCATCGCGACAACATCGGTCTGCTCGCGTATTCGCCGCTCGCGTTCGGCTGGCTGTCGGGCAAGTACGAGGGCGGCGCGCGTCCGGCCGGCGCGCGTATCACGCTATTCGAGCGTTTCCAGCGCTACAGCAGACCGCAGGCCGTGCAGGCCACCACGCGTTACGTCGAACTGGCGAAGCGTCATGGTCTGTCGCCCGCGCAACTCGCGCTGGCCTTCGTGAACAGCCGGCCGTTCGTGACCAGCAATCTGATCGGCGCGACCTCGCTCGATCAACTGAAGGAAAACATCGGCAGCGCGGACGTCAAGCTCTCGCCGGAGGTGCTGGCGGAAATCGACGCGCTGCACGAGTTGCAGCCGAACCCGGCGCCTTGATGCGGTATGTGCCGGTGCCAATGTGCGCAGCGCATGCGCCGGCATGAAGGCAGGTGGGGGGGCGTGGCTATTGATCCGGGACGAAGCGCTTGATCGCACGAGCAATCAAGCGCTGAATCAAGCTTAAAAGTCAGGCCGCAAAACCAGGCGCGAGATCAGCGAATCCTCAGCTTCGTGCGCACCGCATACAGTGCCGCGAGACTCGCCACCGCGCAGACCATCAGATAGATGCCGGGGGCGAGCTTGTTGCCGCTCGCCTCGATCATCCACGTGATCACGAACGGCGCGAAGCCGCCGAACACCGTGACGCCGATGTTATAGCTCACCGATAGACCCGTCGCGCGCGTTTGCGTCGGAAAGATCTCCGACATCAACGCGGGCAGTGCGCCGAAGTAGGTCGCCTTCAACACGCCGATCCAGATCAACGCGAGCAGCATCGTCGTGAACGACGGATGCGCGTTCATATACGCGAACGCCGGATACACGCTCACGAGCATCAGCACCGCCGCCACCGCCATGATGCGCACGCGTCCCAGCGAGTCGGACAGGTGCCCGGCGAACGGCGTCAGCACGGTCAGCACCACGCCGGTCGCGAGCGTCGCGGCGAAACCCGTCGACGCGGGCAGATGCAACTGCTTGATCGCATACGTCGGCATGTACAGGATCATGTAGTTGGCCGCGGTCGACACGATCAGCGAACCGACCGCGATCAGCATGCGCGCCTTCTGCGTGCCGAACAGATCGCGCAGCGGCGTGCGGGCTTTCGGCTCGGCGGCGAACTCGGCACCTTCGTCCACGTAGCGGCGAATATAGAAGCCCACCGGTCCGATCGCGAGACCGAACAGGAACGGCACACGCCAGCCCCATGACTCGAGTTGCGCGTTGCTCAACTGACTCGTCAGCAGCGCGCCGAAACCGGACGCGAGCAGCGTGGCCAGTCCCTGGCTCGCGAACTGCCAGCTCCCCATGAAGCCGCGCCGCTCGGGCGCATGTTCGACCAGAAACGCGGTCGATGCGCCGAATTCCCCGCCCGCCGAAAAACCCTGCACCAGACGCGACAGCATGATGCCCGCAGGCGCCCATAGACCGATCACCGCATACGACGGCATCAGCGCGATGGTCAGCGTGCCGAGCATCATCAGCGCGATCGACAGCAGCAGCGACGCCTTGCGGCCCGCGCGATCCGCGAGCGAGCCGAGCACGAGTCCGCCGAGCGGACGGATCAGATACGAGATGCCGAAGGTGCCGAGCGTGAGCATCAGCGAAATGGCCTCGGTGCGCGCCGGGAAAAACAGCTTCGCGATCGTCACCGCGAAAAATCCATACACGACGAGATCGAACCATTCGAGCGCGTTGCCGATCGACGCCGCGAGAATGATGCGATGGGCTTTCGCGGCCGACGGGCGCGCGGTGCTGGCTTGCAGGGTGGACGTGATCATCGTGATGGGGTCTCGTGACGAAGGTGGAAAGGCGGCGAGTTCTCACCCAGATCCCAGAACAAACCCGCCATGATCTGCAGGCCTTCGCGCACCACCGGCCCGAGCAGATGCTCGTTCGGTGCGTGCTGCGAGCAGGCCGGATACGAATGCGGCACCCAGATGGTCGGCAGGCCGAGCGTGTCGGCGAACACTTCGTTGGGCAGCGTGCCGCCCAGGTTCGGCAGCACCGCAGTCTTCTTGCCGGTGGTCTGTTCGAGCGACGCGACGGCCCACGTCACCCACGGGTCGTCGGGGTCCAGACGCGTGGCCGGCGCGCCGCGTTCGACGTCGATCCGCACCTGCTCGAAACCGTGCGTATCCAGATGCGTGCGCAGATAACGTTCGAGGTTTTCCCAATCGGTGCCGACCACGAAGCGCAACTGGCAATGCGCGAACGCCGTGGCCGGAATCGCATTGACCGGGTTCTCCGGATTGCCGGCCTTGAAGGCGAGCACTTCGAAGCTGTTCCAGCCGAACACGCGTTCGGGCGCGCTCAGACCCGGCTCGCCCCAGTGAACGTCGACGGTGGGGTCGCCCGGACCGCCGCCGACCGCGATGTCGGCCAGCGCGCGCCGCACGGCCTCTGGAATCGGCGGCGGCCGCAAGCCGTCGACGGTGATCACGCCGCGCGCATCGACGAGGCTCGCCAGGGCGTTGGCCAGCACGGTCGCCGGATTGCGCAGCAGGCCGCCCCAGTTACCCGAGTGATGCGCGCTGTCGCGCAGATTCAGCGACAGTTTGAAGTTCACCGAGCCGCGCGAGCCGAGGAACACGGTCGGACGGCGCGCCGCGAGGCGCGGACCGTCGGACGCGATCAACACGTCGGCGGCGAGTTCGTGCGCGTGTGCGCGGCAGATCGCATCGAGCCCCGGCGAGCCGGTTTCCTCGCCCATCTCGATCAGCAGCTTCGCGTTGAAGCCGAGATTGCCGCCGCGCGCGGCCTGCACGCTCGCCAGCGCGGCGAGATTGATGCTGTGCTGGCCCTTGTTGTCGGCGGTGCCGCGGCCGAACCAGCGTTCGCCTTCGACCGTCACGGCCCACGGCGTGAGCGGCGCGCGCCACTGGCTGTCGTAGCCGCGCACCACGTCGCCGTGACCGTAGATCAGCACCGTCGGCAGATGCGCGGCTTCGTGGCGCTCGGCGAGCAGGAACGGCCCGAGGCCGTCCACCGGATTCGCGACGATGCGGGTCGTGAAGCCGAGCGCTTCGGCTTCCGGCGTGATCTCGTCGGTCAGATACGCGAGCAGCGTCGCCGCGCGGTCGCTCTCCTGGCTCTCGGTGCGAAAGCCGACGCGGCGGTTCAGGTTGTCGAGGAACGCGCCGGATTCGAAGTGGCGTGTCGCGTGGTCGATAGCCTCGGTACGGCTCATGAATGTCTCCCTGTTCTTCAGTGCAACGTGCAGTGCGAAAGCGCTGTTCCGCAGCTCGTGACCGATTCTAGGTAGCCGTTTTTTTTGTCACAATGATCGTATTTCGAAGCTTGCGTTGCCGGAAAGGCAAAGCTCAGGCCAGCCTCGAACCGACTTCCGGGAGTGAATCCATGACCCTTTCCCTGCACGGCATCGCGCTGCGTTACTTCGTCGAAGTCGCGCGCACCGGCTCGATCAGCGACGCATCCGCGCGGCTGCATGTGGCTGTCTCGGCCATCAGCCGGCAGATCGCGCGGCTCGAGAGCGAACTGGGCGTCGCGCTGTTCGAGCGGCGTCCGCGCGGCATGGCGCTGTCCGAAGCGGGCGAGCGGCTGCTCGCGTACGCGCAGCGCAGCCTGCTCGAAGCCGCGCATGTGATGAAGGAAATCGGCGGCCTCGAAAGTCTGCACGGCAGCATGATCAAGCTCGCCAGTTCGGAGGGCTTCGCCGCGGACTTCCTGCCCACCGCGATGGCGAGCTTCCGCGATCAATACCCGGGCATCGACTTCACGCTCTCGGTGATGTCGCCGGGCGCCGCGACCCGTTGCGTGCGCGACGGCGATGCCGACCTCGCGCTGACCTTCAGTCTCGCGCCGGAGAAGGGCGTCAAGGTCGAGCACACCGAACGCGCGCCGGTGTATGCGCTGCTGCGCGCCGGGCATCCGCTCGCCACGCGCGCCAGGGTGTCGCTCGCCGATCTGCGCGCGTATCCGCTGGTGCTGCCCGCGCCGGGCACGACGATACGTCAGTTGATCGACATCACCTGCGCGCTGGAGGGCATCCTGCTCGACCCCGATCTGACCTGCAACAACAGCGGCGCGATGTATCGCTATGCGCAGAAGTCCGGCGCGGTCATGTTCACGGGTTTGCTGTCGGTGCGCGACCGCTATGCCGGCGACGGCTTCGTCATGATGCCGCTCACCCATCCGCAGATGCGTCAGCGCAGCATCCAGGTGCAGACGATGGCGGGGCGCGAACTGCCGTCGGCGGTACGCGCGTTTCGCGATCATCTGATCGCGGAGATCGCGCGGCCGAAGCCGGGCGGCGATGGCGCGCCGAAAGCGGCGGGGCATCGGCGGCGGCGCCCCGCGGCCTGACCGGCAAATCTCCGTGTCGGAAAACGAATCACGACCTACACTGTCTTGGACGGGGCGGGCTGATGGGGCGCACCGGGGTGCACCGGGGTCGCAGCGGATCGCGCCGCGCCGCGCGGCGTGCGATGTTGCGGCGCACGACCGGAGCGCGGCCGGGTTCGGAGAGACGGCCGCCCAGGCGTCATGCCAGCAAGCGCAGTGGTAGGATTCAGCCCGAAAAAAACGGAGCGAGAGCGGCGCGCGAACCCCATCGCGCGCTGTCCATCACATAACGATACGACTCAGGACATCGAATGGCGCAGCAAAAAACCAACCCAAAACTCGAACAGGCGCTGACGCGCGGGGATCTGGCGATCCGCCAGGCCAATTCGGCGCGCGCCACGGCGCTGTTGCGCGCACTCGGCAAGATGATCGTCGAAGCCTCGGCGACGATCGGCGTGGAGGCTTTCACGCTGATTCCCGACGGCGACAAGATCTACGATCCCGCCGACGGTCTGTGGCCGCAGGAATTGCAGGTGTCGCTCGACGGTCCCGTCGAGGAAGCCGATCCGGATGAAGTTCGCACGGTGCGTCTGATCGCCGACGATCCGGCGACGATGTTCCGCGTCGAATGGCAGCGCGCGGATGGCAAGATCGGCCGTCAGGACGGCGGCCCGTTCGCGACGGTCGCCTTCATCTCCGACGTCGACATTCCCTGGACCGACGACGAAGACTGAACGAGCGTTGTACGAATGCCGTACGGGCGCTGAGCGAAGCTCACGCGCTCGACGTTATTTCATCATCCTGCGGCGGAACAGCACCGCCGCAATCACGAATCCTCCCACCGCATACGCGGCCAGCACGGCCAGATGCCAGGCCGCGTGCTCGACCGGACGGTCGAGCATGGCCGGCCGGATCAGATCGACCGCATGCGCGAGCGGCAACGCGCCGGTCACCGCGCGCGCCGCGGCCGGCAACTGCGAAGCCGGAAAGAACACGCCGGAGAGCAGCAGCATCGGCGTGAGCACCAGCGTCTGATAGAACATGAAGAAGTCGTACGAGGGCGCGAGCGCCGTCACGATCATCGCGATGCTCGCGAACGCGAGACCGGTGAGCACGATGACCGGCAACGCTAGCAGCATCGACGGAAAACTGGCGTAGCCGAGCGCGCCGGCCACCAGCATGATCGCCGCGCCCGACAGCATCGACTTGCTGCCCGCCCAGATGATTTCGCCCAGCACGATATCGCCGAGCGTGAGCGGCGTATGCATGATCGCTTCCCACGTGCGCTGCACGTGCATGCGCGAGAAGCCCGAATACATCGACTCGAAACTCGCCGACATCATCACGCTCGACGCCACCGTGCCGGCCGCGAGGAAGGCGATGTACGACACGCCGTCCACATGGCCGACCATCAGCCCGAGGCCGAAACCGAGACCGAACAGATAGATCATCGGATCGGCCAGGTTGCCGAACATCGAGGCGATCGCGAGTTTCTTCCACACCAGATAATTGCGCCGCCACACCGCGATCCAGTTGACCGCGTTGGCGGGGAAGGCGCCGAACGGCTGCTGGGCCGACGGTTTGTCGCTGGGGGCGTGGCCCGGGGTGTCGTAGCTGCGTGCGTCCATGTCCATGGCGTGTCTCGTTCGTGCGGCGTGGGCCGAATCGGCCTGAAGGGCGTTTCTCGAAGGTGCCGGCGCGTCGGTCCGGGCTCAGTCCTGCATCTCGCGGCCCGTGAGCCGCAGGAACACGTCCTCCAGATTCGCCGGGCGATGCAGATAGCGCAGGTCGGCGCGCTGCTTCAGACGCGCGTGCACGGGCTGCGCGTCGTTCACATAGCAGAACAGCGTCTCGCCGCTGATCTCGGTACGTTCGACGAGCGGCGCAAGCTCGTCGCGCAACGCCACCGGATCGGGGCCGAAAATCTCGATCACGTCGCAGCCGATCTCCGACGCGATCAGCGCATCCGGCGCGCCCTCGGCGATCTTGCGGCCTTCCTCGATCACGCACAGGCGGTCGCACAGCCGTTCGGCTTCCTCCATGAAATGCGTGGTCAGCAGAATCGTCTTGCCGCGCGCGAGCAGCGAGCGCAGCCGCTCCCAGATCAGATGCCGGGCCTGCGGATCGAGACCGGTGGTCGGTTCGTCCATGATCAGCACGTCGGGATCGTTGACGAGCGCGCGCGCCAGCGTCAGACGCCGCTTCATGCCGCCCGACAGTTCGCTCACGCGCGCATCCGCCTTGCTTTCGAGGCGCGCGAATTCGAGCAGCGACGGCACCATCGCGCGGCATTGCGCGGCGCTCAATCCGAAGTAGCGGCCGAACACCAGCAGGTTCTCGCGCACCGTGAAATCGGGATCGAGGTTGTCGAACTGCGGCACCACGCCCACGCGCGCCCGGGCGACGCGCGCGCGGCCCGGAATCGGTTCGCCGCACAGACGGATGGCACCGGCGTCCGGCGCCGCGATGCCGAGCAGCATGCGCAACGTGGTGGTCTTGCCCGCGCCGTTCGGGCCGAGCAGGCCGAAGCATTCGCCGGCATCGACATGAAACGACAGACCGTCGACGACCGTCTTCTCGCCGTAGCGTTTTTCAACCTGATGAAACTCGATGGCAGCGTCGGACATGGATCGAGGAAAGCTCCGGTAAGAGGTGCGGCTTGCGTGTGACGGATGCCGCCGGCGTGAGGCGATCCGGCGGTCCGGCGGTCCAGCGTTCCGGCTCGCGCGATTGGCATGGACGGCTCGCGTGGCACGAGCGCAACGCATGCCACGAGTGGCCGGTTGGCACGCTCGCCGCGCGTCGCCGCGAAGGCCGCCTATTCTAGGGCATCGCCAGGCTGGCAAAGGGCGTCGTCCCGATGTGCAGCAGGGCTTTCGTGCAGTGCGGCATG